>CALCQV010000071.1 GCA_937894795.1 uncultured Bacteroidales bacterium
TAATTATCGCATTAAAAGAAAAAGAGGCTATCCTTTTGAGACAGCCTCTTTATTTATGTGTAAAGCATAACCTCTTTGTTACTTACTAAACAATTTCCATTTAAAGCATTCCTGCAGTTATATAAAATTCGGTATAACAATTGAGGTATTCAGTTTGCTGAAGATCAATCTTATTGTTGCTAATATAGTAAATGGATACTGCTTGATAGGAGTCGTTTTTGTTGTATAGTCTGTTCAGGCGACTCAGGTGATCCAACATTTTCATATACTACGCAACGATAAAAATAGACACCTTCGGGGCATAAGCTATTGGTGTTTTTATCGCGTCCATCCCACCTGATCTCAGGATCAACAGTTTCAAAGACAAGAACTCCCCATCTATTGAATATCTGCATTTCTACACGTTCAACTGATGTATAGCCCGGGAACGGTACAAAGAAATCATTTATATTATCACTATTAGGAGTAAATACATTTGGCAGACGATATCTAGGACAATCGTCAATGCCCAGGCAATATGTAAATGCTTCAGTAGTGTCAATATTACTGTTCGTATCAATAGCGGCAATAAAGTAGCAAGCTGAAATGGATAGACTTGAAAGAGTATGGGTATAATTAGTGTTTTCCGGTTCAATTGTGGCTATTAACACATCAGGATTGCCTTTTTGGTAAAGAAGATAGTTGGCAATGTCAGGGGCACAGGTTAACTTGATGTTTTCCCAGGAAAACAATATCGTCAAATCTTCACAATTAATATCAGCTGTCAACATTGGTTGACATGGAGCAACATTATCCAGAGGTGAATCACACTTAATCTGAGTGAAATTGATTAAAGGATCAATGTATCCCGGTGTGCCATAAGTGCCAATGGTTTTTACATAATAACAATACTGTTGTTCATTGATTAAGCTAGTATCAACATATCTTCTGAGAGGTACCATTGCAATACTATCGAAGTTTGGTGCGTCGGGGTCTTTACGATATATCACATAATTCTCATTTGCCCATGGGACATTTTCATTGAATGTGAGTGTGATTTGTCGATCAGAGGGAGATGTTGTCAGGTAAACTGATGAAGCAGGAACAGAAAATCCTACAGAAAATACATTTCCCGGTGTATTATTAATAAGCTCAATGCGATATGTCCAGGAATCATCTCTTGTATTCATACCCTGATCAGTATAAATAGTATCATTAAGATCGTTGAACTCCGCAACCTGAACACTATTGGAAGTGGTAAAACCCTGCGATCTGAATAACTTATAAATAAATGGCCCGGGCGTTTGAATGGTATCAAGTTCAGTAGGTTTAGACCAGGCAATATATATCTGTCCTGCATCAATAGAGGTGGTATCAATACTTACATTGGTAATTACAGGCAGATCTTTTTTCAGGTCGGTGCAAAACTCCTCTGATGCTTTACTTTCTGCTCCATCAGCAAACCAATAGGTGACTATGTAGCAATAGGTTATTCCCCTAACAAGCCCTACTCCGTTATTATCATCAACGAAAGAAGTGTTGTTAATACCATCAGTTGTTGCAATTAATTGATAGCCTGTTTCAGGTGGTACTCCGGTCACACATTCTCCGGGGATAAAACCCGAATTACCTGCCCGGCGATAAATCTTATAACCCCTTGCTTCGGAGCATATTGCCCTTTGCCATGAAAGGGTTATAGAATTTCCAAGCGGTTCTGCATTTGTACCAACTACAGGGGGGGCAATGACTTTAATATTGAGAGTTTTTAAATCAAACAGGCTGACGGGTGAGCCATTATCTTCAACTTTGAAATATACCTGATAGTCTTGGTTTCTAACATTAGCACACGAAGTAATCCATTTCAGGTCTCCTTGAATAATGCCAATAGAATCGTAGGTTATCTGAAATGTGGCCGGATTCGAAGGAATGATTAGAGGCCCACCGGTAGCGGTAAGCGTCAACATATCACCATCAGGGTCGGTAGCCGTAATTTTAATATTCAAAGTATCACCGGCAACAACACAAGTGTCAGTTACCAGGCTTAGCACAGGAGGTTCATTATCGCAAGCTATAATGTTTACCTGCATATCGCGGGTAACATACCCTATCCTTACTCCATTGCGCCACTCTTCAATAATGAATGCGAAATTGTATTCACCCTGAATAGTAGGGTTCTGCCATAAAATATCACCAGTTGTAGCATCAATTGTAAATGTACCCGGATTCAGTTCATCTACTTCGTTAGGTAATTTATACCCAATGATATTTAATCCTCCGGCTCCACGAGGAGTGACAAGTTTAAATGACAAACTATCGCCATTTGGGTCAAATGCGCCGGGATTGTGAAGGTATGGCACTCCAATACATCCATTGTCAATTGGAGGAAGAAGAAGCTGTGGAGAACTGTTGTTGCCAAGGAAAGGGTTTATTACCAGCAGGGTTTCAATGTATAAGGGCACATCAACCGAATTTGGAATGTTTTGAATTCCCATATTTCGATTAGGGTCTTCCAGCCATATTCTATATGTTGAAGCAGAAGGGTATGTGTGAACCCCAATATATACATTCTTACGAATATCTTTTCCCACCATTTCTCCAACATGCTCGCATGATATGCCGGCCGGTGTTATTCCTGAGGGTCCATTACTGCGCGGAATAATGCTGTTCTCACCATCTCCCCAGTTTAAAGTCAATTCACAACGGTCAGCAGCGCTGGGTGCAAAGGTATAAGTGGTAATTGTTACTTCGTATGTAAGATTATTGAGATGTTTATAAGTAATTTCACCTGCACGTTGATGTGTGGCATAGAGTGAAATATTAAGCATGAAAATATTTGCCAATACTAAGAAAAGCCGTTTTAACCATCTGATATTATTTGCTTTAACTGCATTCATCAGAAATACCTTGTGATTTCGAAAACCTCCTAATGTTGTTATTAAGAACAAATATAGGGCATTTTTGCCTTTTGACTTGTTTTTTTTATGAATCAACGTGATGATGAAGCTTTCATTGTATTATTCGATACATTTGTAGTTGCAATATTTAGAGAAAGTAATAATCTGCATGTACGTCGCTGATCTAGAACAAGAACGAAAAGAAATACTCAAGCGCTACCGGGGGCTGTTGAATGCCTGGAACAATGGAGCTGAGTTGAAGAACAAGCGCATGGTTAGAAAGGCTTTCAATCTGGCTGTTTCGGCACATAAGGATATGCGTCGAAAAAGTGGCGAGCCATATATATACCACCCTATTGAGGTTGCCCGAATTGTTGCCGGTGAGATTGGACTTGGAGAAACTTCTATAATCTGTGCTCTTCTCCATGATGTTGTTGAAGATACCGATTATACCATTGATGACATGCGCCGGATGTTCGGTGAAAAAGTTGCCAGAATAATTGATGGATTAACCAAGATTAAAGAGCTTTTTGATCATACACCTTCAGCTCAGGCTGAAAATTTTCGTAAGATGCTACTGACTCTGTCTGATGATGTCAGAGTTATTCTTATCAAGCTGGCTGACCGTTTGCATAATATGCGAACGCTTGAATCCATGCCAAAAGAGAAGCAACTGAAGATTGCATCTGAAACTATATACCTGTTTGCTCCATTGGCACATCGTCTGGGACTATACGCAATTAAAAGCGAGCTTGAAGATTTAGCCCTTAAGTATACTGAGCCTGAGATATATTCCTCTATTTCAAAGAAACTTGAAGATTCATCTGCCGAAAGAACCAAGTTTATCAACAAGTTTATATACCCTATACGAAAGGCACTATTGGCTCAGGGTCTGGTATTTGAGATCATTGCCAGAGAAAAATCTATTTTCTCCATTTGGCAGAAGATGAAAGCTAAACAAGTTCCCTTTGATGAAGTGTTTGATATTTTCGCCATCAGAATAATTATAGATACTAATTATGAGAATGAGAAATATCAGTGTTGGCAGGCATATTCCATTGTAACAGATTTTTACAGCCCTAAGCAGAATAGACTGCGTGACTGGATTTCTACTCCCAAGGCTAATGGATATGAGTCTCTTCACACTACTGTTATGAGTCACACAGGACAATGGGTCGAAGTGCAGATCAGAACCCGTAGAATGAATGAAATTGCTGAAAAAGGTTATGCAGCTCATTGGAAATACAAAGAGAAATCAAATAGTGAAAGTGGATTAGACAGATGGCTCAATAAAATAAAGGAGTTATTGCAATCACCTGATTCTAATGCATTGGCATTCCTGGATGAGTTTAAACTCAATCTTTTTGCTGATGAAATCATTGTGTTTACTCCTAAAGGGGAAGTCAAAACCTTACCTTCAAATTCCACTGCTCTTGACTTTGCCTATAACATTCACTCTGAAATTGGTAATCAATGTATTGGAGCAAAAGTGAATCATAAGCTGGTTGCTCTTAATCAAACACTTAAAAGCGGTGATCAGGTAGAGATTATAACATCAAAAAAGCAGGTGCCTCGCGAGGAGTGGATGAATTATGTTGTTACTGCCAGAGCTAAATCATTTATTAAAGAAGCTCTTAAGGAACAAAGAAAGAAACATGTTGATGCAGGTAAAATTAAACTCGAAGAGATTTTCAATGAGTTGAAAATTGAACTCAATAGAACCAGTTTATTAAAACTTCAGGAATGTACTCAGATAAATTCTGTAATTGATTTATACTATAAAGTTGATAAAGGTGAGATTGGAATCAAAGAAGTTAAAGAGTGCCTGCAACTTCATGATAGAACCGGTTGGCTAAATCTGATTACCCGCCCATTTACAAGATCGAAGTCCACTTCACAGCATAAGCTATCTGATGAGGTGAAAAAGCAGATGCGAAATATTGATATTCCGGTTAAAGAGAATGATACAGTGGAATATAGGATTTCAGATTGTTGTAATCCTATACCGGGAGATGAAGTAATCGGTTTCATGCCTCAGGAAGGTGGCGTGTGGATACATCGCACAAACTGCCCTGAAGCTATTCAATTGATGTCGAAATATGGTAACCGTATCGTAAAAATCAATTGGACAGGAACCGAGGACGGAACTTTTCTTAGCGGACTGCGAGTAGTGGGATTCGACAACATGGGGTTACTGAATGATATAGTTCATATTATATCAAGCCAAATGAGCCTTAACATCCGGTCTTTTCACATTGATTCAACAGGTGATGTGTTTGAATCTACAATCATGCTACTGGTGCATAATACTGACGACTTGAATCGCTTAATGGTTGAGCTAAAGAAACTTAAAGGAATTAATAGTGTCTATAGAATAAGCCGTTTAACTGATAAGCCAACCAAAAACCTTTCCATATAGAGGCTTGATTTGTTAAAATTCCAATTATTATTTTTATTTATTCTAAATAGTAATTAGGATATTTTATAACTTTACCGTCTGAAAGCCATAAACAGTAATAACTGTCTTTAATTACCTGACTCGTCATGAGAGATAATGAACGTTTAAATTTCGAAACGGTTACAAAAATTTTCACAGACTATCTTGAAAGTAATGGACATCGGAAAACGCCCGAACGATATACTATTCTTAGAGAAATATATTCAACCAAAGGACATTTTGACATAGAATCACTCTATATCAGGATGAAGAATAACCGGTATCGGGTTAGCCGGGCTACACTGTATAATACCATAGAGTTATTGCAGAATTGCAACCTTGTTACAAAGCATCAATTTGGAAATAACTACGCTCAATATGAACGGTCATTCAAATTTAAGCAGCATGATCACTTCATCAATGTTGAAGATGGAACGGTACTGGAATTTTGTGACCCCAGGTTACAGGAAATTCAGGCTTCTGTGGAGCGTATCTTAGGCGTAAAGATTTCAAGCCATTCTCTTACTTTCTATGGTTATAAAGAAGATCAGAAACAAAATAACCAAGTTAATTCCGATAGTGGTATCGCTGATTCTGCTGAAGCGTTGTAGTTCTTATTCAGGACGTAAAGATCATAAAGCAATTACCGGTTCCTATGAAGTAAAGGAAAACCATGTTTTAATTGCATTTCAAGGTAATTAATTGGGTTCTTTTTCTTATTATTGCATCAAAACCCAAAGTACATTATTTAGGTTTCGTAGCAATCCTATTTGGCTGCAAATCACTTACTTTAGGCTAATTATTTAAATTCATATAGATGAAAGTTGATGTTTTATTGGGCCTTCAATGGGGAGATGAGGGTAAAGGGAAAATTACCGATGTTCTAACACCTGAATACGATATTATTGCCAGATTTCAAGGAGGCCCCAATGCCGGCCACACCCTTGAATTTGATGGAGGTAAACACGTACTTCACACAATTCCTTCCGGTATCTTCCATCCTGATAAAATAAATGTTATTGGCAATGGTGTCATTATAGATCCTTATATTCTGTCGGTTGAAATAAAGAAGTTACGTGCGAAAAATGTAGCCCCTGAAAAGAACTTACTTATTTCAAAACGTGCACATCTGATAATTCCAACACATCGTTTGCTGGACTTTGTATATGAGACTACAAAGGGCGCTTCTAAGATTGGATCAACACTCAAAGGAATCGGACCTTCATACACCGACAAAGTCTCAAGGTCGGGGCTTAGAATGGGTAATACTTCGATGCCTGATTTCAAAAATCAATATAATGTTCTTAAGGAAAGTCATAATAGGATAATCCGCTCGTATGGTTTTGTACCTGAAGAACTTTCAATTGATGGAATGCCACTTGCAGAGTATGAAAAGCTTTGGTTTGAGAGTTTGATTTACCTTAAAGATATTCCCTTAATTGATAGTGAGTTATTTATTAATGAGAGTATTTTAAAAGGAAAAAAGATTTTAGCTGAAGGAGCTCAGGGGTCAATGCTTGACATTGATTTCGGTACTTATCCCTTCGTTACTTCTTCCAATACAATTACGGCCGGAGTGTGCTCGGGGCTGGGCATTTCACCTGACAAGGTGGGAAAAGTATTCGGTGTTTTCAAAGCATATTGTACAAGAGTTGGCAGCGGCCCATTTCCTTCAGAACTATTGGATGAGAATGGCGATAAGCTCAGAATCAAGGGTAATGAATTTGGCTCTACCACAGGCAGGCCGCGCAGGTGTGGTTGGATTGATATACCGGCCCTCAAGTATTCAATTATGCTGAATGGCGTTACTGATTTGGTTATGATGAAGGCTGATGTGTTAGATGAACTTACTGAAATTGGAGTTTGTACACAGTATAAAATACAGGGCAATCTTTTTGATTTTCCGCTCTTTGAAACGCTCTCTAAAGATATGGAACCTCAGGTTGCCATGCTCAAAGGCTGGAATCAGCCAATCAGTGATTTTACTGCCTGGACTGAACTGCCTGATGCTTTCAAAGACTATATTAGTTACCTGGAGTCTAGTTTTAATTTACCTGTATCAGTAATTTCTTTAGGACCTGGCCGGACTCAAACAATTATTCGTAAAAAAGACAGATAATCAATATAATACAACCAATTTGTCCTAATTGAAATGTAGTATTGTTGTGGCTGATCTTTACGGTTCATAGTCTAGATACAAATATTTCAGACAATACCTGCTTTGCACAATAAATTAGTAAAAAAAACACCATTTGAAAGAAATAATTGAACTGATAAAGAAGGATTTCCTTTTAGAAATAAGGCAAAAGTATGCGCTTAATGCCATCCTCCTTTACGTTGTCTCTACCGTGTTTGTTGTTCAACTCTCTTTTGGTCGTGTGATAGATGAAACCGGGTGGATTGCACTTTTTTGGATTATACTTTTATTTGCTGCTTTTAATGCTGTTAGCAAGAGTTTTGTTCAGGAGCATGCTGCCCGCAGATTATATTATTTCACTATAGCAGCGCCTGTTTCAATTGTTTTATCAAAAATTATTTATAACAGTTTATTAATGGTATCGCTTGGCTTCCTGAGTCTGGCATTATATGTTCTTTTTCTGGGAATGCCTGATTTTAATGCATGGCTTTTCTATCCTTCTTTTGTTTTAGGTTGTATTGGAGTTGCAAGCGCATTGACTATGGTTTCTGCAATAGCATCAAGTGCCGGAAATAATGCGGCACTTATGGCTGTTTTAGGTTTTCCTGTGGTTATCCCAATGCTTTTATTGGTTATAAATTCCTTTAAACTATCACTGAACGAGAATATTTTATTGCTTCAGGTGATCAAATCGCTTACTTCTTTGTTACTGATAGATGCTGTGGTCGTTATCCTGGCAGTTATCCTTTTTCCGTATCTTTGGCGAAAATAAATTAATATTTAGGTTATGATTAAAGGCATTTGGTGGAAAGTTGCCGGGCTATTGCTAATACTGTATTCTATAATATATGGCATTTTGGTAGAGGTGCCCGTTTTACCTGTCATACATCAAACAATTAGAAATCTGTTTTTCCATGTGCCTATGTGGTTTGCGATGTTCATTATGCTTGGAACATCCCTGGTATATAGTATAAAATACCTGAGTAGTTTAAAGCTGAAAGACGATCTAATTGCTGCACAGGCTGTTAATACAGGTTTATTTTTTGGTCTTCTCGGCCTTATGACCGGTATGATTTGGGCTAAGTTCACCTGGGGTGATTTCTGGACCAATGATCCACAATTGAATGGTGCAGCTGTTAGTGTTATGGCCTATTTAGCCTATTCAATTCTGAGAGGGTCCATTGATGAGAAAGCACTCAGAGCTCGTGTTTCTGCTGTTTACAATATATTTGCTTTCATGCTTTTGGTTATCTTCCTTGGAATATTACCCCGGTTAGCTGATAGTTCACTTCATCCGGGTAAGGGAGGCAACTCGTCAACAATGGGCGATCTTGATCCTACCATGCGTATGGTTTTTTATCCTGCTGCTATCGGCTGGATATTAATTGCATTTTGGATACTTGATATCCGTAAGCGTAAAAGAATACTTGAATTACAACAACAACCTTAAATGATATATAATGATTGGAGAAGATAAATTCCTTGTAGTGGCATTGGTAATGGCCATTATATTTTCCGGTTTGGCAGTATATTTATATCTGCTCGACAGAAAGCTCAGTAAGATTGAGAAAAAGCAACAAGAACTTTTGGCAAACAAGCAAGAGGGTAAATAGAAACGGTTTTTAATTTACTTTTGCATCTCAAATAACTGATAAACTGATGAAAAGGATACATATACTTATACTTATTATAATGGTTGCTGCTATTGGTGTGGTGCTAAGTCTTTCTATGAATACTTCCACTTATGCCGGCTTTAATGAAGCAGCAGAACATAAAAACCGCGAATTTCATGTGATGGGTAAGCTAAGTCCCGGTAAAGAGATTGTGTATGATGCTGCCAAAGATGCTAATAGTTTTAGCTTTACAATGATTGACGATCAGGGCACCGAGATGCTTGTAAAGTATAATGACAGTAAGCCTCAGGACTTTGAAAAACTCGAGCAGATTGTTGTAATCGGTAAAATGAAAGAAGGGCACTTTGAAGCCCATAAGATGAATTTAAAGTGCCCTTCTAAGTATAATAAAGACCAGGTCCCTCAAGAATTCAAGGAAATTAATTATTCTGATGGTGAATAGCAGAGATAATTAACTCCAGCTCAAATACATGGAGTTAATAAGCTATTTCAAGTTTAAAATCATCAACCAATAGTTCTCCAATACCGTTATTCCAAACGTAGGCTTTCATTATATCATCTTTCTTCAGATTGTCAGGAAGTTTGAAGGTGAAATTCATTTGCTTCCATTCATTGAGTTTGGTAAAAAGAGTATCGAGGGTCACACCCTTATAAAATTTGTCACCATTAACTGATATAACCAATATTGCTTTTGAATCAGGCTGAAGTGCACATCCATAAGTTGTGAAATCTATCTCCTTAGGCATGGCTTCATCCATATCACCTAATCTGGCTTCGTACAAAAGGCTAAAACGATTTACTGAATCAATTTTACTGGCAATATTGCCTGTGTGGGCTACACCTTCAACAATAGTTTTCAGATTCTTCCATGTTGAGGGAATTACATTGTTAAGTGAATCAACATTTTCAATTGATGTTTCAATCACTTTTGTGTGTGATGGGCCTGATGCCTTTTTCCCATTTCCTGAGTTGCATGATGCTATCAGCAATGCTAATGCTGAGAATAAGAGTATTCTTTTCATAATTCTGTTGATTAATAATTGGTTTGTGATTTCAGGGCACAAAGTTAAATAAAGTAAAGAGTTTGTATTCTCATATTGAAGCAAAATAATCTGTTTGTTATCGGATTCTTATTTTATTCTTGAATAATGATGTATGCCTGGCAGTTATTGTTTTCTTAACAATTATAATGATAATTGAAACGATTTTTATTTCCTTTGGCCATTTACTTTTAAGTTATATCTTTGCCGACAATAGCGCTAAAAAACAACTATTTAACACATATTTTTATCATGAATGAATTAACGACATCTGAAAAACTGATGCAACTGGAAGACAAGTACGGTGCGCACAATTATCACCCACTGCCTGTAGTGTTGGCTAAAGGAGAAGGAGCTCTGGTATGGGATGTAGAGGGAAAAGAATACTTTGATTTTCTATCAGCCTATTCTGCTGTTAATCAAGGTCATTGCCATCCCCGCATCATCAGTGCACTAACTGATCAGGCTAAACAAATGACACTTACTTCCAGGGCATTCTTCAATGACTCATTAGGTCCTTATGAAAAGTATATTACCGAATATTTCGGTTATGACAAGGTATTACCGATGAATACCGGTGCAGAAGCTGATGAAACAGCTCTTAAGCTTTGCCGTAAATGGGCCTACAAAGTAAAAGGAATTGCAGACAATCAGGCAAAAATAATTGTATGTGATGGTAATTTCCATGGCCGTACAATTACTATTGTATCAATGTCATCAGATCCTGAATCTTATGGTGGTTATGGCCCCTTTACACCGGGTTTTATCAAGATCCCATATAATGACTTAAATGCTCTTGCAGAAGCATTGAAGGATCCTAATGTTGCCGGTTTCCTAGTTGAGCCTATTCAGGGTGAGGCCGGAGTTTTTGTTCCTGATGAAGGATATCTTGCCAAAGCTTACCAGATGTGCAAGGATAAGAATGTATTATTTATAGCCGACGAAGTACAAACAGGTATTGCCCGTACCGGTAAATTACTGGCATGCGATCATGAAAACGTTCGTCCTGATATTCTGATTTTAGGAAAAGCCCTATCAGGCGGTGTTTATCCTGTATCAGCTGTATTAGCTGATGATGAGATAATGCTGACTATAAAACCCGGTGAGCACGGTTCAACATTTGGTGGCAATCCAATTGCTGCTAAAGTTGCTGTTGCTGCTTTGCAGGTAATAAAGGACGAGAAACTGGCTGAAAAGGCAGAGTATTTAGGTAAAATTTTCCGCGATGAGATGAGAAAAGTTAAATCTGATATGATAGCTTTAGTTCGTGGAAAGGGATTGCTGAATGCTGTTATTATTCGTCCTAAAAATGGTAAGGAAGCATGGGACGTTTGTCTCAAGATGCGTGATAATGGAGTACTTGCAAAACCAACACATGGTGATATTATACGTTTTGCTCCTCCTTTAGTAATAACTGAAGAGCAATTACGTGAAGCTATTCGCAGGATTATTGAATCAATAAAATCATTCGAATAATCTACTAATTGTATTATAAAAAGCAGAAGCCCGACAGTAATAGTCGGGCTTCTGCTTTTTACTATTGTCGCTCTCACTATACGGATATATAGATTATTATCCATATGGATGTAGGCTCTTAATTAAAAAAGAGGCTTTCAATCTGAAAGCCTCTTTTTTTAAGTTAACTTAACTGAGATTGTTATTTATCCCAGATCAGTTTTGTGTTATAAGTGTCACCACCAACAGAAGCAGAAGCTGCATCAGCATTCTCCTTGTTGATTGTAAACTCTTGTACAGGATAAGTTAACCTGCGTGGAATTCTGTCATTACCGGTAGTTGGAACAGGACCAAAAGTTACAACTGTACCATTTGATAAAGGACCTGTTTTCTCACCTACTTCTATGATAGATTTCGGGTAACCTGTTCTACGATATTCAGCCCATGCTTCATAACCATTCATATACAAAGCAATGTATTTCTGAGTTAGAACATTTTCCTCATTGGCAGCCGGAAGAGCAGCAATAAAGTCAGCAGCACCTTCAGCACCCCAACGTTCCAATGATGCAGCAACACCAGCTTCATACCATGATTGACTCCATCCGTTCAGTTCTGAAAGAATGAAACATACCTCAGCATAATCCATCCAAACAACGGTAGCATCAGCATGAGCAACCAGGTTTTGTGAATTGTACAAGTCGGCAGTTACGCTACGTAGAGCAGAAGCATTCTGATTTACAATACCGTAAGGCATTCCGCGATAAGCACCACCTCTTTTCGGGACGAAAATAGGTAATCTTGGGTCTTCAATGCCAAAGAATGGATTTGTCTTATTATTCAGGGTGTCATTAATACCCTTCAATAAATCAACAAAATTTGCTGTTACGGTAAAGTCATTACGACGTGCAACATAGAAACCATCATACATAGGTGAATTGCTTTCGCCATCGCCTAAATAAGTAACCCCTGCATTATCAGCATTACTGGTAAATACATTGTCAGAAGCTTCAGCTATTGCAGCAGTGCGTGCAGCAACTAAATCAGGATCAGTTGCTTTGCTTAAACGTATTGCAAGTTTTAAACGTAATGAATTTGCAAACTTAGCCCACTGTGCAGGATCACCGTCATACATTAAGTCACCACTGGTAAAAACAGTTGTTGTTGAACCTTCCAGATAATCAGCAGCAGCTTTCAACTTGGCAAATAAGTCAAGGAATATTACCTTTTGCGTTGAATAAGCAGGAGTTGGATTGTTAACAGCATCAAATGCTTCCTCATAAGGAACATCACCATAAGTAGATACCAATAATTGGAAAACATAAGATTTCAGAATATTAGCTACAGCAATCTGTCCATCAGCATCACCATAATAAGTGTTAATCTCTGCTCTTCTATCAGGATTGCTGGCAATATTTATAATATCCTGCAAATCCATCATATCAGTGTAGAGTAAACGCCAGTACTGGTTATTAACATTCTGACGGATGATGAATCTATCTTCTTCAGTATAGTTACGTTGTGCCCAGAATTGTGACCACAGTAAACCCTGACGGGCGCTAAACCATTCGTCAAAGATATCATCAGTAATGTACCGCTGTGCGGTTGAAATCAGGTTTACAGTCGGTACTTCCTTAGGACGGTTGGGGTCAGTATTGATTTCATCGAAATCTTTTGTACAACCGAAAGCCATCACCACCAGTACCAAGAGACTAAGTGTATATTTTAGGATGTTTGTTTTCATATTGTATATTTATTAAAAGTTAAAGTTAAGACCAAACCCAAAATATCTCAGGCTGGGAAGAGCACCGCCTTCAATTCCCTGTATATTGCCACTACCAGTAGTGTTCTCAGGATCGATATGTTTTATATCAGCACCCCAGATACCAAGGTTACGACCAAATGCAGAAACTGCTAAGTTCTGAATTGGGCCGGTCCATTTTGATGGAAGAGTATAACTGAGACGAAGTTCTCTTAGTTTAACATAGGTAGCATCGAAAACGTTTGCTTCGGCTGGTCCTGAATAGTGCCATCCACCCCATGATTCAGCATCAATGAGAGTTGTGTTAGCTACAGGAACATCTGATGGATTTCCTTCAGCATCAAGATACTGAATTGTACCGTCATCATTTAATTCACCATAAACGCCTTCAAATAAAGCACCACCACCGTCTTCCAGAGGATCACGAACATTCTTGCCATTATAGTTGGTTCCTGCAGTTTCTTCAAGAATACCACTATACATTCCCCACATATTTGTTGTTGAGAATAACTGACCACCTTCACGATAATCAATTAATGCAGACAATTCAAGTCCCTTGAAGTTGAATCTGTTCCATACACCAAGCAAGAAGTCAGGTAATACGGTTCCAATGGATTGTACCGGGCCAACAAGTGTGTAACCATCGGTATCAACAATGATGTTTCCATCAGCATCCTTAACATAGCTTGAACCAATTAATGAACCATAAGGTAAACCTACTTCAGCATTAACTGATACGGCGAATGGGCCATTAACCAATTGATAAACATCGAGATCCGGAGCTAATTCAACAACTTCATTGGTATTCTTTGTGAAGTTAGCGTTGATATTCCAGCTAAATGATGAGGTCTTAACCGGTGTTAGATTCAAACCGATTTCAATACCCTTGTTGGTGATTTCTCCTGAATTGATGAATTTAGAACCGTAACCTGAAGCACCTGATATAGCAACCGGTAGAATCTGGTCGAATGTTCTTTCACTATAATAGGTGAAATCAAATCCAATGCGGTTGCTGAAGAACATAAGTTCCGTTCCAACTTCAAATGAATTGGTGGTTTCCGGTAATAACTCCTTATTGTTAAGGGTTGTAGGAATTGAATAGTTAGCCTGGCCACCGAAATTGCTTACGTAAGTATAATAATAGTCATTGTTGTATGGATCAGTGTCATTACCTGATTTGGCAACACCTATGCGAACTTTACCAAAACTTAAAACTCCGTTATCTTTCAGTGCACTGAGTTCTGAGAATACAAAACTCATGGTTACTGAAGGATAGTCAAATCTATATGGTTTAATAGTGGAACTCCAGTCACTTCTGTAGGTTGCATCCAAATACAACATACCCATGAAGCCAAAGTTAACACTACCAAACAAACTCTGTACTTCTTTTACATCCTCATATTCAGCAACAGAAGGTTTGTTTGTAGAATTGGTTATCTTATATAATTCAGGAATAATCAAACCGCCATTGGTGTTTGAAGTCATTCTCTGATATTCTTTGTGTCTTTTGTTGGTTCCTGCCATTAAATTGACTGACAAATCTTCGGTAGCTTTAAAGCTATAAGTTGCAATCAACTCGGCATTGGTTTCCATGTACTCACGCCTGTTTTCATCGTATGATGATTGAGCCTGGGAACCCATGGCATTGCGTTCCATTTCTACCAGGTTGTAGTAGTCAAGATTCCATTTTCCCTGGATTGATAAGCCTTCCATAGGAGTGAGAAGAACACCGATATTACCAAATAAACGGTTTCTTTCATCATCCTGGTAATTCCTGTATCTTGTCCAATATGGATTATCGGAATAAGCAGGAGTTGGATCATCCCATGAGCTACGGTTCCATACACGTTGAGTTCCATCAGGATTGACATAATTGCTCATAACACCCATATCAAGCTGGCGCTGTCCCCATTGGTTGAATTTCTGCATGATGTTATTGTCATCATAACCTGTTTCAGGACGGCCCATAGTGTAAGTGTTAACATAATTAGCACCGATAAATCCCTTTATCCATTTACTAACCTGTGATTCACCGTTAAAGTTAACAGAGTTCCTGTTCTGGGTACTGTTAGGCATATAACCTTTCAGATCATAATTGGTATATGATAACCTGAAGGCTGATGACTCATTGGTACCGGTAATAGCGAAGTTATTGTTGAAAACAACACCTGTTTCGAAGAAATCTTCAACATCTTTTTCAGGAGCAACCCATGGAGTAGTACCCGGATTTCCTTGTTTTCCGTTGGCTTCCCAATCGAAAATGTCAAATGCTGATAAAACTTCTACATTAGGATCATATTTTGGACCCCAGCTTTCATCCAATGCATAATCTACCAAGCGATAGTTTACACCATTGATTTCCTGGAGGGCAAATCCTGCATCTGTTCCTTCACCGGTATAAACATAACCACCACCATATAAATTCTGATATGTTGGCAGAAGTGCTACTTGTTCAAAGGATACGGAACTATTAACTTCAACGCCTAAACCTTTTTTACCTGCTTTGGCTTTCTTGGTTGTAATAAGAATTACACCATTGGCAGCGCGTGAACCGTAAAGAGCAGCAGCGGTGGGACCTTTAAGAACTGATACTGACTCAATATCGTCAGGGTTGATATCATTGGCCATGTTACCATAGTCAACACCACCTGCACCACGCTGTGTATCTGTAGTGTTATAGTTGCTGTTATCCATAGCAACACCATCAACTACAAATAAAGGCTGGTTGTTACCTGAAACTGATTTGATACCCCTGATGGTAATGCGCGATGAACCGCCCATATTACCTGATGCAGAAGTAATGTTCACCCCTGAAACTTTACCTGAAAGTGAAGTGATAAGATTACCTGAGCGGGTTTGGTTAAGCTCATCTGCTTTAACCTCTTCAACTGCGTAACCCAGTGCTTTCTTTTCACGGCTAATACCAAGAGCAGTTACAACAACTCCTTCAATATCCATGGCTTCAGTTTCCAGTATAATATTAATAACTGTCTGTGTGCCAATGGTTACTTCTTTAGATGTCATTCCTACAAATGAATACTGTAGTATTTTGCCGTCAGCCGGGACTCTAAGTGAATAACGGCCGTTAACGTCTGTTGTGACTCCAATTGTGGTACCCTTTACCTGTACGGCAGCACCTGGAATAGGTTGCCCGTCATCAGCACTGGAAACCACACCCGTAATGGTTGTCTGAGCCAAAACTACCTGTACTCCGGCAAAAATCAGAAGTACAAGCATCATTGCAAATTTTCTCATAGTGTGTGTTTTTGGTGATTGAAATGTTAAACATTGATTTTAGTGAATAAAATTATCTCAATATTGTAAATGGCGCTCTTAATATATGTACGTGACCTCCCTTTTAAGTTTATAATAGATTTATTATATCTTTCTAAATTGGCACTGATAATCATTCAATTATATTGAAAACAACTCAGTAAAAACTATTCTAAAATGCTTATTTTAATTCCATTAAATATACAATTCCTGAAATTATTCTCACAATAATTCTTGTATATGGTACCGCTGGGTGTGGGTTTTAGCATGCTTTATGCCTAATTGATGTGCTAATGTATATAATTTTCTATCAAATTGTCAAAAAAAGTTAAAAAAAATGCTCAATTTGTTAACAAATTCTTGCTTTTTTACAAAATTTACCTCATTTCACCCATATTCAAGCCGTATGCTCCTATAAAAACTGATGTTATCAAGGCATTCGGCAGGGGTACTGTATAACCTGTTACCATAAAAAAAGGTACCAACAACATCATTAGCTGAGCAGTAGTGTAAAAATGAAATCCTTTCTTTCTCTGATTCCACATCAATAGCGCTCCTGCAAAGGAAACGATGTAGAATGCCGTCATTGTTAAAAAGAATGATCGCTCAGCATTATTGATTACTGCAAGCATACTTTCATTATCCAATGGGAATCCCTCTTCTGTTATTATTGCCGGTATCTCATTGTAGATAAGGAATATTACAAAGAACGCTACTGCGGAGAATCCGCTCCCAATAAAAGTAAGTATACAAATAAATGTTAATCCTGATGATCTGGGCTTACTGTCTGTTTTATTATCACTCTGATCTGTCAACATTTATTAGCAATTAAATAAGATGTAGTTCAATTGAAAAGGTTGCATCCTGTTAAAAGTCTGTTATTCAATTAGATGGAAAATCAAATGATACATTTCGGATGAAATTGATTGATTTTGCTATCTCTGTGTGCATTACAATATCATCTTTAATAAATGGTACTGTCCCTCTGTATTCGTTTATGAATGCCTGCAGGAACAATGATGTATTATTTAATCCTCTGAAATCCAGTGCCTGAGCTGCGGTAAACAATTCTATTGATAATATTCTCTCCAGGTTGTTAACCACTCTGAGTGCTTTTGTAGCTCCATTGGCTCCCATGCTAACATGGTCTTCCTGCTCATTTGATGAGGTAATGGAATCTACAGAGCTGGGTGTGGCCAATTGCTTATTCTGACTAACAATGCTTGCTGCTGTATATTGAGGAATCATAAATCCTGAGTTAAGGCCCGGATTGGCAACCAGAAACTCCGGTAAATCGCGTTGTCCTGATATAAGCCTGTAGACACGTCTTTCAGATATATTCCCCAACTCTGCCATTGCTATTGACAGGAAGTCAAGCACAAATGCCAATGGCTCACCATGAAAATTACCACCTGACAATACCAGATCTTCATCAGGGAATATGGTTGGATTATCGGTAACAGCATTTATTTCGGTAACGATAACCGACTCCACATATCTGATCGTATCTTTCACGGCGCCGTGTACCTGAGGAATGCACCTGAAGGAGTATGGATCCTGAACTTTTTTCTGTTTTAACTCAATGAGTTTGCTTCCTTTCAACAGGTTCCTTATGTTGGCGGCTGTTTCAATTTGCCCGGTATGTGGTCTGATTGTGTGAAGCTGTTCAAGGAATGGATCAAGTTTTCCATTATATGCCTCGAGTGAAATAGCACCGGTAATGTCAGCCATCAATGAAAGCCGTTTGGCTTTAAGCAATATATATACGGCATGTGAACTCATGAATTGTGTTCCATTAAGCAGTGCCAGACCTTCCTTCGATTGCAACGTAATTGGCTGCCATCCAAATTCTTTCAGTACCTTTTTTGATTGAACAATTTTGCCTCCCATTCTCATTTCTCCCATTCCAAGCAAGGGTAAGGCAAGATGCGCCAATGGCGCCAAATCGCCTGATGCACCCAGTGATCCTTGCTCATATACAACAGGAAGCACGTCATGGTTATAGAAGTCAAGCAGCCTTTGAACTGTTTGAACCTGCACCCCTGAGTTCCCTGATGATAGGGCATGGGCTTTTAAAAGCAGCATTATTTTCACAATCTCGCTGTTGACTTCATCACCTGTTCCACAGGCATGCGACATTACAAGGTTCTCCTGTAGTTTTGAAAGGTCATTTGAAGAGATTTGAATATTGCATAGTGATCCAAAGCCGGTAGTTATACCATAGATGGGATCACTGTTGTTCTTTAGTTTGTTATCCAGAAAATCACGGCAATGTTGAATTTTCTCTATTGATTCCGCTGAGAGTTCTAATTTAATGTCATTGGAAATCAAGTTGTCTACTGTGTCGAGGGTCAGTGGTTTTGAACTTATTGAAAAGGTCTTCATTTTTTAATTGTTTAACTATTTGACAAAACATGAATTATTACTTGAAATCATGTTTTGCAAGTCAGCCCTGTACGGTTTATTGTTACCTTGAAATGAAGATTCCAGTTGAATATCATGGTTTTGATAGTATTTTGTACAATTCCTGAAGCTGTAGTGTTTGCTGTTCGCCTGTTTTCATGTTTTTAAGCTGCAGGGAATTGGTTATTCTTTCAGCTTCACCTATTACTATTACCCAAGGAATCTGCTTACTGTCGGCATAGGCAAATTGCTTTTTGATTTTTGCACTTTCCGGATAGAATTCGGCATTGATTCCATGTTGGCGTAATTCTCCGGCCAGCCTCAAGCTATGTAATTCCTCTTTTCCTCCAAAATTGATCAGTAATACTTTAGCGGAGGCGATGGTAGAATCAGGAAACAACTGTGATTCCAGCATTACATCATATATCCTGTCGGCACCGAATGAGATGCCAACACCTGATATGCCTGGCAATCCGAATATGCCGGTAAGGTTGTCATATCGTCCGCCACCACTTATACTTCCAATGCCGGCATTTTTGGCCTTGACTTCTATGATAGCCCCGGTGTAATAGTTTAATCCCCGTGCGAGGGTCAGATCAAGTTCCAATTCGCTCCTGATGTTCATTTCATTAGCTAGGGCAAATATGGTTTCTATCTCTTCAATGCCTTTTAGGCCTTCCTTACTTTCTGCAAGCACTTGCTTTATGTTGTTCAGCTTTTCGGCGTTGCTTCCCGTCAGGTTGATGATTGGTTGGAGCTTATTGATTGCTTCTTTATCGAGTCCGCGATTTTCTAGTTCTTCATTTACTTTTTCAGGCCCAATTTTATCAAGTTTGTCAATGGCTACCGTTATATCAATTATCTTGTCAGGATGGCCAATTATTTCTGCTATTCCACTTAATATCTTACGGTTGTTCAGTTTTATGACTATGGGAATATTGAGTTGTTCAAATATACGGTCGGCCATAACCAGTAACTCTGCCTCATTAACCAATGAATCGGAGCCAATTACATCGGCATCACATTGATAAAACTCACGATAACGTCCTTTTTGCGGACGGTCGGCCCTCCATACCGGTTGAAGCTGATATCTTTTAAACGGGAAGGTTATATCATTGCGATGCTGAACCACATAACGGGCAAAAGGGACTGTAAGGTCATACCGGAGTCCTTTTTCACTGATTCGGGATGCAATTTTATTTGTTTCTTCTGAAGTTAGGGCATTCCGATCAACACCTGAAAGGAAATCACCTGAATTAAGCACTCTGAACAGTAATTTGTCGCCTTCTTCTCCATATTTCCCCAGGAGTGTGGTAAGGTTCTCCATGGCAGGGGTTTCAATGGGCATATAGCCATGTTGCTCAAATACATTCCTGATAATATTGAAAATGTAGTTGCGTCTGCTCATTTCAATAGGGGAGAAGTCGCGGGTTCCTTTTGGTATGGAAGGTTTTTGAAAGTCCATTTAGTTTTGACTGTGGATAATAATAAGTAATGCACTAATCTGCTCAATGCTATGCAGCAAAGTTACTGAAGCTTTTTATATTTGAGACGGTGCGGGGTATCATTACCCAATCTTTTTCTTCTATTTTCTTCATAATCAGAGTACCCGCCTTCAAAGTATTCAACGTGTGAATCCCCTTCAAAAGCGAGAATGTGAGTGGCAATTCTATCAAGAAACCAGCGGTCATGTGATATGATTACCGCACAACCCGCAAAATTTTCAAGACCTTCTTCCAGGGCACGCAGTGTATTCACATCAATATCATTGGTTGGTTCATCCAACAGCAGAACATTGGCTTCCGACCTCAGTGTAAGAGCCAGGTGCATTCTGTTTCTTTCACCTCCTGATAATACGCCGGCTTTCTTGCCCTGATCGGAACCACTAAAGTTGAACCGGGCTACATAAGCTCTTGAATTGAACAGTTTGCCGCCGAGCTGTATATTCTCATTTCCTTCTGAAATTACTTCCCATACTGACTTTTCAGGATCAATGGCTGTATGGGCCTGGTCTATATAGCCAAGTTTTACGGTTTCCCCAACATTAAAAGTGCCCGAATCAGGTTTCTCTATTCCCATTATCAAACGGAACAGGGTTGTTTTCCCGGCTCCATTCGGGCCTATAATGCCTACAATCCCTGCCGGTGGTAAGCTGAAACTCAGATTTTCAAACAGGAGCTTGTCGCCGTATGCTTTTGAAATATTTTGAACTTCAATGACTTTATTACCCAGCCTTGGGCCATTGGGAATGAAGATTTCAAGCTTTTCTTCTTTTTGTTTGGTATCTTCACTCATCATTCTTTCGTAGGCTGACAAACGGGCTTTTGATTTAGCATGCCTTGCTTTGGGCGACATACGCACCCATTCAAGTTCACGCTGCAATGTTTTGCGTCGCTTGCTTTCTATCTTTTCCTCCATGGCCAGTCGGTTTGATTTTTGCTCGAGCCATGAAGAATAATTGCCCTTCCATGGGATTCCCTCTCCTCTGTCAAGTTCAAGAATCCACCCGGCTACATTGTCGAGAAAGTACCTATCATGGGTTACGGCAATTACAGTACCCTTATACTGTTTCAGATGTTGTTCCAGCCAGTCAATGCTTTCTGCATCAAGGTGGTTGGTCGGTTCATCAAGAAGGAGTATGTCGGGTTCCTGGAGCAGCAATCGGCATAGGGCTACCCTGCGGCGTTCTCCACCCGAGAGGTGTTTTACACTGCTTTCGGGGTCTGGGCACCGTAAGGCATCCATTGCTCTTTCCAGCCTTGCATCCAGATCCCAGCCATTCTGCTGGTCAATAAGTTCTGTTAACCGGCCCTGCTCTTCTATCAGCGCATTCATCTCATCGTCCTCCAGTGGTTCTGAAAAGCGATTGTTCACGGCTTCAAAGTCCTTCAGGAGCTTTACTGTTTCGGCAGCCCCTTCTTCCACTATTTCGCGCACAGTTTTGCTATCATCCAATATTGGCTCCTGCAATAGTATGCCAACTGAATAGCCGGGCGAGAATACCACTTCGCCAGTATATGATTTGTCCATACCGGCAATGATTTTAAGCAAAGTCGACTTTCCTGATCCATTCAAGCCGATTATGCCGATTTTTGCTCCAAAAAAGAATGATAAATATATATCTTTCAATATCTGACGATTGGGCGGAATAACCTTACCCACGCCGACCATAGAAAATATTATCTTGTTGTCATCAGCCATATACCATAGGTTTTCGGCAAACTTAAGCAAAAAACCGTATCGGTTAATTATTCAAAAGGATAAATATAAACAAAGGCAGATTGGTGGATATATAAGCCAAGTGGCTATGAATTAGGAAGTACTGGTGAAATAGGCGATTGGCATTAATTATAAATCAATGGTGTTTAACAAGTCAGTTAAGGAGCTACTGTTTTAGAACCCGGCTGCATTATCATGGTAAATGTACTGCCTTCACCTTGTTTACTGGTCACTTTTATCATTCCATGATTCAACAGCATGAATTCCATACATAGTCCAAGTCCCATCCCGGTTCCTGTTTCTCCTTTTGTGCCCACCCTGCGTATTTTAGGGTCAAAAGTGAAGAGCTTATCAATTATCTGTGGGGCTATGCCAACTCCGCTATCGGTTACCGATAGTCGTGAAGCCTCATGGGTTGTAGTCCCTTTAATATGAATAGTGCCGCCCGGATTGGAGAACTTGATGGCATTTGAAATCAGGTTTCTCAGAATGGCTCCCATCATATTCGGATCGGCATGGGCCATTTGTAGTGGAGGTACATCTATGGTTAAATTCAGATCCTTGTTTTTTAATGGAATGCTCGATAATGGAACTATCGAGTCAACCAAGTCTTTCAGATTTATATATTTTAAAACAACATTGGCATTTCCTGTTTGAATTCTTCCCCATTCCAACAGATTCTCTATCAACTTATAGGTATCTGAAGTTACCTTGTACATATTATTTATGGCATCAAGGCGTTGCTCATCACTGAATTGATCATATTCCATACTAAGCAGTTCTGAAAAGCCAAGTAGTGACTGGAAAGGCGATTTTAGATCGTGTGCAATAATGCTGAAGAATTTTGTCTTTGTTTCATTTAGCTTGAATTGTTCTATATAAAGCTTGTCAAGTTCCTCCTTTTGTCGCGAAATCTGTTCATTTCTTTGAGCAAGCAATTCATTCTTCTGTTTTTTTGAATGATACATTAGGATAAGAAATGCCAAAGAAACAATAACAATTGCAATGATAACTATAAGCAGGTTTCTTATGGTCTGTTGGCGAGATAGAGCCAACTGGCTGTATATGTTCTGTTGCCTTAGAAGTTGGTTGTCACGTTCCGTCTGTTCAAGTTCAAAGCTTACTCTAACCATATTTAACCTGTTCATACTTTCTTTGGTATACAGGCTATCGGCCAAATTCTGATGTTTTTTCAAGTATTCAAAGGCACGTTGATAATTGCCTTTAGCCTGCCATGCTTCCGCAAGGCCCGCATTTATCTCCTGTATCAAAAGGTCTGATCCTGATTTTTCTACCAGGGCAAGTGCCTCCCTGTATGAAATGACAGCATCGTCATATTCTTTCTGGTGAAATTTCAAAGCGCCAATACCCTTAAGGATTCTGGCATGGAGAAATTTATCCTTATTGATGTTTGATAGTCGCAGTGCTTCTCTTAATTTACCCTGTGCACCTTCGTAATTTTCATTTTTGATGTAAATGTCACTTATATTGATCAAACTAGCAATCACCCCTTCGTTATCCTGGTTTTTGCTGGCAATTTCAAGTGATAGTTGATTATATTTGATGGCTTCACTGATCTTGTTCAAACCAAGATAGGCCTCACCTATGTTATTGTATACGGTTGACAGTTTCCTTTTTTCATTGAACTTACGATGTATCTTCTCTGCTTTGAAATAATACCCTATGGCAGTATTGAATTCATTCATACTGAGATATATATTGCCAATGTTATTATAGGTAGGTGCCATTCCCAGACTATCTGACAACCCCTCCGATATTTTAAGAGCCTGACTTAAATAGTCAAGTGCCTTATCGAATCTGCCGAGTGTGTAGTATGTATTTCCAATATTTGAAATTGAAATGGCCAATTTTTCTTTTGATTTTTCAAGCTTGCTGAAAATTACTGATGCCTCATTATATCTTTTAAGTGCATTTGCAAAGTCACCTTGAGTCTCGAAAATCAAGCCACTGTTGTTCATTATTGCGCCAATTCCTTCCTGATCATCCAATTTACGGTAAAGTTGAAGGGCCAGTTCAAAGTACTCCTGTGCCTGTCTGTAATTTTGCTTGTAGTAGTGTACAATGCCCATTAATTTCAGTGCTTTTGCTCTGATTGCTTCATTTTCACTGTTCGATGTATTGTCAAGAATTATTTTAAGTGTCTTTATTGCCTCATCGGGTGAATCATGCATCAGTTCTTCAGCCTGGTCATAGAGTTGAATAAGTTTCTTGCTGTCAATGCCGGAAGCAAGGTTATTCCCGGTTATGGCAAGTAGTAAGATGAGCAGAAACAGTGTATATTTATAAATGGACTTGTGCATTATGATCAGGGTTCAGTTATTGATGTTTATTTATTGAAAATGTAACTCATTTTTTAACCGATTCCTTGCGTGAAGAGTGCTCAATAATCTCTGCCAGTTTGTTGGTGGCACCTTCCCAGCTATAGGTTGATTTTATGAACATGTAACCATTTAAGGCAATTGTTTCAGCATATTCCTTGTTTTCCAACAATGCTATTGCATGATCAGCAACTTCTTCAGGTGAATTGCCAATCAGGATATCTGTCCCTTCCTTGGCCATCAGGGCTGCATTGCAGAGTGAGGATGTGATGCAAGGCAGTTTCATTGCCATTGCCTCCAGCAATTTGTTCTGAAGGCCGGTGCCCATCTGCATTGGCGCCAGAAAGATTGCAGCTCCCGCATAGTATTCCCTGATGTCGTCAACCCAACCGGTAACAATAACCTTGTCAGATGCCAGTGTTTTTACCCTATTGTGTGGTGTTGCGCCTGCCAGTGTAAGCTTCACATGGGAATGCTTATGATGGATAAGCGGCAGTACTTTATTTGCGAGGTATTCAGCACAGTCAATGTTTGGTGGATATCCCATATTGCCTATGAATACAAGGTCAGTTATTCTCTTGGTTTTATAGGGCTTATAATGTTCCTGATCAACACCATTCGGAATAATTATAATCCTGTCATTGTTCTCATGAGGAATGAAGTCACGGTCGGGCTTTGAAATGATGGTTTTGTTGTCGAACTTCGAAAATACATACTGTTCGTACTTTCTAAGCCTTTTCATCTCAAATGCAAACAGCATTTTCATCACTGCATTGGCTGATGGTATTCGCCTTTCAACTCCCTTTGAAAACACATCCTGATAATCAAGTGTTTTGGGTATGTCTGTATTGAAAGCATAGGCAGCGGTTCTCAGCAGCTGACAATATATATGGTCGGGTTTACGTGTTTTGAGTTGTTTGTTTATTTGTTTCTGTGCCTTTCTGTTGTAGTAATAGCCCGCCTGTAATGGTTTTCCATTGAATACAGCCAATAGTATGTTCCATATTACTGATATTATCCTTAAGCGGAAAACGGTAATTGAACTGCAGTAAGGTTCTACTTTCTCTATATCACTTTCTCTGACTTTTTCGTGACTTAGAGCAAACAATGTGATATCAAAGCGCTTTGAGAGAACTTTTATCTGATTGAAAGCCCTTAATTTATCACCTTTTTCAGTAGGGTAGGGAAAGCGTGGTAATATTATAAAAAGCTTCATTCAAATTACTCGGGATGTTTTGATGATGTGGGCATCCTTACGCTACAAAGATAGCAATTTTGATTATTGGAGGTATTGTTTGTAAAAAGTTAAGAGATCATTTATTAATATTGCATTATTGTGATTATGAGCAACAAAATGCGCAGCTTCCTTTCCCATATTCAATGCGTAATCTGGATCATTAATCAGTTTGTTGAGTCCACTTATGAATTCATTTGCCGAATCGGCAATCAATAAGTGCCGACCATTTGTATAATTAATACCCTCGGCTCCAATAGTGGTAGTAACAACAGCGCAACCGGCCATCATTCCTTCAATTATTTTTATGCGTATGCCGCTGCCTGATAACAGAGGCACAGCCATAATCTGAAATCTATGCATATAATCTATGGCATCGGGTACTTCTCCATCAATTATGATACGTTCTGAGCTGAGTTTTTTAAAATTATCAGGCATATTCCTACCTGCCAGATGAAGTGTAAGGCCTTTATGTTTAGTGGAAATCTCAGGCCATACATTTTCAATAAACCATAAAATTCCTTCCTGATTTGGTAACCAGTTCATGGAGCCAAGATGGAATATGGCAGTCGGTTCAACAATGGTGTTTATTCTTCTGGTGTATTTTTCAATTACTTCGGGTTGAATTCCAAAGGGAATGGAAATTACCTTTTCTTCTTTAAGGTGCTTCTTAAAGTATTGTGCATCTTTTGGAGTAATGGCAATAACCCCGTCCACTTTTCCGAGGGCATCCAGTTCAAAGGTGTGTAAGGTGTTTGTCAGGTGTTTAAGGTACCATTTTTTAACCGGATTTCTGGTGCCTGTTTGCAGTCTGTGCCATATCAGATGTTCTATATTATGCGCCCTTAGCAAAATCGGTGCCGAAGACAATCTTCTTATAAGGGGAATGTATGGGGCTATAAAGAGTGATTCAAGCTGTACAATATCAAATCTCTGTCGTTGTAATATTTTCTCCAGTGTATTGGCAAAGTCTTTGCTAATGAACCGCTGAACATGAAGTGATTTTGAAGAGAACAGATTCAGAAAGGCCGGTAATACTTTAACTTTTAAATCAATATATACCAGTTCAATACCGGTTTTGTTTTTATAATCCAACGGAATGGAGTCAATATCAACCTGATATTTGTTGCTGTTTATGGCAAGCACCTTCACATTATGACCGGCTTCCAACAATCCTGCAACCATGGCATTCATCGCAATGGGGCCTCCTTCACTTGGAGGCCAGGGCGATTTGTTGCAAATTAGTAATACGTCCATCTATGCAAACGCTTTATCTGAATTTCTCAAAAAACCTGCTGATATTTCTAAACCAGACATCAACATCAAAAAGCGGTGAATCATTGGTTGCCTTGTAGGTAAATAAAATACCCAGCGGCAGGAGTACAATTGATGAGAGCCACATTCCCAGTACCGGGTCCATCTCTCCTGCAATTACTGATTTCTTGCCGGTCATTGATATAACATGGTAAATTACAAAGAAAACCACTGAAATTACCAATGGCAGGCCAAGCCCTCCTTTCCTGATGATGGCGCCAAATGGTGCGCCAATGAAAAAGAGTACCAGACATGCAAATGAGAGTGTAAATTTCAAATGCCATTCAACCTCGTGTTTTCTGATCAGTTCTTTTCTCTGGCTCTGATCATTCTTCTCATATTCAACGTTATTCCTTGCATTTCTTGAATTGGTCAGTGCTTTTTCAATAACCTGGAGCTTCTCCTGTTTTGTAAGGCCTTCCAGCGCGTATAGCCTGTCTTTTACAACAATTCCTGAATCCAGGGGGATAATGGTGTCTATCTGGCTAAGGAAAGTATAGTTAAGCATGGTGTTCCTATTGAAATTCTCCACCCTGGCATCCAGCTCTTTGTTCAAGGAATCCGTCGATTGCTGCAACTGATCAAGATTAAGCATTTGGTAATGATTCTTGAAAAGGCTCTCATCGGTACGCATCATCTTGAAGTCAGATAAATCAAACCTGCGGTATTGCTCTTTGAAGAATGTTCGTTGAAAAGGCCTCTTCATATCATTGCGACGGTCAACCTTCTCATCATAATTAAATCCGTTGTAGAGAGTTAAGTCAAGAAAAGTTCCATCATCACTCTGCACCATCTTGCCCCATTCGGCTTTCGTTACATTATTATTGCCCGTGCGGCTGGTATGATCATATATAATGACATCACGAATTGTTGAACCATCACTCTCTTTTTTGCCAACTCTCATTACGTATCCATCAATGTCATTATAGAAAATTCCCTCCCTTATATTCAATGCCAGCTTTTGCTGGCGCACATCATGTAGAATTGACTTGAACTTCAGATTGGTATAGGGTAATACATTGTTTGAAAAGAAAAATGCACCAATGCTTATTATAATTGAAAGGATGATCAACGGGCGCATCACGGTGCTCAGTGAAATACCGGCCGACTTAACGGCAACCAGTTCATAACGTTCACCAAGATTACCGAAAGTCATCAGTGATGACAGTAAAATGGCAAGCGGCAGTGCCAGGGGAACAAAGGTGGTTGAAGCATAAAACAGCAACCTGGCTACTACATGCCACTCCAATCCTTTGCCTACAAGGTCATCAATGTATTTCCACAAAAACTGCATCACCAGAATAAACAAGGCAATAAAAAAGGTGAGAACCAATGGGCCCAGGTATGAACGGAGTACCAACAAGTATAGTTTTTTCAAAGCCTGTTTAATTTTGTGCAAAAATACAACTTATAAACTGTGTTGCACAATTC
Organism: uncultured Bacteroidales bacterium; assembly: GCA_937894795.1. Lineage (GTDB taxonomy): Bacteria > Bacteroidota > Bacteroidia > Bacteroidales > Lentimicrobiaceae > Lentimicrobium. The sequence goes on from CALCQV010000071.1 coordinate 28,549, forward strand.
ATCTTTATGCTCGTGGAAACGAAATAATACTCTTTTTCTTATGCTCAGTTGATAAATTCTTCATTAGATTTGTCGAATCAATAAAAAGCATTAGTGAATCATGGAGCATATTGAAGTCAATAATAAGAAGACCATACGTGAATTTTTAAATTTCCCCAAGTGGTTGTATCGTAATGACCCTTATTGGGTTTGTCCGCTCGACAATGCCGTTGAAGCAGTTTTCAATCCCTCGGTAAACGCGTTTTACAAGCATGGAGATGCTGTTAGATGGATATTTAAGGATGATAACAGCAAGGTTATTGGTAGGGCCGCCGCTTTCATTAATCGCAAAAAGGCATATAATTTTCTGCAGCCCACCGGTGGTATGGGTTTTTTTGAATGCATTGATGATGAAAAGGCCGCATTCCATATATTTGATACTTGTCGCGCCTGGTTGAGGGATCATGGGATGGAGGCCATGGACGGCCCTATCAACTTTGGAGAAAATGATAACTTCTGGGGCTTGTTGGTTGAAGGTTTCATGCATCCAAGCTTTGGCATGAACTACAATTTTCCCTATTACAAAAAGTTCTTCGAAGATTATGGTTTCCGGCCTTACTTTGAACAGGTTACCAACCATCTTGACATGACCGTGCCTTTTCCTGAAAGATTCTGGAAGATAGCTGATTGGGTCCGCCAGCGGCCCGGTTACTCTTTCAGGCATTTTACCTGGCAGGATGCTGAGCAGTTTATTGAGGATTTCAAAGTAATCTATGATGATGCCTGGCAGTTTCATGAGAACTTCACTCCAATAAACAAGGATGTTCTTCGGGAACAGCTTAATGAGATGAAACCTCTGGCCGATGTTGAGTTTATCTGGTTCGCTTATTTTGAAGGTGAGCCCATAGCTTTTTTGATAATGGTGCCTGATGCCAATGAAATTCTGAAACACTTTAAGGGAAAGATGAATATCTTCGGGAAATTAAAATTCCTTTACCTTAAAAGGAAAAATATCTTTACCCGCTCGCGCATCACTGTTATGGGGATACGACCTAAATATCAGAAATCAGGTATTGAATCAGCCATCTTCTGGCATATGGATAAGGTGATGAAAGCCAGGCCTAATTATACAGAAGTTGAACTGTCATGGGTTGGCGACTTTAATCCAAAAATGCGACAATTGCATGAATCAGTTGGCGGTAAATTTGCCAAAAGGCATATAACTTACCGTTATTTGTTCAATTCACCCGGTGAATCTCAACAGGCAACATCCATACCACTCGATACCAAGGAGAAAGTTGTCAAATAATTATGCGTTATATTAAGATTATTGATACTTTTGCTTCATTGAACTAGAACTTACTAATTCGAACTAACCAATAATTAAACAATTACATTCATGAAAAAACAGTTACTCTTAGGGGCAGCCTTGAGCTTATGCTTGATGGCAGGCGCCCAGCAGCGCAACTTGTCAAGTGTTTACAAGGCTGAGGTACGCCCACTTGATTATGGTCGCAGCAATCCTGAAATGATCTCTAACCAGCAGGGAGGTGACCTCTATGGTGGTTTATCAAACAGAAGTGGTGATATCCTTAAAACCAACATCGCCTCATCATCAAACGTTTATGGTATCTTCTCCTTGGAACAGACCGTTCTTACCACTCACCCTGATCTTAATTTCGTTGCTTTCAGTAACCGTGCCGGTGGTCCTAATGGTGGAACAGGTAACGATTTGAAAGTAGCTTATTCAAGTGACCTTGGCATTAACTGGAGCAATTTCCTGATTACCCCGGGCGTTGCCAATAAAAACTTCCGTTACCCCAGTACAGCTACCTATAATCCTGCCGGTAATACCAATCCTGAAAATATGTACGCCATTATCAGCGGTCCTTATACCAATGCAGCAGGTTGGGAAGGCCAGTTTTTTGGTAGCGTTAAATTTGATGGTACTACTGATAAAGACATCACTTTTGAAGTAAATGAACCAACCGTTTATATCAACCATGTCAATATTGGCTTAAATGTTACTCCTACCGGTAAAGTACATGTGGCATCACAGCGCCTTAACGGAACTGAAGCTTCATATACAAGTATGGGATGGGAAGTGCTGAATGGTACTTTTAATACCACTACCAATAAAGTAGATTGGGAACTGCCACGTGTAAAGGTAAATACTGCTCTTGGTGATGAAAATCGTATTGACGCCAGCAGCCTGGTGTTTTCACCTGATGGCTCGGTAGGTTACCTGCTTGGTACCGGTGTTGATACTGATGAAGCCTATAATCCTTACGGTGTTGAATGGCCTGTTGTTTACAAAACTACCGACAATGGTGAAACATGGGAAAAAACTGAACCGTTTGACTTCTCTGAAATCGGTATCTTCAATGAAATGCTTTATCCTACCATTGCCAACCTTGACCTTGTTGTTCCACGCTGGTACAATAAATGGATCGGTGGCAACCGCAACAATGGTGCAACCGTTGATATGAACGGCAATCTGCACATAGCCGGCATTATCAGAAGTACCAACTCGGTTCATCCCGACTCACTGAACTATTTCTATACAGAAGAACCTGTTTTAATGTTTGATGTTTTCATGAATGGTGATGGTACCTGGAATGCCCAGTTTATCGATACTGTTCGCAGTGAAGTTGTTGAAGACTCCAATCCTTTCGGAATGGGCTGGGATCAGCGTATTCAAATGAGCCGTACACAAGATGGTTCTAAAATATTCGTTAGCTGGGCTGACACTGATCCTACTCTCTGGGGTGGAGGTGTTACTACCAATATGCAACCTGATATTTACATCTGGAGTTACGATGTTACTGACCATATGTACACACCTGCTGTGAATACTACGGCGCTGGGTGATTACTGGGGTGATAATTTCTGGCTGCATGCCGGCGATAAAGTGCTTGAATCAGGTACTGATTACTTTATTCCATTATCAACTTCTGCTTCAGCCACCACAGGTGGAACACAGGATAATCCTATGAATCATTTCTACGTAAGCGGTGTAGGTTTCAGTGAAGGTGATTATACTATTGAAGAGGTAAAAACCATTTCTGTAAACTCAAATGCTTCTGTTTCACAGAACTATCCTAACCCGTTCAACTCAAATACCCAAATCAGCATTACCTTGAATAAGAAAGCAAATGTTGGTATTGAAGTCTACAATTTAGTAGGACAGCAAGTGTTGACCATTGCTCCACGCACATTGGAAGCAGGTAGTCATACAATTGCCATCAATGCAGGTGGTTTAAAACCCGGTATATACACTTATTCAGTTGTTGCCAATGGTGAACGCGTATCACGTAAAATGACCGTTAAATAATCTACAATAGAATGATGGTTGTAATGTAATAAATTTTGTTAATACAGCAAAATCTTTCGCATAAAAAAGTCGGTTACTTTAACCGGCTTTTTTTTGTTCGCAAAATTCAATTATTGACCTGAATTTGTTTTAGAATTTGTACATAGAATAATGAATTTCTGAGAAATTATTATTATCTTAGTCGCCTATTTTGAATTTGACTGATTTTAAGAGAGTTAGAATTTTGGTATGAATATCCTGATTTCAATTGTATTATATTGTTTCACTTAAATCTTATCAGAATGAAAAAATCATTACTCTTATTTGCTGTTCTAGGTATGGGCTTATTGGCCACTGCCCAGCAGCGCGACTTTACCAAGCTGTACAAGGCTGAAGTCCGCCCGCTTGACTATGGGAGGAATTATATGGAACTCAATTCCACTCAGCCCAATGGGAATAGCAGCTCCGAATTGCTGAATGGCAGCAGGGATATCCTGAAAACCCAGATTTCCTCTTCTTCAAATGTATTCGGAATATTTACACTTGATCAGGTTGTTGTAACGACTGAACCTGATTTGGATCTTGTAGTGTTTGGTAACAGAGCCGGTGGCCCAATGGGAGCAACCGGTAACGATCTCAGATACGCCTGGTCAACTGATTTGGGTATCAACTGGACAAATTTCATTATTACGCCCGGTGTTGCTAATAAGAACTTCCGCTACCCAAGCACCATTTTCTATAATCCTGAAGGCAATACGGATCCTGCCAATATGTATGCCATATTCTCAGGCCCCTATACCAATGCCTCAGGTTGGGAAGGTCAATATTGGGGAAGTGTCAAATTTGACGGTACCACTGATAAGCAGATTACTTTTGAGGTAAACCAGCCAACAGTATATATCAACCACATGAATATTGGCCTCAATGTTACTCCTGCAGGTAAAGTGCATGTTGCCTCACAGCGCCTTAATGGTACTGAAGCATCATATACCAGTGTTGGTTGGGAGGTACTCAATGGCACATTCAATACTACCACTAATCAGGTTGATTGGGAACTCCCCCGTGTTGTTGTCAATCCACAATTGGGTGACGATAACAGAATTGATGCAAGCAGCCTGGTTTACTCACCCGATGGATCAGTAGGCTATTTATTAGGTACAGGGGTCGATCTGGATCAGGAATACAATCCATATGGCGTTGAATGGCCGGTAATTTATAAGACAATTGACGACGGACAAACATGGGAGAAGATTGAGCCTTATGACTTTTCGCAAATAGCCATCTTCAATGAAATGCTCTATCCAACCATTGCAAACCTTGACCTGGTTGTGCCAAGGTGGTACAATAAATGGGTAGGCGGTAACCGTAACAATGGCGCTACCGTTGATATGGATGGTAATCTCCACATTTCAGGAATTATCAGGAGTACCAACTCTGTTCACCCTGATTCATTGAACTACTTCTATACCCTTGAACCGGTTCTTGTATTTGACGTTTTCATGAATGGCGACGGCACATGGGATGCCAAGTTCATTGATACATTACGATCAGAGGTTGTTCCTGACACTGACCCATTTGGGATGGGTTGGGACCAACGCATTCAAATGAGCCGCTCAAAAGATGGTTCAAGTGTCTTCACCGCATGGGCTGATACTGACCCTGAACTATGGGGAGGTGGTATGACTACCAACCTGCAACCCGATATCTATACCTGGGGCTGGAATTTATTTACCGGCAGCATTTCACCTGCTGTTAATGTAACTGCCATGGGAGATTACTGGGGTGATAACCTCTGGCTGCATGTTGGTGATAAAGCACTGGTTAATGGAACTGAATACCAAATACCTATGACTACTTCTGCACCCAGCACACCGGGTACCAACCAGGATAACCCTATGAATCACTATTACGTAAGTGGAGTCAGTATTATGGTTAAGACCAACAATATTGATGTAATCTCCAATTCAGCAGTTTCACAGAACTATCCAAACCCGTTCAAATCACAAACGCAAATAAACCTTACCCTTGATAAACCTGCTGATATAGCACTTGAAGTTTATAACCTGGTAGGGCAGAAGGTGTTCTCAGCACCAACGCGTCATTACAAGGAAGGTACACATACACTGAACCTGAATGCCGGTAGCCTGAAACCCGGTGTTTATGTATACTCTGTCATTGCAAATGGTGAACGTGTTTCACGTAAAATGACAGTTCGATAAAAGAAGTCTAGTATCAGTAAATCAAATAATAATAAGGCTGTCTTCTATTAGACGGCCTTATTATTTGGTAATATATTCTATTTTGTTGCTATTTATACTGTAAAAAGAACAAAATACGAAGTGCACTGTTAGTATTACTGCCCTTAACTATTGATTGACAAGTGTATATGCCATTCTTGTACTTGTACATACAACCTACTGGCATTTAAATTATTTTTTTTAAAGCAAAATATAAACTTGACGAGTTTCTCCCTAAATTTGCAATATTAATGTTCAGGAAACAATTAACTATTCTTAATTAATAAATACATCATGAAAAAATCACTACTCTTAACATCAGCGTTATGCATCGCTCTTTTGGCAGGTGCACAGAAAGCTGGCAATTTGTCACTCTACAAAGCTCAGGCTAAGCCTGCCGGAATAGAGTACATTGATCAAAATTCTGAAGTTCAGGTACCTGGATTGTACAATGCTAACTCAATTGTCAGCAGGGAAATTAGTAAAACAGAAATTGCATCTTCCATTAATGTTTATGGAATATTGAATACCGAGCAATCGGTAGTGAGAACTGATCCTGCAAACAACATGGTACTTTTTGGAAGTCGTGCAGGTGGCCCATTCTCTGCCACAGGCAATGATTTGGGCTTTGCATACTCTTCAGATAGGGGTGCAACTTTTACGCATTTCACTGTGAGTGGAGATGGTAATCTTATCCGTTATCCCAGCATTGAACTCTACAATCCTCAGGGAAACACTAATCCCGCAAATATGTATGCTATCTTTTCTGGTCCTATTACTACTGGAGCAGGTTGGACACATAATTTACTTGGCAGTGTGAAACTTGATGGAACAAGTGACCTGGATTTTAATGTTATTCCTTATGCTGCATCAACTTCTTATCAGAATATTTTAAACATTAAATTAACTGCTACAAGTGATAACAAATTTCATGTAGCTTCCCAGAGACTTGATGGAACTTCAACAGCACCTATTTATGTTGGTCTTGAAGTAGTAAATGGAGTATGGAATTCAACTACTAATAAAGTTGACTGGAATCCTGATCCTGTTCTTGTGAATATGGAACTTGATGAGGCTAACCGTATTGATTCACCTGGATTGGTCTTTACTGAAGATGGGTCACTTGGTTATCTGATTGCTACAGGTGTTGATCCTGAATATAATCCTTATGGAGTTGAATGGCCTGTTGTATTTAAGACACTTGATGGAGGAGAAACATGGGAAAAAGTCCCAGGTTATGATTTTTCTGAAATAGCATTATTCGAACAGTATCTTTATCCCACAGCATCTGATTTGGAGCTTTTTATCCCAAGATGGTATAACAAATGGATACCGTCAGCAACTGCTGTCTCTGTAACTAATGCTTATACAATTGACCAAAATGGCAATCTTCATATTGCAGGACCTATAAAAAGTACTTCATCACTTGATCCTGACTCGTTAACTTATTTCTATGGAGATCCTAACCTTATTTTTGATGTGTTTATGCAAGGCGACGGTACATGGAATGCTGTATTCGTAGATACAATTCGTACCGATGCAACTGATGAAACAGTTCCTTTCTTGCTAGGATGGGATCAACGCCTCGGTTTCAGTACTACAGAGGATAGATCAAAATTATTTCTCACATGGATGGATACAGATCCAAAATTCTGGGGAGGAGGTAGTACAACTATGAATACTCAACCTGACATTTTTACATGGGGTTTCGATGTTGCAAATAATATGATGACACTTCCAGTTAATGAAACTGCTTTGGGAGATTTCTGGGGAGATAACTTTTGGATGCATGTAGGAGATTTAGTTTTTGAAGAAGGTGATCAATATACCATTCCTGTTACAACTTCTAAATCATTTAATGAATCAGGAACGGAATCTGACCCTATGGTTCACTCATATGTTAATGGACTCACTGTGGCTGAAGCTGATTTTACCATTGTTGATGTGGAGACTATTGGTTTGCCTTCAGGCTTTAATGTTGAGCAAAATTATCCAAATCCATTCACAAGTATTTCACAGATTAAAATAACGCTTAGTAAAACTGCTAAAGTATCTATTGAAGTATATAATATGATGGGCAAGAAGGTTACTGAACTTGCTGCTCAGCAATATGGTGTCGGTAGTCACTTAATTAATATCAATTCAAATGATTTGACTCCTGGTATGTATATCTATACAGTGTCAGCTAATGGTGAACGTGTTTCACGGAAAATGACCATCAAGTAACAGTGTATTCCTAATATTTTTGAAAAAAGAACCTGCTAATCAAGCAGGTTTTTTTTTGGTTTATTCATAAGAATGTGTTCAAATTTCAATTATATCGCAATATTTGCTACCATTTTTAACATACAGATTGAAATAAGATCATTTGATAATGGGCTGGATCTTGGGTTTGATGTTTCAAATATAGGACTGTACTATTTTGGCCATACAGTATGCCACAAATAACTAAAGATGAGATTGGTTGCATCTATGTAGTTTATTCCGGTTTTACTGAATCTTTTAATGATTGTTCTTAGCAACTCAGACACATCTGGGTACGTGAATCTAGTGATGGCAGTTACAATGCTGAATTCGACAAGTCTGATGTGATCAATATCGGTGTTAATAATATTGCAGTAAGTGATTTCCAGGGGCTATTATCCTAATCCATTTACTGGAAGTAATGGAATTGCTGTTACATTGAGGAATGCGTCAAATGTAAATTTGAAAGTAAATGATTTATTAGGTCGCCAGGTTTTGGATGTTCCTTCTCAGAGTTATTCTGTGGGTGAGACAAAAATGGTATTTGAGTTACTGTTTTATTAGATAGGTTTGTTTAGTAATCACACTTTTCCCAGTTGTAAAATATTGGGTCATTAATAGTGTATGAATTAATTATTGCTAAGAATGTGATAAATGGTGTCTTGTACTATTATTAGAATAGATATGATAATGTAATTTACAAACAGGGACCTTTATGTCCCTGTTTGTTTAATTGATGATTTAGATATCATAACCACCTACAACAATTCGAAGGGATCCAATACAGAAATTGACGGGATTCGAGAAAGTATAACATGGAGTTGGTTGTGTATAAACATTTACATTTAAAACTAATGATGGGCAAGCTGTAACACTTGAATGATTCCAATAAGCTGGTATATTATAAATTGATTTTCCATGAACATATGGAACTTGCCAAACCCCACCATCACTATCTGAAACTTTAACATATCCGGTTGCATTGGTTGGAATATCAGCTTCGTTGTTAATTGTAACACGATAATAATAAACAGCATCTAATGGTAACATTCCAGTCTTATTAAATGAACTAGAAGTTAAAATTACAATAGCTGATACTAAGAACAGCCCAAATGTAGTAAATCTTAAGAGTTTCTTTTTCATTGTTTTAAATTTTAGGTTAATAGAACGTTTAATTGTAATGCGAATATACGATAAAGGTGTTTATAACAAAATATTATTTGGATTATAAACAATAATATTATCGCAAATTCATTCATTCCAATTAGAAAAACAGAGAGAAGAAAACTATAACGGCATCAATGATGCCTTAACCGGTATATTCAGTGAATCAAGCATACGCCCCATGTCAAGCCTGAGTTTTGTATATTCAGCCATCTTTTCCTTCTTTACGGGTAAGGAAGGTGGCGACTCTACCTTTAAGGGATCAACAGGTGAACCATTCTTATAGAATCTGAAATCCAGATGAGGCCCGGTTGATAGTCCTGAGCTGCCTACATAACCAATAACCTGTCCTTGCTGTACCCTTGCCCCGGCGCGTACACCCTTGCCATAACCGCTCAGGTGCAGGTAGGCAGTGGTATAGGTTGAGTTATGCCTTATCTTTATCATTCTTCCTGCTCCACCTGCATAACGGGCATCAATAACGGTACCGCTGCCTATGGCATGAACCGGTGTGCCTTTTGGTGCAGCATAGTCAACTCCATGATGGGGCCGCCTGATCCTTAAAACAGGGTGCAGACGGCTATTTGAAAAGCGTGAACTGATTCTTGAGAATTTTAACGGCGACTTTAAAAATGCACGTCGCACACTCTGCCCTTTTTCATCAAAGTAATCAGCGTTCTCATCCTGCACGAACCTGAAGGCAAAGTTGTCTTTACCATTATGGTTAAAGCGGGCAGATTGGATATTTCCCAAGCCTATAGGCTCTCCGTCAACAAAAAGCTCTTCATAGATAGCGGTAAAGTTATCCCCTTTCTGTATGGCATAAAAGTCAATGGTCCAGGCAAATATTTCACTGAGTGCGATTGTAAGATTGGGGTTGGCCTTCATTTCCATCATTGCATTCCATAAGGAGGAGGTTATGGTGCCTGAAGCAGATTTCAACCTGATCTCTATATCTTTCTCCCCATCGTGAACATACAGTGAGTCACCCGCCTCGAATACAACGTATTTGGTTGGGCTGCTCTCGTATATGAAGTAGTGTACTCTAGGTACGGAATCATTGGTCAGGAGGATCGTGTATTTATTACCCTTTCTTATCTTCCTCACATCAAAGATACCGCTTGCCCTCTGCACCAGTTGTTCAATTGATCCCATATCGAGGTTATACTGAAGCAGGATGGTAGAGAGGTTCTCCCCATCCTTTACTTCATCTTTCACTACCTGGAACGAGTCAACCACTATACCATACTCAATTCTTGGTTCAGGTACGTAATTGTTGTCAGTCTCAGGTGCTTTCCTTAAACCTGTAAAATAGTAATCGAGTGAAAAAACCAACGCTACAGCCAAAAAAGCTATAGCTGTGTATATTATTATCCTTTGTCGCGTGAAGTATTTCGTCATTGAGTTATCGGGAGTTTTTGCAGTGCTATTTCATAACCGGCTTTCAGGGCATTCAGGTTTGTGTTGATAACATCCTCACCTTTACGACTGAAAATAGATTTTATGGCATTCTGCAACTCCTCATACGATATATCAAGGAAAGGACAGGCGGCACCGAGTATTACCATGTTAGCCGACTTTGGAGAACCAAGTTCTTTGGCTATCTCATCGGCATCCAGGGCAATCTGGTTAGGCTGTGATTCAATCTCACTGATTATACTCTCCATTTGAGGGTAGTTTTTGATGTTTACGTAAGGCTTTGTATTGGTAATGAGCCATCCCTGGGGTGAAAGCATCGGGAGGTAACGCAATGACTCCATAGGCTCCACTGAAATAATCATATCAGCCTTACCTATGGGTATCAGGTCGGAAGCTATTTCCCGGTCTGAAATACGCAGATTTGACTGCACATCACCACCTCTTTGACTCATTCCGTGTACTTCAGCCTGTTTCAAATAGAGGCCTGCATTTAAGGCAGCTGTTCCAATGGTTGCTGCAATGGATAATATACCCTGACCACCAACTCCTGCTAGTATTATATCTTTCTTCATGATTATGCCTAAATATTTTCAGTTATTGCTTTTTTCTTCTCATCTCTTATTTTCCTTGTGGCTGTTTGAATACATTCACGTCGTGGTATTATCACTGATACACCATTATATTCAATCTCCTCCTTCATAATGCCAAGGTTCTCCTCATGATACTTGGGTGAAGGATTGATTACCCTAACGTGATCTTCTTCCACACCCAATGCAATACATATGGCTTCTATCTTTCCGGTGGCTGCCGAATTCTGACCGCCGGTCATTCCGGTGGTTGCATTATCAAGAATCATCACCGTTATGTTTGATTTATCATTTACGGCATCCAATAAGCCTGTCATGCCTGAATGAGTGAAAGTTGAGTCGCCAATAACAGCCACTGCCGGAACAAGGCCTGCATCGGCTGCTCCCTTGGCCATAGTGATGGAAGCGCCCATATCAACACATGAATTAATGGCATTGAAAGGCTCCATTGCTCCCAGAGTGTAACAGCCTATGTCAGCAAAAACCCTGCCCTTGCTAACGCTTGACAATGCTTCATTCAATGCATCATAACTGTATATATGCGGACAGCCCTTGCAGAGTGAAGGCGGACGTGCCGCAACAAGTGAAGGAATATCCTTGCCACGAGTATCATTCATCCCGAGTGCACGGGCAATGATATTGGGGTTTAATTCACCATCGCGGGGAACCGTACCATCCAACCGGCCCTTGATAGGCTTGCCATTGTTCATGAATCCGCGTAGTGATTCTTCAACTATGGGGTAACCATCTTCAAGTACCAATATTGAATCACATGCATTGTAAAAATCAGCAACCATCTTATCAGGCAGTGGGTACTGACCTATATGAAGCACAGGATGTGTTACGTGATGATTCTCATAATTCTCGATCAAATAGTTGAATGCTATACCACAGGTAATGATACCCATGCGCTTGTCAGGATGGTCAATCAGTTTATTGAATGGAGAGTTTTCTGAGTTTTCAATGAACTTTCCCTGTTTCTCGAGTAAATGTTTGTACTGTCGTCGGGCAATGGCGGGCAGGAGGATGAACTGCTTCAGGTTACCCGGAAGCTTTATTTCATTCTGAGCCTTGAGCTCCCTGCGGGCGACACCTGAACGGGAGTGGGCCAGGCGGGTAGTAACGCGCATCAGCACCGGTGTGGCCATTGATTCACTTAGTTCAAAGGCATAATGCACCATATCATACGCTTCCTGCTGATTGCCGGGTTCAAAGATGGGTATCATGGCAAACTTGCCAAAGAACCTTGAATCCTGTTCATTCTGTGATGAATGCATGGAAGGATCATCAGCCACCAGGACTATGAGGCCGCCATTGGCTCCTGTAATTGCCGAGTTCATAAATGGGTCAGCAGCAACATTCAAGCCTACATGCTTCATGCATACCATGGCTCTTTTACCGGTATACGACATGCCAAGGGCTGTTTCCATGGCCGTTTTTTCATTGGCACCCCAAATCGCTTTAATCTTACCTGATTTTGCCTCTTTGGAGTTCATAACATACTCAGTGATTTCCGTAGATGGAGTGCCGGGGTAGGCATAAATACCTGATAAACCGGAATCGATTGCACCCTGGGCAATTGCCTCATCACCCAATAATAATAATTTCTGCATTACGTATTTTAGTTTTTGATTTGTCAGTTAGCTACTGGTGTGCGCAAAATTATAAAAATTGGGCAAACCATGCCCATAAAAACCCATTAGTTATTCAAATTAAACTATCTACCTTTGGAATCACTTTGAACCACCCGGTGAGATGAAAAATCTGAACTAATTGTGGTTTGGATGGTTTTATGATGCAATTTATTTTCAGTAAAATCATTTTATCATGAATTTCCTTGCACACCTTTATCTGGCTGACAATGATGATGATAGCATTATTGGAAATTTCATTGCCGACCACGTTAAAGGAAACAGTATCAATTTATATAGCGAAACCATAAAACGTGGAATACGTTTCCATCGGATGATTGATGAATTTACTGACAGGAATGATATTGTAATGGAAACTGTTGTTAATCTGCGTCCCCATTACCGTAAGTATGCAGGTGTAGTGCTCGATATGTATTACGATCATTTCCTGGGAATCCAATGGGCCCGGTATTCAAATGAACCCTTACCCGACTTTACGCTCCGTATGTATGCGGTACTAACCTCACACATGAGCATTTTACCCAAACGCTCTCAATATATTCTCCCTTACATGATTGAAGGAAACTGGTTGCTTAATTACCAACATTTTGATGGACTCCATCGGGCACTCAGCGGTATTGCCAGTCGTACCAAATTCAATTCGGGATTAGAGAGTTCAGTAGAGCATTTAAGGGATAACTATGAATTCTACAGATCATCATTCAATGATTTCTTTCCCCAATTGATAAAATACAGCAAGAGTGAAAATTATGAATATTAACCCCTTTTTTCAACATCAAATATAGGTGAATATGCAGTTTTCAGGTCATCAACCTGAAATGGACAAACAGTTTGATAAAGCTTTTTAAAAATAATTGAAGGAATATTTGGTGAATTGAAAAAAAATACTGTTCTTTGCAGTCCCAAAAAATAAACCGCATAAGATAATATAGTCATGTCAAGAATTTGCGAAATCACAGGTAAAGGAATGATGGTGGGCAACAAAGTTTCTCACTCCAATATAAAGACCAAACGCAGGTTTTATCCTAATCTGCAGACCAAAAAATTCTATATCCCTGAAGAGGATGCCTGGATCACTTTAAAAGTGTCGGCCGATGGTTTGCGTCATATCAGCAAAAAGGGCATCAGTGCCTGTTTGAAGGATGCCGAAGCAAAAGGATTTATAATCAGGTAATAAGGTCATTATCAAAAGAGATCAGGCTGTTGTATCACTACAACAGCTTTTTTTATTTGTGGTTGTTCCAAATAGCTGCACTCATCATCAGTCATATACGCATTTTTATACTGCAATAACCTGAATTGCACTAATCGGTATTTCAGATGTACGCCGGTACCACCAAAGTTATATCAAACTTGCTACAACTCCAGTACAGGTCCAGTATAACTCCAGTACAGGTCCAGTAATTATAGGGATTTACTGGAGTTACACTGGACCTGTACTGGACCTGTACTGGAGGTGAAGCAAATGAATCCCAAAGAAAGTGCTGATTTGAACTGCCTATTTAAACCCGATATAAGTTTGATATGCCCGGTTCTAATCTATCAGGTTTTGCTATTCATAATAATTGTAACTTTGCTTTCTACCCGGTTAATACAACAGGTATTGACATCACCCGCAATTGGCCAACATGGAAATATTAATCATTCTATTACTTATACTGTTTAACGGTTTTTTCTCCCTCTCAGAGATTGCATTGGTTTCCTCACGCAAAAGCAGATTGGAGCAAATGAAGGCTGCCGGCAGTGCAGGTGCAGGTACGGCACTTAAGTTACTTGAGAAGTCGGAGAATTTTCTTTCAGCGGTTCAGGTTGGAATAACACTGGTGGGCATTGTTACCGGTGCCTTTGGAGGTGTTGCACTGGCTGAAAAAGTATCACCCCTGTTCATTTTCTTGGGCATGTCGCCTGATCCTGCCTATCAGGCTGCCTTTATAGTAACCATAGTGCTCATTACCTATTTTTCAATAGTCATTGGCGAGCTGGTTCCTAAAACGATTGCATTGAGCAATCCTGAAAGTGTTGCCGTAAGGGTAGCACCGGTAATTAAAGTGTTTACCAATACCTTTTACCCCTTTGTGCGATTCCTATCCATTTCAACGGCTCTCATCAATTCATTGCTTGGCATCACGAAGAATACATCAGGCATCACTGAGGCCGAACTGAAACAGTTGATCAGAAACGCATCGAATGAAGGTATTATTGGCAAGGATCAGAATAGAATGCACCAGAAGGTATTTCATTTTGCCGATAAGAAAGCCCGTCATATCATGACGCACCGTCATGAGGTGGAGTGGATTGATATTGATAAGGATGATCGGGAGGTACATTCTGAGATTACCTCCGCCAGGCATAGCCAGCTATTGGTCTGCAGGGATGATATTGATAATTTCATTGGTTTTCTTAAGGTTAAGGAGTACCTGTTAAGACGATTGAATTCAGAAGCTGTAAGGCCTGTCGACCTTGTTACCGAGCCACTCATTTTCCCCGAAATAGCAAGTTCCAGACTGGTGTTGAAAACCATGAAGGACAAGAAGGTGAACATTGCCGTGGTGGTGGATGAATATGGCAGTTTTCAGGGTGTACTGTCAGTTCATGATATGATGGAGAACCTTTTGGGTGATATGCCTGACAAAGAGGATGAAGAGGATATAATGATTATCAGAAGAGCTGACAACTCTTTGCTTGTCAGTGGTGTTACACCCATTGAAACGCTGGCTGAAGTGCTTGGCGATATAGATATAGATTTTGAAAAAATAGAATATACCACCGTAGCAGGTTTTGTTCTTTCGCACACCCAGGAGATGCCCCAGACCGGCAATAAATACACCTATGGGCATTATGAAATTGAGATTGTGGATATGGATGGCAGTAAGATTGACAAGCTGCTGATAAGCAAAAAGACGTTATAATCTTTATATGCACACCTTCATATTACTTCTACTCATTCTGGTTGTCTCACTCCTTATTATATTTTTATCTTTGCCGGTTGGAAGAAAAAATTGTTTATTATACAATACTTTGAGTAGAAATCGTTATATCTGATTACCGGAATAGACCTTTATGTACAATAAATCAGCCCGATTCACCCGATTATCATTATTGCCTATATTACTCTTTTTTACCATTTTAACCGGCTATGCACAGGAGTTTGGAGAAATATACGGTAGTATCACAGATGAATCCGGCAATCCTGTTCCATTAGCAAATATTGCCATCACGAATCAACCCGGTGGTACCATTTCAAAAATGGACGGGACCTATCAGCTTAAGGTTCCGGCAAATAAGGAAGTTATAGTTGCTTTTTCCTATGTAGGTTACAATTCCTCCTACGTAAAGTTGCGTATTAAAGCTGGTGAACGCAAGCAGCTCAACCGGAAATTGACTCCATCGACCACTGAATTGCCGGGTTTTGTTATTGTAGATGAAAAGATAAGGAATACAACACTCTCCAATCTTGATCCCCGTTTGGCTGCTTCCATTCCAACACCTGCGGGTGGATTGGAGGCACTCATAAAAACATTCCCCGGTGTTGCTTCCAACAATGAGCTCAGTTCACAGTATTCAGTGAGGGGCGGCAATTACGATGAGAATCTGGTATATGTTAATGATGTGGAGATATATAAGCCTTTCCTCATACGATCAGGACAGCAGGAGGGGTTGAGTTTTCTGAATTCTGACCTCGTGTCATCCATCCAGTTCTCTGCGGGTGGATTTGAAACACGGTATGGCGATAAGATGTCGTCGGTGCTTGATATCCGCTATAAGCGGCCCACAGTCACCACAGGTTCAGTCAGTGCCAGTCTGCTGGGGGCATCCATGCATTTGGAGGGATCATCAAAAGATCGCAGGCTCATGTATTTGATGGGATTCCGCAATAAAACAAATCAGTACCTGCTTAAAGCCCTTGAAACAAAGGGTGATTATAAGCCTTCATTCACTGATTTTCAGGGGATGATGATTTATGAGGTAAATCCCAAACTTGAGTTTACGGTTTTTGGTAATTATGCCCGTAATTATTACCGTATAGTACCCACTTCGCGTGAAACAAGTTTCGGTACTGTCAATGAAGCCTTGCAGCTTAAGGTTTATTTTGACGGAAGCGAAACTGACAGGTTTATCAACTATATGGGAGCCTTTACCACTCATTATAAGCCTAATGACGACTTATCATTGAAACTCATTGTCTCTTCATTTCAAACCATTGAAAGTGAAACCTTTGATATTACGGGTCAGTATTGGATAGGGAATCTTGAAACTGACCAGTCGAGCTCCAATTTTGGTGAGATGATTGAAGCCAAGGGAGTAGGTACCTATCATAATCATGCACGCAATTATCTTGATGCACGGGTTACCTCCTTTGAGCACAGGGGTATGCATATTGCCCCTTCTTCCACGCTGTTGTGGGGAGCTAAATATCAGCTTGAAGAGGTCAATGACCGGCTTAATGAGTGGGTATTGAATGACTCGGCAGGTTTTACATTACCTACAACCGGAGGTATTCCCGGTGAGCCGGGTAATCAGTCGGATATCACCCTGCAGGATATTGTCAAAACATCCATCAGGTTAAATTCTTCCAGAATATCTGGATTTGTGCAGAACTCATGGGAGCTGGGCAATGAAAAAGGATTGTGGAATCTAAATCTTGGTGTAAGGGCCAATTACTGGGATTTGAATAACCAGATGCTGGTAAGCCCTAGGGCCGGTGTATCATATAAGCCTGACTGGCAGAATGATATTGTGTTCCGTTTTTCAACCGGGCTCTATTATCAACCCCCATTTTACCGTGAACTTCGTGATAAGTACGGAGTGCTGAACACTGACCTTAAAGCACAGTCGTCCATTCACTTTGTATTGGGTTCAGATTATAACTTCATGGCCTGGGACCGTCCGTTCAAGTTAACTACAGAAGCCTACTACAAGTATCTTCAGAATCTTGTTCCCTATGATGTTGACAATGTGCGCATAAGATATTATGCCACCAACAATGCCAAAGGGTATGCCACCGGAATTGATTTGAAAGTGAACGGTGAGTTTGTAAAGGGCATTGAATCATGGGCCAGCCTCTCCATAATGCAGACACGTGAAGACATAGACAATGACAACTATTACAACTACTTCAATGACGAAGGGGAGCGTATTATTTTTGGATATACAACCAATGACAGGGTTGTTGACAGTGTATTGATAACCAAAGGTTATATATCCCGGCCAACTGACCAGCGGTTCACCTTCAGCATGTTCTTTCAGGACTATTTACCCAGGAATCCAACCTATAAGATGCATCTTAACCTGGTGTTCGGTACTGGAATACCATACAGTCCTCCGGGATCGGTCAGGTCGAGAAATGCACAGCGTATGCCTTCATTCAGGCGGGTAGACATTGGATTTTCAAAGCAGTTGTTGGGTGCTTCGCGATATTCAGAAGCCAGACCGGGTAAATTCCTGCATTTCATCAATGATGCATGGATAAGCCTTGAAGTGCTTAACCTTTTGCAGGTAAACAACACCATATCGTATATTTGGGTCAAAGATGTCACCAACCGTCAGTACGCGGTACCCAATTACTTAACGCCAAGGCAATTGAACCTCAAGCTTGTAGTTAATTTCTAGGCATTATACCATTGCAGTCAGGCTGAATTGATAGGTAATGAAAATTAATATTCATTACACATTGATTACAGAAACACTGGTGAAAATAAAGACCGATAACCATTGCAATGGAATAGAGCTGATTGGGGTTATGCCGATTTGGGAAAAAAAATACAAAATAGTATAGGGATTCAAAAAAAATGCCTATTTTTGCAAACCTTTTTAAGGGAAGTCTGTCCGATGGTGTAATGGTAACACGTCTGATTTTGGTTCAGAAGACTCCAGGTTCGAGCCCTGGTCGGACAACTGATAGAATCACATCACCAGCATGCGAGTTATTGCGAGAGAGAAGGTGAAAAGAGGTTGAGGGGGCTTTTGTGTCCCCTCTTTTATTAACAATAACAAATGATAAAAGCTGACGAATTAAAAAATGCCGTTGAAGAGTATCTGCAGGGAACTGATAAGTTTGTTGTGGATATTAAGGTTAAGGCCGGTAATAACATTACCATTCTTCTTGACGGTGATACCGGTATAGGGATTGAAGATTGCATCTCCCTTACGAGGCATATTGAATCACAGTACAACCGTGAAGATGAAGACTACAGTTTGGTGGTTTCATCAGCCGGTATTGGTCAACCATTTAAACTTCTGCGCCAGTATACCAAGAATATAGGCAAGGAAGTGGAAGTGGAGTATTTGGATAAAACAATGTTAAAGGGTGTGTTATTGGCGGCAGACGATGCAAAGTTTGTAATTAAAACCGTAACCAAAATAAAGAAGGAAGTATTGGAAAATGACATTGAGATCCCGTATGCAGCTATAAAAAGCGTTAAAGAAGTAATTTCATTCAAATAATAAGTCATTTAGTTCTCAAGAATATTTAACAACAGATGGAACATATCAATTTAGTCGAAACTTTCTCCGAATTCAAGGAATTCAAAAACATTGACCGTGAAACAATGATGCGTATCATTGAGGATGTCTTCAGGCACATGTTGGCGAAGAAACACGGATCGGATGAGAACTTCAACGTAATCGTGAACATTGACCGCGGTGACCTTGAAATCTGGAGGAATCGTGAGATTGTTGAAGATGGTGAAGTGGAAGATGAGAACAAGCAGATAGCCTATTCAGATGCTATCAAGATTGAGCCTGACTTCGAGGTGGGTGAAGAGGTTACTGAAGAGATAAAAATGAAGGACTTTGGCCGTCGTGAAATTCTGACGATCCGTCAGAACCTGATGTCCAAAATTCAGGAATACGAAAAGGACAATATCTTCAAGAAATATAAAGAGAAAATTGGTGAAATCATCACCGGTGAAGTATACCAGGTATGGAAAAAGGAGATTCTTGTACTTGATGATGAGTATATTGAGTTGACTCTGCCCAGAACCGAGCAGATACCCTCTGATTTCTACCGCAAGGGTGATACCGTTAGAGCGGTCGTGTCAAAGGTTGATATGCGTAACAATACACCCGTTATTGTTCTGTCGCGTACGTCACCTGCATTCCTTGAGCGTTTGTTTGAGCAAGAGGTTCCCGAAGTATATGATGGTTTGATTACTATTCGCAATATTGTACGTGTTCCGGGTGAAAGGGCCAAGATAGCCGTGGAGAGCTATGATGACCGCATTGACCCGGTTGGTGCCTGCGTTGGTATGAAGGGATCAAGAATTCATGGTATAGTGAGAGAACTCAGGAATGAGAACATTGATGTTATCAACTTTACCACCAATCCAACTCTTTACATTACACGTGCATTGAGCCCGGCAAAGATATCATCCATCAATATAAACGAAGCAAATAAAAGAGCCGATGTATTCATGAAACCTGATCAGGTTTCATTGGCCATTGGAAAGGGTGGATATAATATAAAGCTGGCAAGCAAGCTTACCGGCTATGAGATTGATGTTTACAGAGATACTGAAATTGATAATGAAGATGTTGATTTACAGGAATTCTCAGATGAAATCGATCAATGGATTATTGATGAGCTCAAGGCCATAGGATGTGATACAGCACTTAGTGTTCTTGATTTGAGCATTGAAGAGCTGGTAACACGTACTGACCTTGAGGAAGAAACGATAAGGGAAGTTGTCAAGATTCTGAAGGCTGAATTTGAATAGAAAGATTGCGGTGAATACCGGATGGCATTGATAAAATACTACTAATCAGCAACCAGTATAGCTTGAATAACTTTATTAGCTTATTTTTACAGAAAATCCGTTATAATTTACGGACACAAATATCAGATTACAATATGGCAGAAACGAAAAGCATAAGGCTGGGGAAAGCAGCGCAAGAGTTTAATGTTGGAGCACTTACTATTGTTGAGTTCCTGAATAAAAAAGGAATCAAGATCGACAATAATCCCAACACTAAGCTTGGCCCTGAGGTTTACGCTTTACTGGTGAAGGAGTATTCAACTGAAAAGAGTGTGAAGGAAACTTCCAAGAAAATTGAGTTGGAATATACCCAGCATAGAAGCATCTCAATTGACGACAAGAAACACCTTCATGAGGAGGAAGAGGCTGAAATTCGCCGTGAAGAGCTGGTAATTCGTAATATGCCCGTTGATAATCATGTAGCAAAACCTGCTGCACCCAAGGAAGTTGCCGAAGCGCAAGAACCGAAGGAAACAACGGCAAAGCCTGAAAAGAAAGAGGTTGTTGTTGAAGCACCTGTGGTTGAGAAGGCACCTGAAAAAGCCCCTGTTGTTAAGCAGGAGATTGAAGTTGAAACCGCAACCCCTGTTGCTGCAGCCCCAATAATTAAGGAAGTTAAACCTGTTGAGGAGGTTGTAGAACAGAAACAGATACCGGTTGTTGAGCATAAAGAAAAGGTAGAAGCAGCACCTGAAGTTGTTGAACCTGAGGTTGCAGAGAAAACTGAAAAAGAGACAGCTGAAGAAGCAAAGGGCGTATCGAAGATAAAGGTTCTTGGTAAAATGGATCTTGATTCATTGAAGAAGCCCAAGAAGAGCAAGGAATCCAAGAAGAAGGAAGCCATTGCGGAACCTGAAGCAGAGCAAAGCCCTGCCGCTGAGGCTGCGATACCGGCTGAGAAGCATGTAGCACATAAGAAAACCGCACATAAACATACAGAAGAGCCTGTTGAGCCTCCCAAGGAAGAGGCTGCAAAAGAGCCGGTTGAAAAAGAATCCAATTTCCTCAAGACTGATTTCCGCAAACTGGAAGGAGTTACCATTCTTGGTACGATGAAATTGCCTGAGCCACGTAAGGTAGAACCTAAAAAGCCGGTGGCATCTTCGTCTGACGATTCACTCAAGTCAAAGAAGAAAAAGCGTAAACGTATCAAAAAGCCGGGAGAGGGCTATGCCGGTGATACCACAGCAACTGATCAAAGCGGTAAGCCGTTACAGGGAGGGCAGCAGGGCCAGAAAGGCCAGTCAGGCCGTCCTCAGGGTGGTGGCCCATCACAGCAAAAAGGTGGTTCCAAAGACCGCCGTGGACAGGCCCGCCGTGATATTCAGAAGGTAGAACTGTCGCCCGAAGATATCCAAAAGCAGATAAAGGAAACATTACAACGACTAAGTGGTACCGGCAAGTCAAAAACTTCAAAGCACCGCCGTGAAAAAAGATCCATTGCCAGTCAGCACCTCGCTGAAGAAGCAATTAAGCGTGCCGATGAGCTGAAAACAATCATGGTTGCCGAGTTTGTTACTGCAAATGAACTGGCAAACCTTATGGATGTGCCTGTTAACCAGGTTATCTCTACCTGTTTATCACTGGGCTTGTTTGTATCAATAAACCAGAGGCTTGATGCTGAAACCATTGTAGTTGTTGCTGATGAATTTGGCTTTACCGTAAAATTTGTCGGTGTTGAAGCAACCGAAGGTAACGAAGAAGTTGAGGATGTGGATGCCGAGGAAGATATGGTGTCAAGAGCTCCTATTGTTACCGTAATGGGTCACGTTGACCATGGTAAGACATCACTGCTCGACTATATCAGGCACACAAATGTAATTGGAGGGGAAGCCGGCGGTATTACACAGCACATTGGTGCGTATGAAGTACAGCTTGAAAACGGCAAGAGGATTACTTTCCTCGATACTCCCGGTCACGAGGCATTTACTGCTATGCGTGCCCGTGGAGCAAAGATTACTGACATAGTTATTATTGTAATTGCAGCTGATGATACGGTAATGCCTCAAACAGTAGAGGCAATCAACCATGCCCAGGCTGCCAATGTTCCTATTGTATTCGCTATTAATAAGATAGATAAGGGTAATGCCAATCCTGAAAAAATTAAAGAAGAATTATCCAAACGTAATATTCTTGTTGAAGACTGGGGTGGCAAATACCAAAGCCAGGAGATATCAGCTAAAAAGGGATTGAATGTGGACTTGCTGTTGGAAAAGGTGTTGCTTGAAGCCGAGTTGCTCGACTTAAAGGCTAATCCTGAAAGGCTTGCCACAGGTACAGTGCTTGAATCATCACTTGATAAAGGACGCGGTTATGTAGCCAAGATACTGGTTCAGACCGGTACTTTGCATGCCGGCGACCTTGTTTTGGCCGGAACAACTTATGGTAAGGTAAAGGCTATGTATAATGAGCGCAATATGCCTACCAAAGATGCAGGGCCAAGTACTCCGTTGTTATTGCTCGGATTGAACGGGGCACCTCAGGCAGGTGATACTTTCAAGGTTATGCGTGATGAACGCGAAGCAAAGAATATTGCTGCCAAGCGTTTGCAACTACAGCGTGAACAGGGTATCAGAACTCAGAAACACATCACATTGGATGAAATTGGACGACGCATTGCCATTGGTGACTTTAAGGAACTTAATGTTATTGTGAAGGGTGATGTTGACGGATCAGTGGAAGCATTGGCCGATTCATTGCTCAAACTGTCAACTCCTGAAGTGCAGGTAAATATCATACATAAATCAGTGGGTGCTGTTACCGAGAGTGATGTATTGCTTGCTTCAGCATCAAATGCCGTAATCATTGGATTCCAGGTAAGACCTTCATTAAGTGCCCGCAAGCTGGCTGAACAGGAACAGATTGATATCAGGTTGTATTCAATTATCTATACTGCTATCAATGAGATCAAGGCTGCTATTGAAGGGATGCTTTCACCTGAAATTGAGGAAAAAATTGTTTGTAACCTCGAAGTGCGTGACGTATTCAAAATTACCAAGGTGGGTACTGTTGCCGGATGTATGGTGCTTGATGGCAAAATACACCGTAATACCAAAATACGCATTATTCGTGATGGTATTGTTGTTTATACAGGCAATCTCGGTTCGCTCAAGAGGTTTAAAGATGATGTTAAGGAAGTATCAGCCGGTTATGAATGTGGTTTGAACATTGATAACTTCAATGATCTCAAGGTCAAGGATATTATTGAGGGTTACGAAGAAGTTGAAATCAAGAGAAAACTGTAATTGCTGATTGATTGAATGATTTTAAGATAAAAATGAGGCATCCCCGGTGGAGATTGCCTCATTTTTTTATGGATACAATATTAAAGTACGGAACTCAATTTACCCGGCCTGCAGGTAAACACAAGAAGGGTTACTTTTTATATTCTTCGCGTAACGCTTTGTATCCCTTGTATTTGGCTTCGACATCAGGCCAGTTGACTTTTGTCCAGAAGGCTGTTATATAGTCGGCTCTTTTGTTCTGGTAGTTGAGATAATAAGCGTGTTCCCACACATCAAGTGCAAGAATGGGGATTCCCCGACGCTCCACATTATTCATCAGAGGGTTATCCTGATTAGGAGTAGATGTGATAAACAGTTCACCAGTATTCAGATCGATAGCCAGCCATGCCCAGCCGGAGCCAAAACGTGATTTGCCCGCGTCACTGAACTTAGTCGTAAAGGTTTGGAAATCGCCGAATGCTTTATTGATGGCCTCAGCTAACTCACCCGATGGGGCACCGCCACCATCAGGCGACATATTCTGCCAGTAAAGCACGTGATTGAAGAAACCACCTGCATTGTTCCTCACTGCATCTGATTGTGAAGTGATGTTGGCAAATATGCGTGATATGGGCATCTTCTCCAACTCAGTTCCTTTTATAGCATTCATGAAGTTGGTATAATAACCCCGGTGATGCTTGTCGTAATGAATTTCAACAGTCTTACTGTCAATAACGGGTTCAAGTGCATTGTAAGCATAAGGCAATGCATTGAATTTCAATTCTGATGACGGTAGGGACCACTCTGTGATAAACTGTGCCGGTTTCAAAGGCATAGGCCTGTCAGGATTCACTGACTTGCCTTCAGTTGTTGATTGTGCATTTGGAACTTTTATTCTCTTTGTTGATTTCCTGGTGGTCTCCACCTGGCCGAACGTTGTTTGGGCAGCTATTGCCAGACAAGCAGCCAATATTATTCTTGAATTCATTTTGGGTTTAATTTTTGTTTACGATTTCCTTATAATATTGATTACCAGGGAATCATGTTAAACGTTAATATTGAATATTGATTATTGAGCAATTGCTTTCTCATAATTGGCACTGATATATTCCCAGTTAATTACATTCCAGAAAGCACCAATGTAATCGGGTCTACGGTTTTGATATTTCAGATAATAGGCATGTTCCCAAACATCCAGACCAAGAATAGGAGTTGCTTTACAATCAGCCACATCCATTAAAGGATTATCCTGATTAGCACTGGAGCATACTGAGAGCTGTTTATCAGCCTTTACACACAACCAGGCCCAACCAGAGCCAAAACGGTTGGCAGCGGCTTCATTGAATTTGGTTTTAAAAGCTTCGAATGAACCGAAAGCCTTATCTATGGCATCAGCCAGCTTGCCGGTAGGATTGCCTCCACCGTTGGGTGACATGCATTGCCAAAATAGATTATGATTATAATATCCACCACCATTATTTCGCAATACGGCCGGTGCTTTGCTTATATTACTGAATATCTCTTCAATAGACATATTGGAGAATTCTGAATCATTCAAAGCAGCTGTAAATTTATCAAAATAGGCTTTATGATGCTTGGTGTGATGTATTTCCATTGTCTGGCGGTCAATATGAGGCTCGAGAGCGTCATAGGCATAGGGTAATTCTGCAAATTCAAATTTCATGGTATATCTCCTTATTTTTGTGTTTGTTAACTACTTTATTTAGAATTAGTATAAATAACAGTCGTCCGTGACTTTTGTTTATGGCCGGAATAGTAATAAATATTAAAAAAAAGAATTATCTTCGCTACCCGTGATAAGATTTGATAGTTCCAGTACAAATCATTGTATATCAATGGTATTATTGAAAAACATGTACAATTCCTGAATAAATAACTAATAAATGGAAAACTACAAACGTTTAAACAACATTGGAGGTGTAGTCGTATTTGCTATAGCCGCCATTGTTTACACACTTACACTTGAGCCAACAGCAAGCTGGTGGGATGCAGGTGAGTATATTTCAACAGCATTTAAGTTGCAGGTTGGCCATCCTCCGGGAGCCCCCTTATTCCAGATACTTGGCCGTTTCTTCTCCTTATTTGCCGGTGGTAATGTTGAGAATGTTGCCTACATGGTCAATTTCATGTCGGCAATGGTGAGTGCGCTTACAATAATGTTTCTGTTCTGGACAATTACACATCTGGTAAAGAAGCTGGTTTCTGGCGACAATACATTGAATCAGAAAGAGGGAGCCATTGTGTTGATCAGTGGTTTTATTGGAGCACTTGCCTATACATTCAGTGATTCATTTTGGTTCTCGGCAGTAGAAGGTGAAGTATATGCCATGTCGTCTTTCTTTACGGCGGTTGTTTTCTGGGCTATTCTTAAATGGGAAGAGCAACAAAATGAAACCCATTCCATAAGATGGATTATATTCATTGCTTTTCTTATCGGTTTATCCATAGGTGTGCATTTGCTTAATTTACTTGCCATACCTGCCATTGCCTTTGTATGGTATTTCAAGAAATACGATAAGATCACTTCAAAGGGAATAACCTTTACAGCGGTGATTTCAATTCTTGTGCTGGCAGGTATCATGTATGTCATCATTCCGGGAGTTGTAAGTCTGGCAGCTAAATTTGAATTATTCTTTGTAAACACCATTGGTTTGCCATTTAATTCAGGAACCCTGATATATTTTCTGCTTATAATAGGAGGTTTGACTTATGGCATAATCTGGTCGCAGAAAAGAAGAAAGTTTATGGCCAACACCATCTTATTATCCCTTTCTTTTATCCTGATAGGTTATTCATCCTTCCTGATGCTGGTCATCAGAGCGAATGCGAATACACCAATCAATGAAAACAATCCGGATGATGCCATCAGCCTTTTGTCATATCTTAATAGGGAACAGTATGGTACATGGCCAATATTCACAGGTCAGTACTATAATACACCCACTGATCCACAGAAACCGTCAACTGATGGTTCGCCGGTTTATATCAGAGATAACAGCAAAGGGAAATATGTAATAACCGATGCGCGCAAGAATGCAATACCAAACTATGACTCCCGATTCACAACATTCCTGCCTCGTATGTATAGTTCGCAGGCAAATCATGTGAGAGCGTACAAGAGTTGGGGTAAAGTTGAAGGGCGGCCAATAAGCATAACAAACGACAGAGGGCAACAAGAGACCATATATAAACCCACTTTTACTGAGAATTTAAGGTTTTTATTCCGCTATCAATTAGGACACATGTACTTCAGGTACTTCATGTGGAATTTCAGTGGCCGCCAGAATGATATTGAAGGCCATGGAGGGATTAAGAATGGTAACTGGATCAGTGGTATCACGGCTTTGGATGAAATGCGTTTGGGTAAGCAGACGGATCTGCCGGCAAGTATGCAAAGCAATGCACGGAACACATACTTCCTGCTGCCTCTCATACTTGGTATTATTGGAATGCTGGCCCATTTCAACAAAAACTATAAGGATGGGGTTATTGTGGCCCTGTTATTCTTCATGACCGGCATTGCCATTGTGTTGTATCTGAATCAAACACCATTCCAGCCAAGAGAACGGGACTATGCCTATGCGGGTTCGTTCTATGCATTTGCCATTTGGCTGGGTGTTGGGGTTTATGCCATATACAACTATATGAAGAAATATATTTCTACAAATATTGCCCTGCCGCTTACCACCGTTTTAACATTGTTGGTTCCGGTAATCATGCTTGCTGAAAACTATGATGATCATGACCGGTCAGGTAAATATGCTGCAAGGGACTTCGCAACGAACTACCTTAATTCATGCGGCAAGAATGCCATACTTATTACACACGGTGATAATGACACTTTCCCGCTTTGGTATGCACAAGAGGTGGAAGGCGTAAGAACAGACATCAGGGTAGTAAACTATATGCTGTCGTCGGGTGATTGGTATGTACATCAGCTGGCACGTAAGATATATGACTCTGAACCACTCAGATTTCAACTGACGCCGGAACAATACAATAAAGGAGTGAATGAAATACTCCCTGTTTATGAACAGACCTCAGAAAGAGTGGAGTTAAAGGAAATCATGAATTTCATTGCCAGTGATGATCCGCGGAGTAAAATACCAATGAACAACGGAGAACAGCTCAACTTTGTTCCTACCCGGAAAGTAAGGTTAACGGTTAATAAGGAAAACGCTATCAAGAGCGGCATTGTTCCTTCGTACATGGCTGATAGTATCATGCCTTACATTGATTGGGACATTCAGGCTAATTATCTTTACAAGAATGACATAATGCTTATGGACTTCCTGGCAAACAACAATTGGGAACGGCCACTCTATTTTGCCAGTCCGTCAAGTGTAAGTAAGGTCTTTGATCTGGATAAATACTGTCATCAGACGGGTGTAGTTTATAAATTTATACCTGTTTTAGCTACAGAATACTACAAAGGATTGGGAGGCGTAGATGAAGTAGCCAGCTATGACATACTGATGAACAAAGCAAAATGGGGTAATCTCAATGATCCGGATGTAAAGGTTGACCGTGAAAGTGTCAGGAACCACATGATGGCTAAGCAAAGCTATCTGAGGTTAGCACAGGCATTGGTTGCCAAGAATAAAAATACCGAGGCTATTGCAGTGGTTGATCGTCTAGTTAAGGAGTTCCCCAATGAGAAATTCACTTTTGATCTTTACATGCTGCCTTTGATAGATGTTTATTACAGAGCCGGCGACACGCTTAAAGCCAATAATTTCCTCATGACTTTGGCCAAGGTATATGGCGATAACCTGACATTCTACAATCAGGTGGATCCTAAGTTTGCTACTTTCTATAAAGAAGATTCTGAAGAAGCCCTGATGGTATTGGCACGTCTGTTCAGTGTAGCTAAACATAACAAGCAACCACAACTGATTAAGGAGCTGGAAGGTAAGTATATGCTTCCTGACGAGTTAATTCAAATGTTCAACTAGAGGCAGGAAATCAGAAAACTGTAAAATTGATAACAACAGATATCTGATACCCGCTTCCAATTTATGTTCAATCAATAAAAGAAAAGACGCCTGTGTAGGTGTCTTTTCTTTTATTAATATGCAATAGTTTTACATCGAGCGTACAACACTGTACACAGAGTTTCCAAATCTATAAATTTAACTATTTGAGCTTTGAGGGTTCTTTCTGTTTCCTCCATAGTAAGTAGATGCCGAATAGAATAAATGGAACGGAGAGCCATTGACCCATATTTAGCGTCATGTTATTTTCAAAAGCAACTTGTGGTTCTTTAAGGAATTCAATGAGGAACCTGACACCGAACAGTACAATAAGGAATATGCCGAAGATATAACCCGGGCGCATAGTTAAGTAATGCTTCCGGTAATAGTTGAGCAGAACAAAAAATAGTAATAGATAGGAGAGGGCTTCATAAATCTGGGTTGGATGCCGTGGATCAACCTGTCCGTCTCTTACAAATACAAAGCCCCATGGAAGGGATGTAAGGTGCCCGTATATTTCACTGTTCATAAGATTGCCCATACGAATAAAGAAACCTCCCAGGGCAACAACAATAACAACCCTGTCAATCACCCACCAATAAGTTTTTCCTGTTTTCTTAACATAAAGCCAGATTGCCAGCAGAATTCCAATAGCTGCTCCATGGCTGGCAAGGCCACCCTGCCAGATAGCCAATATTTTCAATGGGTTACTCAGATAATATGCCGGTTCATAGAAAAATACATGGCCAAGGCGGGCACCAATAACCGTTCCAATGATTACATAGGTGGCTAATTTGTCAAGAAGTTCCACTTTAAGTCCTTCACGTCTGAATACCAGCCGTTCAAGGACAATATACCCCAGAAGAAAGGCAAGTGCGAAAAACAAACCGTACCATCTCACCTGCACGGCTCCTAACTTAACTATGACCGGGCTTACATCCCAGACTATCTGACTTAAGATCATATAATATATATTTTGCTCACAAAGGTATAGAATAACCGTTTAACAACATAGTAGGTTCAATGATTAACTTATTTTGTGTTATTCAGCTTAAACCTGTCGACCAACCGACGGATAGCCTGCTTATAGGAAGGGCTATTTCTGTTAATGATGATACCGGTTGTTTGGTTTACTCTCATAACACATTCATCAAGAGAGAAGCCGTTCTGATGGGCATATACAAGCATATTTTCTTTATTACCCTTATTGGCAAGGTACTCCTGCTCTGTTTGTCCGGGTGTTGGTATGCAAATGACCCTGTTACCGGTAAAGGCCAGGTCCATTAAAGTACTGTACCCGCCTCTGCAAATAATTACAGGCCCTTTTCTTAAAATTGATTCCAGCAGGTTGCTTTGCAGATGATCTATAATTGTTAAATTACCTGTTACCAAAGGAGAAGCTGAAGTGCCGGTGACTCCGCGTATCAGGAGACTTTTCAGTGATGAAATGGCTAATTGCTGTTTAAGCAACACTTCCAATTGGCTGCGCAAGGGTTCAGGGCCTGATAGCAGAGCCACCAGATCAAAGTTATGCGACAAAGCCTCCGGTATAACCATCCGGCATGCTTCACTACCGGCAGTGTTGCTTTGGTCAAACCTGCTCAACAGCCCTATGTATTTTACATTGGAAGGAATTGGAAAATTGTGCGATAATCGTCCCGAAATATTCTCATTGCCCGGTTCATCAGGTATCCAGCACTCATCATATTTTTGCACAAAAGTTCTGGTCAACCTTCTAAGTAGCGGGGCTGTGAATATCAGCATAGGAGGTGGTATTATATTGAGCTGATGAGTAATAAAAACAGTATAGCACTTCTTATTCCATAAGCCATATCTGTTATCAGAGATGACGACATTAAAATTATGGTCCCTCACAAGTTTTTTCAACCGGATATACTCCACCATTAATCGCCCAATTAATGATGGCAACCTAAGTATCAGTTTCAGGCCGGGTGAAATATGGGCTGAGAAAGTAATTCTATAACCGCGTAAATAATAACAAGTGATGTTGGGAAACTCTTCTTTCAGTAACGACAATGCGTGCCCATCACCTGCAAAACACACTTCGGCACCCTGCGAAATCAATTCACTGATGATTGGAATACAGCGGGTTGCATGCCCCAGTCCCCAGTCGAGGGGGCATACAAGAACTTTGAGTCTTCCATTAATCATCTTATGGTTATTATTTACAGAGAGTGATTAGTGAAAAGGCAAATCAACCCATAAAAACGCTTCATTACTTTGATTATGCACTTTCTGCAACAAATATATAAAAGCATTAACAATGATGAAGAGGGTTTATTTCATAAATAAAAAATCTCTAAATTCGCTTCATGTCTGCAAGTGATAAAAATCAGCTATTATACCAAATCGCTTTAACATTGTTGCCGGGAGTCGGGATCATGAATGCCCGAAAATTAATTGGACTTTCAGGTAGTGCAGAAGCAATTTTCAAGGAAAAGAAATCTTCGCTTTCAAAGATTCCAAGGATTGTGGATTCAGTAATTGATGCTGTTACGAACAATAAAGTGTATCTGGAGAAAGCTGCTAAAGAGATTGATTTTATAGAACGCCATAATATAAAAACCTATTTTTTTACGGATGATAACTATCCTTTCCGCCTGAAACAATGTGCGGATTGTCCGATATTATTCTATAGTATTGGCAATGCTAATCTTGATTCAAAGTATATTGTAAGTGTAGTAGGCACGCGTGAAGCAACTGATTATGGCAAGGAGGTGTGCAGGACCCTGATTAATGGATTAAAGGAACTAGGGGTTCTCATTGTTAGCGGATTGGCTTATGGTATAGATACATCAGCACACAGAAGCGCATTGGAAGTATCATTGCCCACAGTAGGTGTATTAGCCCATGGACTGGACAGGATATATCCAACAGTAAACGTGGAGTTAGCACAAAGGATGATATTAAACGGCGGATTGGTGACTGAGTTTATGAGTGGAAATGACCCTGACAGAGAGAACTTTCCAATGAGGAACAGAATCATTGCCGGGCTTTCAGATGCAACCATAGTAATTGAAGCCGGCACCAAGGGTGGGGCGCTCATTACTGCTGATATTGCCAACTCATACAACAGGGATGTATTTGCCGTGCCCGGAAGAGTAAGTGACAGTTATTCAGAAGGCTGTAATAACCTCATCAAGACAAACCGTGCGGCGCTGGTTCAGAAACCGGAGGATATTTTATATATCATGGGTTGGGATAAAACACCTGCCCCTAAAGTGCCCGTTCAGCAGAAGTTATTTATTCAACTGGAGCCTGATCAGGAAACCATTGTCAGTATCTTGCAGGAATATGGAGAATGCAGTATTGACAAGCTGAGCATCGAATCACATTTATCAGCGACAAAAGTAGCTGCAGGATTGTTAAACCTGGAATTTGAAGGCATAATAAAAAGCTTACCCGGAAAGATGTATAAACTTTGTAGCTGAAAGATTTACAAATGGATATCAATAGTGGAATAGTTGTGCGTTCTACCGGAAGTTCCTGCAATGTGCTTACGCAATCGGGCGAGGTGCTTGAATGCAGGCTGAAAGGAAACTTCAGAATCAAGGATATTCGTACAACAAATCCGCTGGCGGTAGGTGACAAAGTTCAGTATATACTGCAACCCGGAGAGCGGGTTGGCCTCATTCATCTGATTGAGCCAAGGTTCAACTATATTATTCGAAAAGCTACCCGACTAAGCAAGCAATCACACATTATAGCAGCCAATATTGATCAGGCTGTAGTGATGGTTACGCTGGCCAGTCCGCGCACTTCAACCGGGTTCATTGATCGCTTCCTGGTTACTGCTGAAGCATACCATATTCCTGCGTTCCTAATATTCAACAAGTCAGATATCATTACTGCAGAGGAGAATGTGAAGCTTGAAAAGCTTACCATTCTCTATGAAAGCCTTGGATATAAATGTTTCAGGACCTCTGCTTTAAAGGGGACAGGCCTGGAAGAGGTGAAACAGCTACTAAAAGATAAGGTAAGCCTTATCAGTGGACATTCAGGGGTAGGAAAAACGGCATTGATAAATGCGATAGAGCCGGGATTGCTGAGAAAGGTGGGGGAGATATCTGATTATCATAAAAAAGGAAAGCACACCACTACATTTGCCGAGATGCTTCCACTCGGTTTTGGCGGATTCATTATTGACACCCCGGGTATCAAGGAGTTTGGACTGGTGAACTTCGACAAGCAGGAGATTGCTGAGCGGTTTCCCGAAATGAGGGAGTTGATGCACCAATGCCTGTTCAGCGACTGTACACATGTGCATGAACCGGGCTGTGCAGTTAAAGTGGCACTTACCAAAGGATTGATAAGTCAAACCCGCTATTCAAATTATATCAGCATAATGAATGATGAATACTTTGATGAGACTGAGTACGATTAGATAAGGAATATTGCGGAATTGACGGACGATGGAAATGGCCAATAGTTTGAATTTGTGAGAGAAGAAGGAATTCTGATATAGTCAATCATTAACCTGGACAAACAACACATCTTTGAGAGCTTTAATACAGAGAGTAAGTGCCGCTTCGGTAAGTAACGAAAATGAGGAACAACAGTCAATTGGCCGGGGCTTATTGGTACTGCTTGGTATAGAGATACGTGATGAAATGCAGGATGTTGAATACCTGGCAGGAAAGATAGCCCGACTCAGAGTCTTTGATGATACGGAAGGTGTGATGAACCTGTCAGTTGAAGATGTTAAAGGTGAAATAATGGTTATCAGTCAGTTTACCTTACATGCTTCAACCAGAAAGGGTAATCGTCCCTCATATATTAAAGCAGCCCGCCCCGAACAAGCCATCCCGCTTTATGAATCATTTGTTGAAACCATCCATAAAATGACAGGATTGAAAATAGCAACAGGGTGGTTTGGCGCACACATGCAGGTTGAGCTCGTTAATGACGGCCCTGTCACTATTCTAATTGACTCAAAAGATAAAGAATAGTGTAAAGATCTAGAATGACAGCGTTAATCCAAAACTAGGCATTACCGGCAACTGGTATATTTTCTCGCTTGTAAGACGGTTCACATAGAAGATATTGTCCCTGTCATATACATTGGTAACACTTAGATTAGCCTCCAACATTCCACTTTCACTGATTCTGAATCTTTTCATCATGCTTAAGTCAAGCCGATGATAGTAGGGGAGTCGCTCACCGTTTAATTTACCGTAAACAAGGCCAATTTGTCCGTTTTCAGTAACATAGTCAGTATAAACGCCCTCTTCAAAAGGCAGTTTTTCATAAATCCCCTGGTTTTGGGTAAAAGGGAATCCTGATCCGAAGTTCCAGCGGGCATTGAATTCCCAATCCAGATCACTACCGAATCTATAAGATGAAACCAGGTTAACATTATGTCGCCTGTCGTAATGAGGCACATATTCCTCCATCTCGTCTGAGCGGTTTACGTATGCAAGTGAATAGACAGCCCATAAGTAGATTTTCTTTCTGTCGTATTTAAAAGAAACATCAATACCATTGGCATCACCGTCTTCAATAATGAAATCTTTTCTGTAGTATGCTTCTACATAGTTGGGGCTTGTTTGATTGGAATAGGGGTCAGCATCAATGAATATCTTGTTTCTATTCATATTGGTAAGCTGAGAGAACCTCTTATAGTAGCCCTCCAGGTTTATGCTTGTATAAGGGAATGGGTCGAATTCAAAGCCTGCAACAACGTGTTGAGCTTTTTGAAGTTTATGCTTCACATCCTTGCCTTTGTATGTATCCTGCAGGTTGTCCTGGCCGGAGAGGAAACCATAGAACAGGTTCACAACATCACGGTCGGAGTTGGCGCTGATGAGGTTTTGCGAGTAAAGGCCTGCCGCCAGTTTGAATCTCACATGGTCAGTGATATTGTATTTGGCTGCCACCCGGGGTTCAGGTGAGAAGTTAGATAATGAGGCATAATATTGAATTCTCATTCCCGGTTCAAACAACAACTTGCCTTTGGTCATTTTATATTTCACAAAAGCAGCAATCTCGGTAGTGTTTTCCGTTTGATTGTACTTTAAGCCGACAGAATTTGCGTAATCAAACTCCGTTTTAAAGCCAAGCATTTCAAGACCATACTTTATTTCATTCTTTCCAAGGAAGTAAGTAAATCCAAGACCAAGGTTAAAGCCTCCAATATTACTTGAGCGAGGAGGGAGTGAGCCCTCTTCCATTCTAATGCTATAGTTTGAGTAAGCGACATTACCCTCCATAAGAACGGGATTATTACCGGGTATTACAACGAAGTTGGCACCGGCGCCTTTTGAGTTCCATTTATAGGTTGCAAGATTGGTATAATCAACTTTATCACTGAAATTAAAGCCATATACATTGACTTTAGAGCCATTGTTGGCATTGATGGATACTTTACCATAAACATCAGTATAATTGAAAGGCAGACCGGCAGTATCAATATACTGGTAAAATAATTTGGAACTCTCTTTCAAGTATGAGTTTTTGGCTGTCAGGATAAAGGAGATACTGCCTTTACCGTCATCTTTTTGTTTAACCAGTGGGCCTTCGAGCATAAGTTTACCGCCGAAGGTGCTGAGTCCGGCCTTACCGGCCAATTTCTTCTTATTACCATCTCTGGTAGTGAGGTCCATAACTGATGAAATCCTGCCACCATATTCTGAGTTAAAGCCACCGGTAAAAATATCGGCATTCCTCAGGATGTCAGTATCAAAAACTGAAAAGAGGCCAATGGAATGGAAAGGATTATAAATAACCATTCCATCAAGAATCACTTTATTCTGGATAGGAGAACCGCCACGAATATAAAGCTGACCACCCTGGTCACCGGTGAAGACTACTCCCGGAAGTACCTGCAGATACTGGGCAAGATCGGGCTGTCCGCCAATTGTTGGTATCCTGCTGATTTGTTTGGGTGTAATTTTAATAACCGAAGTACGGGTGTCAGTGCGGGCTTCAGCCTGCTCGGCAGTAATCTGGACTTCCTCCAGATTAAAGGCGGACTTTGCAACATACAGTTTCTTGGTAATAATCTGCCCTTTTGTCAGAGTAACCTGTTCACGAATGGTATCATATCCCAAATAGGTTACCATAAGAGTATAAGAGCCGGCGGGTATTTTGGAAATAGTAAAATATCCGTTAACATCTGTTGCGGCACCGTAAGAGGTGCGATATAGATAGACGTTAGTGAAGATAACAGGCTCACCTGTTTCTTTTTCATACACAAAACCCCTTATCACGCCATCTTGAGCTGATAATGTTGATATAGTTGCCAAGAGAATGATTATGGCGGAGGTTATTCTTTTAATGAGATGCATGAGTTATGACTATAATTTTTGAAGAAAAGCAAAAGTAAGCAAAAATAGGCTGCCAAAGTAGATATTTATGTTAAATATCTGCTCTTTATATTTGTTGAGATCACATCACAGGTTGATTTTCGCCCAAAAATGGAATATCTGTTGCGAGCTATAATTGAATACAATTTCTCACGCACAACAAAAGGGATAAATTTGATAATGGTTAAAATTTTCCATGGATATCCCAATGATTCAATGATTTTAATAACAGCATCACTCCGTAGATGTTTCACACCATTCAGATAGAAAACCATACTATTTACCGGTAGTGCATCAAAACCCGAAATGTTTTTCCATGTATTGGAATCAAATGAAGTAAAAAGCAATCTTTTCTTCTTGTCAATGCGAATCAGAAATCTGACAGCATTATTACACAGGACGCAATGATTGTCGAAAACTACAATTCCCTCTTTCGGAGTGAGTTGATCAGCATGCATAATATTTATAGAATGTTTAATAACTTTAGTGTGTTAAAATGTTAAACGACTATCATAATAGGGATTTCCGGTGTAAACAATTGCATGTATAGATTGTTATTAGCGGGACAAAGAAAAACAAGTCCGAATAAATGCAGATACTTGCATATTTGAGATTTTTATCTAACTTTAGCTCCTAAAATTTTATAATGGACGAACAGAAAATAATAATTAAAGAAGGGAAATTACTTGTTCCCGACCAACCGGTAATACCATTTATTGAAGGGGATGGTACAGGCCCGGATATTTGGGCAGCCTCTGTCAGGGTTATAGATGCTGCTGTTAAAAAGGCTTATGGTGAAACCAGGAAGATTTCGTGGAAGGAAGTGTATGCCGGTGAAAAATCATTCAAGTTAACAGGTAAATGGTTGCCTCAGGAAACGCTGGATGCTTTCAAAGAGTACAAAGTTGGAATAAAAGGACCTTTAACTACTCCGGTAGGAGAAGGAATCAGGTCGCTGAATGTAGCACTGCGTCAGGAACTTGATCTTTATGTTTGTCTTCGTCCGGTTAAGTATGTGCCGGGTGTGCCTAGTCCGGTGAAAGAACCTGAGAAGGTTGACATGCATATTTTCAGGGAGAACACTGAAGATATATATGCCGGTATTGAATTCATGTCGGGAACACCGGAAGCAAATAAGATAAAGAGCTTTCTCATCAATGATATGAAGGTTTCCAATATCAGGTTTCCGGAGAGCAGCTCCATTGGGATCAAGCCGGTATCAGAAGAGGGGAGTAAACGACTTATTAGAGCAGCCCTGGAATATACAATTAAGCGTAAACTACCCTCACTCACACTGGTTCATAAAGGTAACATCATGAAATTTACCGAGGGCGCTTTTAAGAATTGGGGATATGAATTAGCGGAAAAGGAGTTTGGTGATAAGGTATTTACGTGGGCACAGTATGATCGTATTGTCAAATCGGATGGGAAAGATGCTGCAGAAGAAAGGATGAATCAGGCAGCTAAGTCAGGCAAGGTTATAGTTAAGGATGTTATTGCGGATGCATTTCTGCAGCAGATACTGTTACGGCCTGCTGAATATTCAGTGATTGCCACCCTCAATCTGAACGGTGATTACATATCAGATGCACTGGCAGCAATGGTTGGTGGAATTGGCATAGCACCGGGTGCGAATATCAACTACGTCACCGGACACGCTATTTTTGAAGCCACCCATGGTACAGCACCTAAATATGCCGGACTGGATATGGTTAATCCCGGTTCTGTAATTCTGTCGGGTGCCATGATGCTTGAATATATGGGATGGAATAAATCGGCCGACCTAATATACCGTGCTCTGGAAGCAACAGTCAAAGCCGGCAAGGTGACTTACGATTTTCACAGACAGATGAAAGATGCCGTTAAATTAAAAACATCAGAGTTTGGTACTGAACTAATCAAATCTATTGCTAATACTGAATAATTATTGTAAAACCTTTATATAAAACTAAAATGGCAAAAAGGCTTAAAGATACATTATACGAGAAAATCCAGGACTGGAGACCAAGGACAGAACGCCTGATGAAAGAATATGGCGATGTTGTTGTCGACAAGGTTACTATCAGTCAGATTTTAGGTGGTATGCGAGGAATCGTTTCACTGGTTTCTGATATTTCATATCTTGATCCGATGGAAGGAATCCGATACAGAGGTTATACCTTGCCTGAGGTGTTTGAGAAACTCCCGAAGGCTAAAAACTCTGAAATGCCAACTGTTGAATCGTTGTTCTATCTGCTTCTTACCGGTGATATACCCAATGAAGAGCAAGCCTCAGAAGTTGCTGATGAATTCAATAAAAGAAGAATCCTGCCCCGGTATATCTATGAAGTAATTGACGGTATGCCCTGCTGCAGTCACCCAATGACTATTTTTTCCACAGCAATACTTACCATGCATCGGGAGTCGTTCTTTACTAAGAAATACCACTCCGGATTGCAAAAAGCCGATTATTGGGATCCTACTTATGAAGATACTCTTAATTTACTGGCTAAGTTGCCGGAGATAGCCACTTACATTTATGCAAAGCTATATCGTGATGGCAAACGCATTCAGTCAAATCCAAATCTCGATATGGGTGGAAACTTCGCCCACATGATGGGGATACCCAAACCATATGATGATGTATCACGTATGCATTTTATTATACATGCGGACCATGAGGCAGGAAATGTAAGTGCACATACCGGGCATTTGGTAGCCAGTTCGTTATCAGATGTTTATCTTTCCATTTCGGCAATGGTTAATGGATTGGCAGGACCGCTGCATGGTCTGGCTAATCAGGAAGTGTTACGCTGGTTGCAAGACCTTATGGAGAAAATGAATGGGGAGGTACCTTCACCTGATATCCTTAAAAAATATGTATGGGATACCCTCAATTCAGGACAGGTTATACCCGGTTTTGGTCATGCTGTACTTCGTAAGACAGACCCAAGGTATATGCTGCAGCGTGAGTTCAGTCTTAAGAATCTAAGAGAAGATCCTCTATTTGAAGTGGTTAGCATGCTTTATGATATCGTTCCTCCAATACTTAAGGAACAGGGTAAGGCAAAAAATCCATGGCCTAATGTTGATGCACAGTCGGGCGTTATCCAATGGCATTATGGTGTTAAGGAATATGACTTCTATACCGTTTTATTTGGAATAGGCCGCTCAATAGGTATTTGTGCCAATATTATATGGGACAGAGCCCTGGGATATCCTCTTGAAAGACCTAAATCATTGACAACTGCAATGCTCGAAGATTTTGCAGCCGGCAGACCGGTAGTAATAGAGGATTAAGGTATAGAAAAGCTATAAGTCACTTGATAAAGTAGCCTTAGCTTTTAGATAGGTAACTATATTTTATTGAACTAAGTTTTATTGGAAATGGTGAAGCAGATAGAGTTTTCTCTTCCTCCGTTCAGAAGAGGGTTCCATCTCATTACTGATTTAGTAGTAAAACATTTGCATGAACTTCCTGATGCAGGAGTATTGCATTTGTTTATTAAGCACACTTCTGCCGGGATATGCATAAATGAAAATTCAGCCCATGAAGTGTTGGAGGATTTTGATATGTTCTTCAATAAGCTTGTTCCAGAGGGCGATTATCTATATATGCATGCTGAGGAAGGAAAGGATGATATGCCGGGGCATATTAAATCAGTGCTTACAGGTCATTCACTGCACATTCCTATAACCAGGGGGAAGTTAAACCTGGGCACATGGCAAGGAATATATCTCTGTGAATTCAGGAATAATGGTGGTTCCAGGAAATTGATAGCCAGTATAATATCATGATGCTTATTTTAAGCTCTTCACATACCAGTCAATAGCTATTTCTAATCCTCCCCTCAGGCTATATTGAGGATCGTACCCAAGCAATGATATGGCTTTCTCAATGGAGGCCAGTGAATGTTTTACATCTCCTTGTCGGTTTGGTCCATAAATGGGCAATATCTTTGAAATTGCGGGGTTGTGTTTACTTAAAAACTCAATTAGATAAGAGTAGAGTTCATTGAGTGTTGTATTTTCACCAAAAGCAACATTGTAGACGGTATTTATTGCCGTATGATTTGTAGTTAGCAGGGCCAACTGGTTAATCTGCACAACATTGTCAATGTAAGTAAAATCCCTGCTTTGGCTTCCATCGCCATTGATTATTGGAGCTTGTCCATTGATGAGGGCTCTGATAAACCGAGGTATTACTGCTGCATATTCTCCCTCAGGATCCTGCCGTTTGCCAAAGACGTTGAAATATCTCAACCCAATGGTTTCCATACCATATAGATCAGCAAATACTTTTGCATAAAGCTCATTGACGTATTTGGTGATGGCATATGGTGAAAGAGGCTTACCAATAACATCCTCTACTTTAGGAAGTGCCTGATGATCACCGTAGGTTGATGAACTTGCTGCATATACAAACCGTTTCACACCGGCATCTCTGGCAGCAATAAGCATTTTAACAAAACCATCAATGTTCACTTCTGTGGAAGTTACCGGGTCATTTATGGATCTGGGTACAGAGCCTAAGGCTGCCTGATGAAGAACATATTCCACTCCGCTGCATGCTTTATGGCATGTTGCCTGGTCACGTATATCACCTTCAATGAGCGTGAACATTGGATGGCCAAGAAATACCTCAATGTTTTTATGCTTACCCGTAGAGAAATTATCAAGGCATGTTACCTGATTGCCCTGATCAAGCAACGCTTCAACAAGATTTGATCCAATAAATCCGGCACCGCCGGTTACGAGAACTCTTGATGATTGAAGTTTCTTCATGATATGGAATATTGTAATTGTTTAATCGCTGGGAGTGGGGCTGGTGTTGTGAAACCTGACAATGGTATCAGAATCTTGTCGAATACGAAGAACTGGACTACAACAAAATCAGTATCATTCACAAGGCCATACATTCTGTCGAGATCATAAGTAATGAGTGATCCATCAAAAATATCTATTTCCGGTTCAGGCAGCAAACGGACGAAGGTACGAATGGATTGCTTTTGGCCATCGTTGGTTTCAAGAGTTATAATGTGCTTAGGTGCTGAGTTCATTATGGAATCCCTCTTTTGAGGTTCCATGTCGTTCATCAACACTTCGTAATTGATCTTACGAAAAGCATTGACAAAGCTCACCAATTTTAAGGTATCATAGGGTGCGACTTCTGAATTATCGAAGAGCCTGGTAAGTTTTAAACTTGTATTATTCAGGTTTT
Source organism: uncultured Bacteroidales bacterium (assembly GCA_937894795.1). GTDB lineage: Bacteria > Bacteroidota > Bacteroidia > Bacteroidales > Lentimicrobiaceae > Lentimicrobium. Next base: position 69,641 of record CALCQV010000071.1, read on the forward strand.
CAACTTTGAATGATTCCATCGGTTGGTCAAGAAATTCAACTTTAATGTTCTTTATCTCGGGCAACTTTTTATTAAAGATGGTGTGTACCCGCCAGTCAGTTTCTGATGTTGAAAACCGGGTGGCAATAAAACCTCTCAGACCCGGCATGTATAATACAACGGGTGTATTTGCATCTTCCATTAATGCAAATGTGCCGGTATTATCCATCGTTGCATCGCCAATATAGAATGTTTTGGTAAGTTTTTCACGTGGGAACAGTTTTAAGCTACCAATGTTGATTCGGTATTTCATTTGGTAAACTTCAACTTTGACCGATTTAACGGCCATCATCTTCAGGATGTTATCATGGGCAGCTTTGGCAACAGGTTCTCTGACCTCAATGTTGGCGAGTGTTTGAAGCAGTATTTGCATATTCTCCTGCATCGCACCATATTTACCGTTAAGTTTCCATGTACCTGATTCTGTTCTTTCAAGTAAAACCTTTTGATCAGACTTGTCAGCCATAAAGATCTTTGTAACGGAGGCTGTATCCTTAACTGTAAATTCACTGATGTCAGGGTTGAGTGTACTGCTTGATCTTGAATAGAATAACAAGGCAGCAGTAGCAGCCAATAGTAATGTGATAATAAGAAGTGTTTTATTTTTATTCATGAGAAGTATTGTTACTTGCTAAAACGCTTTTTACGTAATGCGAATTGAATTAATCCAAAGAAAATAATGAGTACAACAGGAACAACAATATTGATTAATTGCCAACTCAATAAACTTTCACGGGCTTTATTGACATCGAGTGCTCTAAGTTTAAGTTCACGCGACCTCACTGACATAAGTCCGCTGTCATCACAAAGATAATTGACTGCATTAAGCATCAATTCCTTGTTCCCGAATGTTTGACCTGTATGCCTGTCATATCCCAGAGGCAAGGGAGTATAGGTGCCATTTGAAAATTGAACCTGATTCTTGATCATATCACCATCAGAAATAACTATCATTCGGTTATCAGGGCTCTCACTGGTAAATCCGATCTCAGGTGCATTGGCAATTTCCTTTGGAATCCGGTTAGTGAATACAGATTTAAACTTACCTTCAAGCAAAACTGCAACTGGTTGAGGTGGTTCACTATAATCGCGGGTGTCAGGGTCTCTTCCAAGAATTTCAAGGCTGATCATTACCGGGGTCATCGCTACTCTTGTATACTGTGAAGTGGTCAGGAGTATTGTCTTTTTAATGGTGGGGTCATCAACAGTATCAATGCTGCTGATAAACTCGGTACGGACCGCATTGATGTTCTTGACCACAGGATTCGAAGACGTTGCAGTAAGTACAGGAAAATAAGGCCAGGGGAAGAAGTCAAACTGTGGTTGATTTCCCATCATACCGGTTACCATTGGAATAGGTAAGGCAGCTAAATCCATGATCAGATTACTGTTGAGCCTTACTCCATATTTAAAAAGCTGATCATTAAGGTTAATATCCTGGGTGATTCCAATGGTTCTATTGGCGGTTTGCAGACTATCCATGGTTGCGAAGACAGGATCTATAAGCCAGAGGACCTTTCCGCCAAGCATAATAAACTGATCAATGATGAATTTATCTTTCTCACTGAAAGTTGAATCAGGTTTGGCAATAATTATGGCTTTAAATTTATTTACCAGATTATATTTCCCGTTTTCAACCTCAATTCTTTCGGTAAACGCACTCACCTGACCTTTCAGGTCAACATATTCAACATTATAGTAGTCAGAAAGAGCAATAGCTATGTCGGCGGTCTCCAGGTTAGTAAGCTCACCATGCCCTTGTGTAAAGGCTATTTTGGGCTTTGTATTCGTACTGAGCTTTCTAACAGCGCTCAGGATATTGTATTCAAGGGCCTGAATGGATTTATTGATAATATCTTTAGGTGCTGCCCCAAGCTGATTAGCAAGCAATGAAATGGGCACTGTTTTACCTTTATAGGTTACTAAAGCTCCCGGAAAGATGTTTTGTTGCTTCTGGCCCTCTTTTGTTCTTACAGCTATCTCAGTGGGGATTAAACCCTGTTCTACCAGCCGGTCATATACATCATTCCTTGTTTTGGCATCTTCGGAGGCTGTTGGATTGATGAATTCATATTGAATATTGTCGCTATAAGCTCTGAATTCATCCAGCATTTCACGCGTCGACTGACTTAAGCGCTTGAAATCAGAGGGCAAGTCGCCATCCAGATATACCTTAAAGTAGATGATATCATCAGTTTCCCTGATTAATTGACGAGTAGATGATGAGAGGGTGTATCTCTTCTCAGAAGTAAGGTCAAAACGGGTAAAAATATAAGAGCCAATGACATTTATAAGTACCACAATAATAAAACCCGCAATAAGCTGGATGATATTGTCATATCGTGGATTATTCTTTTTGTTTTTTATCTTTTCCATACTGGTGATGCTTGGGAATAAATGGTTCGGTTAGAATTCTCCGAGTTTATTTTTCCCATTTTCTACTTTCGAGGGATATTTTAGAGAGTAAGAAAAATATTGCAATTATACTGATGAAGTATATTACATCGCGGGTGTCAATTACGCCCCTGCTCAATGAAGTATAATGTTCCTGAATACCTAATGACTTTACGAATAGTGCAGTCGTGCCAAAGATTGTCATGTCAGAAATGAGGTCAAAGCCAATGAAAGCGAAACCACATAATACCAGACTAGATATAAATGCAACTATTTGGTTATCAGTGATCGAAGAAACAAATAAGCCAATGGCAGTAAAGGCTGATGCCAGGAATAACAATCCGATATATGATCCCCAAAGACCGCCAAAATCAAGGTTGCCTTTGGGTAGGCCCAGCTGATAAACCGAGTTTACATAAATAAGTGTTGGCAATAATGAAAATATGACAAGAGTAACGGAGGCAAGGTATTTTGCCAGAATGATTTGAAAATCAGAGATAGGCCTTGTAAAGAGGATTTCTATGGTGCCTGATCGTTTTTCATCAGCAAATGAACGCATTGTAATTGCCGGTACCAGGAAGAGGAAAACAAATGGTGCCAAAACGAAAAAGTTATCCAATGATGCATAACCGTAATCGATGATGTTGAATCCTGCCGGGAATACCCATAGGAAGAGTCCGTTGACCACTAGAAATACTATGATGGCAACATAGCCGATCAGAGAATTAATGAAGCTCAGGATTTCCTTTCTGAAGAGTGTAAACATATTAGAGTTTTCGGACGAAAATTAGAGCCGCTAAATTACTCAAAAAACAGTAATCTTTTTCAGTGCGTTCCAAATAGAATGGAGAAATACCGATTATGTGATTGTATGCCATCTTTATTTTTTCTTCTCTCCATTGACATGATATCACTAATGAATTATCAAAAAAGTGACATCCAAAGGAATTCCCCGGAAAGGTGAGAAGTTAAAAGAGTATAAATAACAAAAGAAGGTGTTGAATTGAATTTATTGATCAGTTGAATTGAATTTATTGATCAAGGGAGGCTAGCAAATATGTTTTGCATTGATTGTATTTCAGCAATAGAATTTATAAGAGATTATTATCCGTGGAATTCGATTATGACGATCTGATCGGTTTTAAATCCCAGTAGACTTGCTGCATTACCTTTATTCACTGCTATTTCAACAAAGCCGGTGGTGCTGAATAATACCACTATCTCACCTTCAGGTGCTTCACCATAAGCATCGTGGACTTTCCTGATATTTTCAGGTTTGCCTTTAATATAGAGTGAGAAACTTCTACCCTTGCCCATCTGTGTAAATTCATCGGCAGTAACATTAAGATAAATGTTCTCATAATTATCAATATAGATAACTCTTGCATGAAGCTTATTGCTGTCCAGTTGAGGTTGCATATTGATATAAGTATTCAGCTTTGTTCCGGGCACTCCCAGTTCTTCAATATCATTTCCTAAGGCTAGATGTACTGCAGTTTTGACAAATCGGTCCCTGGTCGAGAAAGTGAAGAAGTTTGTGTCCTGTGGTATACGCAATTCATATATTTGATTTGGGATTTCATTGAAAAGAAGCGTAAAGATTCCATTGTCGGCCCCAATAAAATAGTGGTCATGGTGCATCACCACAATATGAGGAGTTGATTCTGATTCTTCAGTGCTTACTCCAATAATATGAATTGTCTTCTTAGGAAAATGAAGATATGAATTTCTAAGTATGAAAGCGGCTTTCTTTAAATCAAACGGTGGAATCAGGTGCGTAATGTCCACTATTCTGGCATCAGGAAGACGACTAATAATGGAGCCCTTTACTGCTCCTACGTAATGATCCATTAGTCCCCAATCAGTAGTTAGCGTAATAATAGCCGACATTTGCCTGTTAATAGTTAATTATAAGAATGAATAAATGCAAAGTTAAGATTAAAGTTCAGGAATAAAATCAATAATTTTATCCAATAATTTCGATTTTTACTATTATTGATTAAAAGTGGCAGGTATTTTGTGCAAACCGGTGTGTAATAATACTAAAAAAGTCCAAAAACGTCCATATTATGAAAAAAGTGATTTTACTGCTACTACTGCCATTATTTATGAGTTCCTGTCTTGAAAAGGGGACCAACTATACAAGATTCACAGGCAATATTAATATTGACAAGATGACATTGCCTGATACAGCGCGTGTTGGCGATACTATTCAGGTACTTGTTAAGGGAGGTGCCCCAAATGGTTGCTGGTCAGACCTTGAGTTAATGATGGCTCAACAAAATGACTCATTGGTATTGGTATCCGGTCTAGGATTATTTGAATCAACGGATGGTATTTGCACACAAGTTTATCAAACAATCGATTCTAGTTTTGATTTTCGGCCAACAACACCCGGTGTATACCAATTCTATGCCTATTCAGCCAACCTTAGGAGTATTATTGATACCCTGGTAGTAGTATCAGATAAATAACAACGATTTATTTCTCCGGCTGCTTTACTTTGGAGGCTGCTACGAAATCTCTTTCTGTTTTAAGAAGGTTAACACAGAAGAGCGATAAATTTTTCATCTCAGCCAAAATATTCAGGTAAAGAATACTGTTTCTGGTTCCTGTATCATTGTTTTTAATCCTTCTGATTTGCTTTTTTCTGGCCTCATCAAGGAGCCTCATTATATTCTGTTGGCGGCTTACGATAAGGTCAAAATCCTCAAAACTGCATTTCTTCAATATAGAATCAATCTCTCCAATGAAAATAGATATTTCACCCTGAATACGGGAGATTTCTTCCACCTGAGCTGTAATCAGAGATTTATGATTGTTCTCAATATGCTCATATGCCGGATTGACGATATATGATATGCAGTGATTTACCTCTCTCAAATAGTCAATTGCCTGTACATAATATTGGCCGGTTTCAGCTGTATCCTCTTTCAGATTAGAAAGGATAGTGCTCATGTGTGTTTTCCAGCGTTTGGTTGTATTATTCAGGTGTAGTGTGGCATTTTTAGCACTTCTGAGCGCTTTTCTGTCCTCATCAGCCAAACCTGCAATAGTGTCATTGAGAATAGCTATTACGGTCTTCAGAACCTCCTGAATATTCTTAGAACTCCGGGTAATAACATTAGCAGTTGTCACTTCTTCAGGGGCCATATCAAGTGCAAGATCGGCTTTACGATCATTAGCTCTGCGTAAATGAATGCGATGAGTTCTGAATGCGAGGTAAACGGCCAGTCCTAAAAGCACAAGTATCGCAATTAAACCGCCTGAATAAATAATTAAAGCAGCGAGCAGTGCAAAGGTGAAAGCTGCAAGAGCAGTAAAGAACCAGCCGGCAATAACCGATAAAACACCTGTAATGCGATACACCGCACTCTCTCTCCCCCAGGCACGGTCACTCAAGGATGTTCCCATGGCTACCATAAAAGTTACGTAGGTAGTTGAGAGTGGGAGTTTTAAGGATGTGCCGAAGGCAATTAAGATACTAGCGATTACCAGATTTACACTGGCTCTAAGCATATCAAAAGCTGCCCCCTCAGGCATTTGATCTTTCGTTGTCTGATCAGGCTCTTCAAAGCGTTTTTCCAGCCATACTGACACCTTGTCAGGAATAATCCTGCTAAAAGAATTGGAGAATTGGATAGCTCCTCTAACGAGGTTACGAGAGAGAATTGATGAGTTAAACCTCTCATTACCTTCCTGTTGCCGACTTAGATCGACAGAGGTTTCAATTACCGAACGTGCTTTTTTGGAATTCCAGATGGTAAAAACCATAAATGCACCTGCAATGAGTAATACCCAGGTTTCAGTTACCACATCTTCAGCAAGTGCTGACATCATAAGAGTATTAGGGTCAGCTCCAGGGGTGGCATTGAATATTTGAAAAGCTTTCAAGCCTGCAAGGGGTACCCCTATGAAATTTACCATATCATTACCTGCAAATGAAAGGGCCAGTGCAAAAGTACCTGTCAGCACAATAAGCTTTAATACATTGAGTCTGAACAATATAATCAAGAGTTGAAGAATGATTGTAAATGCCATAAAGCTCATTAATAAGATTCTGGCTGTATGTTCATGAATATAATCGAGATGGTCCTGTGATATAAATGAAGCACCTTTCGCTCCTTTTATTACAATAAAATATAAAATTCCTGTAATGGCGATGGCACCCCATAAAGCAGCAAAGTACTTTAGATTATGCCTGATATTGAAAGTAAAAATAACTCGCGTAATATATTGAACCAAAGCTCCGACAGTAAAGGCTAAAGCCACGGATACCAAAATACCAGTTATGATGGCAAGTGCTTTACCGGAATTAATATAGAGACCAAGATCCTGCATTGTTTGACCTGATTCTCCAATTTTCAGGATGGCAACACCAACTGCTGCGCCCAATAAATCGAAAACAATTGATACTGTGGTAGAAGTTGGTAGCCCAAATGTGTTAAAAATGTCAAGAAGAATGATATCAGCAATCATAACCGACAGGAAAACAATCATGATATCAGAAAAGCTGAACATTGCAGGATAGAACAAACCTTTTCGTGCAATTTCCATTAATCCACTTGAGAATGTTGCACCCGCAATCAATCCCACAGAAGCAACAATCATTACTACTTTAAATGAAGCCGCCCGTGCACCGATTGCTGAATTCAGAAAATTTACTGCATCATTGGCAACTCCGACAAAAAGATCGCTAAAAGCGAGAATAAACAGTATAATGATAAAGAATAAATAGATGGTATTCATCCTGGTATGAGTTTTATGATTTTATATTTGTAGCAATAGCCTGATTGACATTGATAATATGATCGCCAATCTTTTCACAATGATTCACGATGTCAGTGAAAAATGCCCCTTTTTGATAGGTATAGTCTCCCATTTCAATGTTTTTATTATTGAAAGAAATGAAACTGTCCCTGGCATTGTTGATTTTTAGCTCTATTTCAGTGGCTTTGATAAGAATGCCCGGAGTATAATTCTTAGCAAGATTCTTGTTCATGTTCTCAAGTGCTTCACTAACGAGCCTGAACATATCAAATATCTTTTCTCTTATTTCCGGTGTAAGCCATGCATTTGCCTCATTCTTCAACCTAATTGTTTTTTCCAGTTGCATACATTGATCAGCAATGCTTTCAATGTCATCAATTATTTTAAGCATGGAGCTTACTTTTCGGGAAGCATTTTCAGTCAAACCATTAGCCCCTAATCTGGTAAGATAATTAGAAATAATGATTTCCTTGGCATCTGCTTTTTCTTCATTCTTATATATCTTCCGCTGCAGCTTAGTAAATTTATCCTCCCTTTTTTCTGACAGATAGTCGGGAATAAGAGAGAACATATCAGCGACCTGTTTGCCATAATTACTTATCTCCTCCTGAACTTGTAAAAGAGACATTTCATTTATTGATAAATAGCCTGTATCAATATATTTCAAACTTACCTTTCTGCTTTCATTTTGTTTAAGAGGGATAATCAGCTCAGTTAGCTTACCAAACAATTTTATAAAGGGAAAAGTAAGAACAGTCATAATAATATTGAAACCTGAATGGAAAATTGATAAACCAACAGGGATAGCATAATTATAATCCTTAGGAGAATAACCATATATAGAGGTTGTTAGTTTAACAGTACCTTCAACAAGGTATTTAAAAAATATAAAGAACAAGACAGCGCCTATGATATTAAACAGGGAATGAGCAATGGCCAACCGTTTGGAAGGATTAGTTGCAATCCGGGCGGACATATTGGCTGTGAGGGTTGTGCCGATATTTTCACCTATGATCATAGCAGCGGCGTTTTCAAAATTCATCCAGCCATTGAAGCACATCACCATGGTAAGTGCTGTTGCAGCACTTGAAGATCTTATGAGAATGGTAAGCACAATTCCCAATAGGGTATAAATTAAGTCGGTTCCTAAATTACTGAAGCTCAGAGTTGAGATTGATTCCACAAATCCGGAGCCTGAGTTAATAGAAGGCAACGACTCCTGTAAAAAATAGAAGCCAGTGAAAATGAGGACAAATCCGGTAATTAATTCCGCAATAAACCTGAATTTTTTGTTCTTCCGAAAAAGTAATGGAAGCGTAAATGCCATAAGCGGTAATAGGTAAAGCGATAGGCCTGAATGAAAGCCCAGCATGGTTATTAGCCATGCGGTGACCGTTGTACCAACATTTGCACCGATCATAACCGGCAATGCCTGATATAATGATAAAAATCCAACATTGATGAAACTTACCAGCAGAATGGTAACTGCAGTGGATGATTGAATGGTGCCTGAGACCAGGAAACCTGTTAGAAATCCCTTTGTTTTATTGGATGCCATGAGTGAAAAAGACTTTCTTAACTGCCCTCCAACCAGTTTTTGAAGTGCTTCACTCATGGTTTTCATTCCAAACAGGAACAAGGCAAGAGACCCTAAAACGGAAAGAACAATTCCTAAAATCTCTATTACGTTAGCCGTATCATTCATAGATGCCTCCAATCATTTTGCCGTCTGCAAATGTATTAATGTATTGCTTTAATTACTGTTTTGAGATCTTAAATACATACATGTAGTATTCATTATATTTGTGTTTGCGAAACAACTTGTTGTAAATCACGGATAAGTTTGTAAAGTGTTCTGAAAAAATTAACGTAAAGTTAACATTAAGATTTAAAACGACCTTTAAGTAAGCCTATTTTTGCACGCTTTTAAATCACAAAAATATACTCTCCTTAAAAAAGAAATTTATGAAATTGGACCAGGTTTTTCAACTATTAGTACCAAAAGATAAAAAATTTCACCCTTTGTTTTGTCAGGCTTCCTCTAATCTTATTGAATGCACATTGGCATTCAGGGAACTACTAGATGCAAAAAACGATGATTTAAGGAATGAATTGGTGGCGAGAGTTAAGAAGCTTGAAAAAACCGGAGATAAGATTACAAGCACCATTTTTGATGAGTTGAATTCAACTTTTATTACTCCATTTGACCGCGAAGATATTCATAAACTTACTAATAGAATTGACACTGTTGTTGATCTCATAAATACATCTGCAAAGAGGATGATTCTGTATAAATTATACGAAATACCTCCAGTTTTTATTCAGATGTCTGAATTACTGATAGAAGCGGCAAAAGAGATCAATACCGTAACTATAGGGCTTAATGATATTCATAAGATTCAGCAGTATAAGCAGAATTGTATCAGAATCAGTGAGCTTGAGAATGAATCAGATGTTTTGAACTATTCTTTTCTTTCTGAGATATTTGATCAGGAAACAAACGCCATCAGCCTGATAAAGAAGCGTGATATTCTCAATTCACTTGAAAAGGCCATGGATCGCTGTGAGGATGTATCCGACGTTTTCCAAACTATTATTGTAAAGAACGCCTGATAACATCAATTTCATAAACAATGGAAATTATAGTAATTCTCTGTATTGTCATTGCCCTTGGTTTTGACTTTATGAATGGAATGAATGATGCAGCTAACTCAATTGCCACCATCGTTTCAACAAAGGTTTTAACGCCAAAAGTAGCTGTGTTATGGGCTGCATTCTGGAATTTTGCAGCGGCATTGGTTCTTGGGTTATCAGTTGCTAATACCATAGGTAAAGGCATCATAGAGCCATCAATTGTAAATGAGTACTTTATCCTTGCTACTTTAATAGGAGGTATCAGCTGGGTTTATTTTTGCACTCATTTCGGATTGCCAATAAGCGTTTCTCACTCATTAATAGGTGGTTTAATAGGCCCTGCAATAGTCATTGGCGGATCAAAATATGTAATTGCAGCGGGGATTATTAAAGTGGGCTTATTTATTTTTCTCTCACCATTAATAGGCTTTATAATTGGATTTTTAATGATGTCGCTGACAATGTTCATATTCCGGAATAAATCACCTTATAAAGTTGATTCCTTTTTCAGAGTAATGCAGTTAGTATCTTCAGCCATATTTAGTTTAGGTCATGGGGGCAATGATGCTCAAAAGACAATGGGAATAATTGCAATTTTATTATTCAGCACCGGACATCTGGGTCCTGAATTTTATGTACCTACCTGGGTTGTGATCAGTGCTTATTCAGCAATTGCTTTGGGAACATATCTTGGTGGATGGAAGGTTATAAAAACTCTTGGAGCCGGGCTTACAGATCTTAAACCGGTTCACGGATTCAATGCAGAGACCGCCGGTGCCATTACTGTCATTGCAAATACTCTCGCCGGTATACCGGTTAGTACAACCCATACGATAACCGGCTCTATTATGGGTGTTGGTGCAACAAGGAGGTTATCAGCAGTACGTTGGAGGGTGGCTGCCAATATTGTCACAGCCTGGTTCCTTACAATCCCCGCTGCAATGCTCGTTTCAATGTTAGTGTACTGGATATTCACCATGCTTATTCCAGGACTGTGATAATTGGTTACCTTAGCTGATTCAAGTTTGTGGTAGCTTGAACTAAAAGTAAGTTTAATGATTCATGATTATTTACAGCTACTGAATATCAAGGAGCTTAAACCTATGCAGGTTAAAGCTCTTGATAACATTAAGAATGGTAGCCAGGTTATATTATTATCACCTACCGGCACAGGTAAAACTTTGGCTTTTTTATTGCCACTGGTTGAGCTGTTGGATGCTTCGGTTTCAGGTGTTCAGGCACTGATTTTATTGCCCTCACGAGAGTTGGCTCTTCAAATTGAAAAAGTATTCAAGGCAATGAAAACAGGGTTTAAAGTGAATACATGCTATGGTGGGCATCCCATTACTACTGAGCTTAACAACTTATCAATCCCTCCATCATTGCTTATCGGCACTCCTGGAAGAATTGCCGACCATATTCGTCGTAAAAGTTTTAATACCAAAAACATACGAACAATTGTACTTGATGAGTTTGATAAATCACTGGAACTTGGTTTTAAGGATGAAATGGAGTTTATTATCGGATCTATTGATAATATAACTACAAAGATTCTTACTTCTGCCACTAATCTGGAAGAAATACCAGCCTTTGTTGAATTAAAAGATCCCATTTATCTTGATTTTCTGGAAAAGGGAGTGGATTCAGTGCTGATTCATAAGCTTGTGCGATCAGAAGGAAATGATAAACTTGATTTATTGTTCAGACTTCTCTGCCAATTGGGGCAGGAATCTAATCTTGTATTTTGTAACCACCGGGAAGCGGTTAATAGGATTAGTGAACTGCTAACAGACAAAGGAATAGCACACGGAATCTTTCACGGTGGTATGGAGCAGGACCAGCGTGAGGTATCGTTGATTAAATTCAGAAACGGCACTCATCATATATTACTAACTACTGATTTGGCAGCTAGAGGATTGGATATTCCAGAAATCAAGAATGTAATTCATTATCAGCTACCAACAACAAGGAACTCATGGATGCATAGAAATGGGAGAACAGCCAGGATGGATAAAAACGGATCAGCCTGGTTGGTTATGGCACAAAATGACTATATTCCTGATTTTATTACGGAGCCCATACATGAAATGGTTCTGGGTGAGGAAGCTGGACTACCTGATCCAACACCCTGGGAAACTATCTATATTAGCCTTGGTAGAAAGGATAAAATCAGCAAAGGAGATATTGCGGGATTTCTTATGCAGGTAGGATTACTTAAAAAAGAGGAAATCGGACGAATAGAGGTTCAGGATTATGCGTCATTTGCCGCTATTGACAGATCAGTTGTCAAGCCAATGTTAAAGCAACTCAGTGGGCAACAGATAAAACGCAAGACCGTTAAAGTGGAAATAGCCCATTAATGCATATCAGGACATCTTGTATACCATTGCATTAACATTCATGCCCGCCCCTACAGAAGCGAAAACACAATGATCGCCTGATTTTAATAGATGATTATCAACGTGTTTTTTGATTATTTCATCAAACAAAATGGGCAGAGTAGCCACGGAATTATTACCCAATCTTGAAATGGTCATAGGCATTGAAAACTCAGGTCGTTGCTTAATTCCGTATAGATCATACAATCGATTAACAATGGCATCATCCATTTTTTCATTAGCCTGATGAATCAGTATACTTTCAATATGGTCAATTCCAAGTCCAATTTTGTCAATGGAATCTTTAATAGCCTGAGGAACCGTTTTAAGTGCGTATTCATAGAGTTTACGGCCATTCATTTTCAGATACAGCTGATCTTTCACTTCAGGATTGTATGATTTATCCATTTTAAGGAGAAAAACATGGTCAATAGCATCAGAACGGGTACCGTGTGATAAAATTCCTACAGGTATTTCACTTTCAACAGCGCTAAGTACAACGGCACCGGCTCCATCTGAATAGATCATACTATCACGGTCAAAAGGATCAGAAATACGTGATAACGTTTCACTACCAATGACGAGGATGTTTTTTGCATCACCCGATTTAATGTAATAATTGGCTTGAATTACCCCTTGAAGCCAACCCGGGCAACCAAAAGGAAGATCATAAGCAATGGTATTAGGATTTGTAATTCCTAATTTGAATTTCACTCTGGCAGCGAGGGTTGGCACAATATCCACATGAGTAGTACCTGCCTTTACATCACCAAAATTATGAGCAACAATAATATAATCGAGTTCTTCTTTATTAATACCGGCATTTGATAATGCCTTTTCAGCAGCAAGATGCGCCATGTCAGATGAAACCATATGATCTTCAACATAGCGACGTTCATAGATGCCGGTTATTTGCTGAAATTTTTCAATAATTTCTTTTATTGGACGATCAATCTTTATTCCGGAAGATTCATAAAATGTACTTGACTCAAAATCTGAATTAGGAATAATCCGTGCAGGTAAATAACTTCCAGATCCTGCTATAACTGTATATATCATTTGATTTCTTTAGATTAAACTTGTATTCTTAATTCCCTGTAAAAACTTTTCGATAGGAGACACAGCTATAATCAGATATGTTCATATACAGTCAGCGAAATTAATATTTTTTAAATAGTGCCTGACAATATTGATGTCTTATATCACAAATAAAACAAATAAGATCAGTTAATGGATAGACAGCATTTACTTTACCCGGTCTCAAAGGTAAGGCAACGCAGGTATTTACATAACATATCAGAGGGACCGGTTAATATGCTATTGAACCAATAATGGCGTTTAATGCCGGGAGGATTGCTTTTCTATATCCATTGCTACTGAAATCAATTCATTGAATGACTTAATGGGATGATTGTTGGTTCTGTAAAAAAGCTCCTCACCGAAAATAATGGAGTTATGGGATGCTGTCATTCTCAAATAATCGGGATTAAGGTCGTATTTTCCTAATCTGATCCTGTCGAGCGCATCAGCATCTTTTAGAATCGCAAGAGTACTGAATATTGCCGAATCAGCGGCTATTTCGTTAGGAAGAGAGTGGTAAGATACTATTTGTTTTATTATATTAAGATCTTCATTATCAGCTCCAAAACTGCAGAACAGCTTCTTATAAACAGGCAATTTATGATTTGCTGCATTCGCGCCGTGTATTGTACAATAACCATCATGTAGGCGAGCCATATCATGAATGTAAGCTCCAAAGAATGCATTCTTTGCTTCTTTGAACCTACCGGTTAAAATACCCAACCTCAAGCAGTGTAACATTACTCTGTAGCTATGTTTAATACCGTGGAGGTTGCTCAGTTGATCAAATTGCTCTGATTTTAAATTGAATTGATTGAAATCAATTTTGAAAATACTGAAATCCATCATAATAGAATATCTGATATTCAGGATAATACTATAATTACATGATCTTCTACCGGAATTAAACAGCTCTTAAAATATCGATAAGAATAGGTCGTAAACCAGCAAAGAAGAACTCAACAGCAATAACCATCATAATCAGTCCCATCAACTTCATCATTATTTTATTTCCTGTTGGGCCAATTAATTGCAATAATTTACCTGAGCTCAAGAGTACAATCCATGTGATAAACAGAGTTAGAATTATACTAATGATAAGCACAGCCTTAAGTTCAAAACTTGGACTATCTTCCATAAGCACAATAGAATTGGTTATTGCTCCTGGGCCTGCAATAATTGGAATTCCAAGTGGTGTGATGGAGATATCATCAACATATTTTTTCACCATCTCTTCATCCATTCTGATTTTACTTAAACGTGCCTGTAGCAGATCAAAACCCATGATAAAGAAAATTACTCCACCAACAATACGGAATCCATTGGCTGAGATGCCGAAAAACTTGAACAGGAGTTGACCTGCAAAGGCAAACAGCATAAGAATGATGAAAGCAGTAAATACTGCTTTCATAGCTGTTCTTCTCCTTTGTTTTTCAGATATGTCGGCCGTCATTGTCATAAAAACCGGCATAACGCCAAGCGGGTTAATAATGGCAAAAAATGACGTAAAATATAGCAGGGCGATAGTGATCAGTTCATGTGAGATCATATTTTGCTATTTACAATAGACATAATTTCTTCTTCTGCTTCTTTTGCTTTTTTCTCAATCTCAGCGCCTTCGGTCAGAACTTTATTTACAAAATCCTTATCTTGAAGACCTGCAGCATTAATTTTTACATTTAGAAAAGCACCCATCACAGCGGACCTGACAGCTAAGGCTCCTACTCCGGCATCAGTTACTGAGTTGGGATTACCAGTCTTGGCCATGGCTTTGATAATTTCAAATGCACTGTATGTTTTTTTCATTACCTGAAAAGGAATTTCAATTGCATACTTGGTTGCCGACTGGATAGCGGCTGTTCGCGCGGCCTTATCATGTTCAGTAGCTTTGGGTAAACCAAAAGCATCCATGATTTTGTTGAAAGCATTGGTATCTTCATCCACAAGATGAATTAGCTCTTTTTTAAGGATTTGCCCCTTTTCTGCCCATTCGGAAAACTCTTTCCAACGATCGTCCCAACCGGGCTTATGAGAAGAAAGGTTAGCCACCATTGTTGCAAGTGAGACACCTAAAGCTCCCATATAAGCTGAGATGGAACCTCCACCCGGAGCCGGTGATTCAGAAGCCGTTTCATCAGCAAAAGCTGAACACGACATATTCATCAGTTTGCGGGTATTTTTCTCATCGCGGAGTGCATATTCAATAATTTTTTCTTCAGGATTAAAGGGCTTTAGATCGTCAAGTCCAAGTGATTTGACGGCAATCTTTATTAATTCAGCGTCTGAAACGCCGACTGACCTTTGCTGCTTCTCAAGAAAATAACGGCCTGCATCAGTGAAAACCTTAAGGGGAGCCATACCGATCAATTCTGATCCGGTAACCCTCATTCCTCTTTCATGAGCTTTGTTGCAAGTCTCATCAAAGGCAATGTGGACAGGTGTAATACTAATATTAGTTAGATTTATTGATACCTGAGCTATCCCATATTCTTCAATAAACCAGCCAATTGCTTTGCATGCTTTCAATGAACCGGGGATATTAACCGGATTGCCATTTGCATCTTTAATGATTTTCCCGGTAATACTATTACCTTCCCTCATAGGACGCCCTTTTTCACGAATATCAAATGCAACCGAGTTTGCTCTTCTGGTAGAAGTGGTGTTTAAATTAACATTATATGCCACCAGGAAATCACGGGCTCCAATAGCAACTGCGCCGGTTCTGGGTAAAAATTCAGCAGGACCAAAATCGGGTTTCCATGAAGGATCAGATAATTTATTTGGCAAACCTTCGTATTCGCCGGCTCTGCAAGTTGCCAAATTACGGCGTTTTTCTATGAAAGCCGCATTCTCATAGCAATATACAGGGATACCTAATTCTTTGCCAACCCGCTCAGCTAATTTATGAGCATATTCAACAGTTTCTTCCATAGTAATGTTAGAAATCGGTACAAGTGGGCAAACATCCGTTGCTCCAAAGCGAGGATGTTCTCCTTTATGCTTGCTCATATCAATAACCTCCATAGCTTTCTTTATGGCTCTGAATGCAGCTTCAACAACCAGTTCAGGTTCTCCTGCAATTGTGACTACCGTGCGGTTGGTTGCTGCGCCGGGATCAACATCAAGAAGTTTAATGCCATCAACTGTCAGCATTTGTTCAGTAATTTGCTTAATTACTGTTAAATCACGCCCTTCACTGAAATTTGGAACACATTCAATAATTTGTTTCATGATGCTTTTAAAGATTAGAGGTTAGTCGTCAATAATTTATATTTTATTCGAATAATTGGAGTTTGCTTATTAAGCTGTTTGCTTATCAAGCAGGAATGCCTGATTTTATGATTTTACCATTTAATATTATAGTATCCAACTTATTACTTCCATAGTAATAAGGCATGTATTCAATACCCGGTATTTGTTTGCTGATTGACAAGTTTGCTATTTTACCAACAGTGATGCTACCAAGCTTATCACTTAAATTCATTGCATAAGCCCCGTTGATAGTACAGGCATTAAGCGCTTCCACAGGCAACATTCTAAACATTATACAGCCCATTGAAAGAACTAATTGCATATTACCGGAAGGGGAGGAGCCGGGATTAAAATCACTGGCAAGTGCTATAGGTAAACCGGCATTTATCATTTTACGTGCAGGAGCATGAACCATATTCAGAAAAAAGGCTGCCCCGGGCAATAAAGTTGGCATTGTATTGCTGTTCAATAACACTTCGATCTCTGCATCACCAGTATATTCAAGATGATCAACTGATAGTGCATTGTGCTTCACGCCAGTTTGTATTCCTCCTGAATAATCAAGTTCATTTGCATGAATCTTTGGACGAAGTCCGCAAGCAATTCCAGCTTCAAGCATACGTGAAGTTTCATCGGGATTAAAGAACCCCTTATCGCAGAATACGTCTATATAATCTGCCAATTTCTCTTCAGCCACCCGTGGTATCATTTCTTTAACAATCAAGTCAACATAATCGGCCTGTCGACCTTTGTATTTTGCAGGAACTGCGTGAGCACCAAGGAATGTTGCCTTAATGGAAAGCTCACTTAAACTTTTCAGAGCTTTAATAACTCTAAGCATTTTAAGTTCATCATTCGTATTTAGGCCATAACCACTCTTGATCTCTATGGCACCTGTGCCATATGATATTACTTCATCAAGTCGACCTAATGCATCTTTGGTGAGCAACTCCTCAGATGTTTCATGAAGGCGTTTGGCTGAGTTAAGAATGCCACCACCACGTTTGGCAATCTCTTCGTACGAAAGGCCTTTGATTTTATCAATATACTCAATTTCACGACTTCCGGCATAAACCAGATGGGTATGTGAATCACAGAAAGAAGGGAATACCATCTTACCTGCGCAATCGATAACTTGAAGACTATTTACAAATTTTCTGTCAGAAATGGTTTGATCTTCTTTTTCTGAAAAGTCTGCAATATTGTATGGTTCAAGCCCAAAACTCTTAATTTTACCATCAATGATTAATAACCATGCGTTATTAAGAATGCCGGTTTCCGCCATCCCTGCTCCTTTTTTCAATAAAACATCCCCCTCTTCAATGCCAATCAGAGAATGTATATTTCTTAAAATCAGACTATTCGACATTATTTAATAGGTTAACTTAGCGCCGCAAAGTTAATAAAGGCTTTTAATGTTGTGACAAAACTTCATGTTCTTTGTTAATAGGGAAATTAAAACACAAGAATGCTATGAAATACTTTTTAGTGAAAAATGCCATTACCACTCTGGTTACAGCTTTATTTCTTTTAATATCATCGGGAATAAATGGTCAGAATTACAATAGTGATTTTCAAGATGGTAAGCTCTACTTGAAATTCAAAGACAGTGAACCAATTACATTTACCGTCAATTCTGATAATAGTGTTGATCTTAACTCCTTACCTTTTATTCGGGAGATAATGGATGAGTATGCTTTAATCACTTTGAGTCGTCCATATTACCTAAACAATGATAGTAAATTATTGAGAACCCTAATGCTTGAAATAGGTAATTACAGTCGTATAGATGAGCTTATTAGTCGTTTAAAGAAGGAAGAAGTGCTTGAATACGTGGAGAAAGTGCCGCTTGACAGAATATTTTACACTCCGAATGACTCATTATATAATCTCTATAATGGACCACAAAACTGGAATTGGCATCTTGAACTAATACAGGCGGATCTGGCATGGAATATTTCACGTGGTGATTCAAATATTAAAGTGGCAATTGTGGATAATGCTGTTTGGGTGGATCATCCTGATTTGGCTGATAAAATTGTAGCTCAGCGCGATGTTGTTTATGGAACTAACAATGCCAATCCACCGGGTAGTGGCGATGCAGGCGACTGGTCGCATGGTACCCATGTTGCCGGGTTAGTTGGAGCAGCCAGCAACAATAACATTGGAGTTGCTTCAGTAGGTTTTAATGTGAGCATAATTGCAGTCAAGGCGTCGAACAATAGTAGTCCAAGATCCATAAGTAGCGGATATTCAGGTATTCAATGGGCAGCAAATAATGGTGCTGATGTTATTAATATGTCGTGGGGGGGTAACCAGTTCTCTCAAACAAATCAGAACATAATTAATACAATCAATAATATGGGTGTTGTATTGATAGCAGCTGCTGGGAATGATAATGTTTCAACCCCGCACTATCCATCAGCATTTCAGAATGTTATTTCAGTTGCTTCCATTGATTATAATGATGTAAAAAGTGATTTTTCAAATTATAGCAACACTGTTGATGTTTCAGCACCTGGTGGAGTAGCTTCTCCCGGCCCCGATGGTGTTTTAAGCACAACATATAGTTCAGGGACCTTAGGCAATTATGATGCATACATTGGAACCTCAATGGCCAGTCCGGTAGTAGCAGGTTTGGCAGGATTGATACTATCAGTCAACCCTAATCTTTTACCTGCACAGGTTGAACAGATACTTGAATCAACAGCTGATGATATCTCGGTACAAAATCCAAATTATATAGGCTTATTGGGAAGTGGAAGAATAAATGCATACCAGGCATTATTAAATACTCCTTTTGAACCGACAGCAACTTTCCAGACACCGGTAGGTGTAATTTTACCGGGAACTGCCATAGACTTCACTGATCTTTCTACAGGGTTACCCTCCACCTGGAGTTGGACATTTGAAGGGGCCACTCCAGCAAGCTCAAATGACACGAATCCTCAGAACATACTATATCAAACTGAAGGTGTGTATGATGTTACACTAACTGTGACGAATTCATTTGGGACCAACACGGTAACATATCCTGATTATATTCAGGTTGTTGCAAATCCCACTCCTTATATATTCACTATAATTTCTGACAGCCTGCCCTGCATTGCAGAGAATATTACATTATGGGACAGTTCCTTATATAATCCTACAAGTTGGGAATGGACCATTGAACCGTCGACCTATCAATTTGTCAATGGAACAACATCCTCCTCTCAGAATCCACAAGTTGAATTCTTACGTCAAGGCTATTATGATATAACTCTATCAGCAACCAATCAAAATGGAGCAGGCAGCCGCATTTTTGAGAATGCAGTTCATGTACAGGGAATAGCACCACCTTATTATCTTGATATGGAAGATGGAACAGCGCAGTACTTTGTGTTGTGGGACACTCTCAAATCACAATCAGCAATTGATTTAAGAGCAGCTAACAACAGTTCATACGGTATTCACTTCCATGGTGATCCAATACCCGTAGGATGGAAAGGCACACCAACGGGTGGAACACCTCAGCAGGCGTGGAATGAAAATCTGGCATTTCAGGGAGAAGCACATTTGTGTGGCGTTGATGCACGCGGTTTCACCAATGTAAAACTTGCATTGGATTTACGTCAAACATACAGTTTAGGACAGAAATATTCGTGGTTCAGAGTGCTGGTCAATGGAAATCCTGTTGCTGATTATGAA
>CALCQV010000072.1 GCA_937894795.1 uncultured Bacteroidales bacterium
CGGCACGTGCTGCTTCAATTTCATTGATGAAATCAAGCACCTGATCAATACCGGTTCATCAGCTCAAAGCCCGCACGGGGCATGAATATTTCACCACGTGCCTCGAATACGTCAGGCACATTGGCTGCTTTGATACGCACCGGGATGGTCGATATGGTCTTCACATTGTTGGTCACCTCATCACCCTGAACGCCATCACCACGGGTGACGGCTGATACCAGCTTTCCCTTTTCATAGTGGAGACTGATGGAGACACCATCAATTTTAAGTTCACAAACATATTCGCAGGGTTGGTTCAGCCCTTTCTGCACACGGCGGTCAAAATCCCTCAGGTCGCCTTCAGAGTAAGTGTTATCGAGCGAAAGCATCGGCACCTTGTGTTTCACCGATGCAAACTCCCTGATCACGGAACCGCCCACACGCTGTGTGGGGCTGTTGGGGTCAAGAAATTGGGGGAAGTTCTTCTCAAGGCCTATCAGCTCGGCCAGAAGCAGGTCGAATTCATAATCGCTGATCAGCGGTTGTGCCTGCTGATAGTATAGGTTGTTATGCTTGTTGATTTCCCCGACAAGGAATTCAATTCGCTTTTGGGCTTCTTGTTCAGGTATCATAATGAAAGGCATTGTAATTGTTACTTGGCCAAGCGGCTGCAATTGAAAAGGAGCTGTATTTCGGCCATGTTCTGGTTTTTGCGTTCATTGCGCAGCAACTGTGCCGAGCGGGTAAAGTACCGGTGCACCTTCAGGAATTCCATTTGAAGCTTGTACCAGTCGTAAAGGTTTATCTTATTGCCAATGAGTTCCCATTCAAGCCGCAGTTTCTGTCCGATGATGAAGAAATCGCGCCTGCCGATATAGTCGAGATCGGCATCGCACAATATCTTCTCATTCAGTGTATTGGCCACCTGTGGCAATTTAGTGGCGAGGATCATATTTTGGATCAGGCCTATTTCAGTATTATTGAAGCCAAAGTTTGGCAGGTATTCGGCAGCAAGTTTGGCTGAAACAACCTCATGATCTTCAAAGCGCACGGTGATGCCTGCATCATGGAACCAGGCGGCCGCCCTTATAAGGCGGGTATTGTAATCATCAACGTTTTCAAGTTTGGCAAGCCTTATCACTGAAGTATGTACATCCTGCGTATGGTCAACACCGTGATAAATAACAAACGGCGGTAGCTTTTCAGCCATCCGCCTGCTTACAAATTCAGAGAGTCCCTCGAGGTCCATACCGGTGTGGATTAAGTACTACATTAGTTGAATGAGAAAAAAAAGCTCCGGCAAGCACCGGAGCTTTTGAATCAACCGGATATTTTATAAACCCAACACCTCATAATTGAACTTACGTGGATTCACACACATTACAGGAATCTGCGATGTATTGAAGATTATCTCCTCATCGTATCTTCCTAATAAATAGGAAGTAAAGCTCTTGTCGGGATCGGTCATGATCATGATCAGATCGGCATTATTAGTGGTAGCATAATCAATGACCTGTTTAGCGAAGTTGGTATTTCGCTCGGCCGACCGTTCAACGAACGATACATTATTCTTGCCCAGATACTCAGCCAAATGCTTTGTAGCGTTGTAAACATCATCAGTGGCTTCGGCAGTGCGGAAAATATGAATTTTGGCATTGAATTTTTTTGCGATGTATACTGCCCACTTGGTTTTTTCAAGAGGTCCCGCTTCACTTGTAAGTGGTAGAACAATATTTTTATAACCAACTAAAAATGGCCTCTTTTGTACCACAACCGTTGGTGCTTCTGATGAGAGGATGACCTTAAGTGCAAAACTTCCTGTTAAATGCTGTAATCCAACCTTTCCATGGGTACCCAGATAGACCATGCTCACTTCAAGCTCCTTGATCACATCGGCAATCTCGGTGAAAATGCTGCCTTCACGGGTAAGGTAACTAACTTCAACACCATAATTGAAAGTTAACCCGGCTGCTATCTCCTTGAGTTTCTCATCAATAGCCGTAACCGGCAGATTCTCATTCTTCAGGTATGCTTTTGTTTCATTATTGATAACATGGAGCAAAACAATTTTTGAATTCAGCCACTTGGCTGCTTCAGCTGCCTGGTTTGCAGCATTTGCACACACTTCAGAAAAATCGGTCGGAACCAGAATAATGTCAATCTTTGTTTTATCCATTGGATTACTTTTTAATGATTTGATGATTGTTTGTGATTATACAAAATTACATGGATTTTTTCGAGAACACAATAGTTTTATCTAAATATTGTCAATGCGTATCAACAAAAAATTGAATTAAAAGTTCGTGAACAACTACAGTAACCTGTGGTGGGAATCATGCTACGTTTAAATGACTCATTTATGTGGCGGGTTGCAAATATTATTACTTTTGAACCCTAAAAATTTAAGCATGGAATTGCATGTAACCATAGTAACCGGCATACTGTTCATCAGCTTTCTGGTTTCATTCACCATTGCAATCTACAGCAAGACTAAGGGATTCCTGCGCGGACAGCATTACTTCACGGCAACCATGTTTTTTGCCTCCTTCTATTCATTGGGTGGCATGGTTGAATCAGCGGCCGTGAATATCAGTGATAAGATATTATGGTCGCAAATTGAATACATTGGCGTTGTCTTTGCCCCGGTGTTGCTGCTGGCGTTTGTGCTCCGGCTCATTCACCCTCCAGAACACCGGCTGAACCGCTTGGCGTGGCTGCTCTATATCATTCCGGTGATCACCCAGGCCCTT
Organism: uncultured Bacteroidales bacterium; assembly: GCA_937894795.1. Classification (GTDB taxonomy): domain Bacteria; phylum Bacteroidota; class Bacteroidia; order Bacteroidales; family Lentimicrobiaceae; genus Lentimicrobium. The sequence continues at coordinate 2,730 of CALCQV010000072.1, forward strand.
GTATTCACCAACGACCTGCATTTCCTTATCTGGGACCGGTATGAATGGAGCACTGATGGCATCAACATACTGGTTTACCATCATGGCATAGCCTATTACTTTTTCGCCGTATGGTGCCTGCTGGTGCTTCTCTTTTCCATCTATGTGATACAGAAAGCCCTGGCTGATTTCCCGGTCATCATGCAGAAACAGCTCAGGGTGCTGAGCGTGGGCTGCCTGATACCCATAGTATTCACAGCGCTTTACCTGTTTGACATTTCACCGCTCAAAGGGTTGGACCTCACCATTATGAGTTTGCCGTTTACCGGACTTATTTTCGCTTATGCGATATCCCGGTTCGGCATGTTTAAGATCATCCCATCAGTGAGCAGCCAGATTACCAGCGTTATGCAGGATGGCCTGATAGTGATGGATGAGAATGGCGAGATCATGTTTCTCAATCCCGCGGGAGCGAAGATAATAGGGCTTAAGGAAGACTCCTACTCCATACACGCCATTAAGGATGTGGAGTGGCTGCGGCAGATATCGCTGCAGGGTGCAAAGGGAATAAAGGAAACGGAAGTGCTGCTGCAAAGCGATCCTGAAAAATGGCTGGAGATCACCATAAACGAAATACGCAACGATTACAACCTGTTCAAGGGGAACCTGATACTGCTGCATGATATCACCAAGCGGAAAAGGCTGGAGCAGCAATCACAAAACCTGCTTAATGAGCTGCATCTCTCCAATGCACAGATCAAGGAAGCCATAAACCAGAAGGACCGTATCATCTCCATCATAGCACACGATTTGCGCACCTCATTTCACCAGATGATCAACCTCACCGGATTGCTCAATGAGATGGTGGAAGAGCTTACTCCCGACAAGCTGAAGGAGTTTCTTGCCGACCTGCAGAAATCGTCGGAAGATGGTTATGGTATCCTTGAAGAGCTGCTGGCATGGGCAAGAACCAAAAATGACACACTGACCCTGAATGAGAATATAAAAGTATTGAACCCCATAGAGCAGATAATTAAAAGTCTTGCATTATCTTTACAGAACAAGCAGCTGGGTGTCAACATTCAGGGCGACAAAGAGCTGATTGTAAAGACTGACGGCAATGTGCTGAACCTGGTGCTGCGCAATTTGCTGGTGAATGCCATCAAGTTCTCGAACCCCGGCAGCTCCATCACTGTGGAACTACATGAGGGAGACGAAGAAGACACCATCAGCATCATTGACACAGGTATTGGAATACCGGAGGCTGATATTCCCAGGATATTCGATACCAAGATGAAGTATACGCGCGTCGGCACGGCGGGTGAAAGCGGCTCAGGATTCGGCCTCATACTATGCAAGGAGATGATAGAACGCAACAACGGCGAGCTGGATCTTAAAAGCACCGAGGGTAAAGGCAGTACCTTCACCATTCATTTGAACAAGAAAACATAAACAACTATGGATAAGATAAACATAAAAGCGGGCTTGATCATCACACTACTGGTATTAAGCCTCATACCCGCATATGCACAGCTCATCGTTACAGAGCCCCTGTTCCCTACGGATAACCAGCCGGTTGAAGTTATTTTCAACGCACAGGAAGGAAGCGGCGGACTGGCAGGATATACAGGCGATGTATATGCCCATACAGGCGTGATCACCAACCTGAGCGGCGGACCTTCAGACTGGAAATACGTGCAGACCGCCTGGGGAGAAAATACCCCGGAGACCAAGCTGGAGAGAATAGGGCCTGACTTGTACAAGTTTACCACAGGCACCCTGTCAATTAGAGAATATTACGGTGTGCCCGAATCAGAGACCATTCTTCAGATGGCATTTGTTTTCAGAAGCGATTTGCCGGTTGGCAGCAGTTATCTGGAAGGAAAAACAGCAACAAATGGCGACATATTCGTTGATGTTTATCCCGAAGGGTTGAATGTTACCATCAATGAACCGGTTACCTATGCCAGTTTGGTGTTGCCCGGTGAGGCCATAGAAATTAGTGCCGTTGCCAATAATGCTGATACCATATTCTTATTTATTGACGGATTACCCATAACATACACCACTTCAACCATACTCAACCACGTCATTAATGCGGAACCTCAGGGCAAACATTACATACGTATTGATGCCGTTGCCGGCGATGAAACTGCGAGTGATTCAGCCTATTACTTTGTAAAACAGGAGGTGGTGACCATGCCGGCTCCCATCGGAATAAAGGATGGGATCAACTACACCGGCGACAGCACCGTGGTACTCTCCCTCTATGCCCCGGGCAAGGATAATGTGTTTGTTTTAGGTGATTTCAACAACTGGGAATTCTCTGATGAGGGATTTATGTTTAAGGATGGTGACCGGTTTTGGATAGAGATTGGAGGACTTATCCCACAGAAAGAGTATATATACCAGTACAGGGTTGATGATGAGATTCTCATTCCCGACCCCTATGCCGATAAACTGCTGGATCCCTGGAATGACAAGTACATAAGCAGCAGCACCTATCCTGATCTGATACCCTACCCTTCCACCAAAACTGACCAGATAGCCTCGGTGCTGCAAACAGCCCAGACACCCTATAACTGGTCAAA
>CALCQV010000073.1 GCA_937894795.1 uncultured Bacteroidales bacterium
ATCTCCGGTTAGAATTAACTGGTCATGATAATACATATAGTACCCGTTTGCATTGAAGGTGAATTTGTTATTATCATAATGGTAACCCAATTCATAATCAAACAACCTTTCTGCTTCAGGTTCAGGTTTTGAAGGATCAGCATCAGTATAGTTATCCCTGTTGGGTTCCCTGTGTGCGATTGCGACACTTGCATAAATGCTGCCATTGGAATGCAGATCATAGAATGCACCGGCTTTGGGATTCAGGAAGAGGAAGTCGTGCTCCTGTGATATATCCCTTAAATCATCATCTATGCCGGTAATCAGATAGTTGATGGTCCTTAATTGGATATCCCCATAAAGTGTCAGTCGATTGGTAGCCTGGTAATTCGACTTAATAAACATATTCAATTCCTTCTTTTTGCCGGTTCCCGAGTACCATTCATAATCATGCCCGGCAGTAGCAGCATATTCGGCCCATATGATCCTTCCAAAATGATCTCCGTCATAAATATTGGCGGAGCTTCCAAATAAGAACTGCAACCTGTTTATGGGCTTGTAATTTACTGACATTGTGAATCCATAAAAATGATTGTCAAGGTGTTTGCGACGGATAAGGTCACTCTTTTCAATGAGCAATGTATCAGATAAAGTGGAAACAAACTGAAGTGGCTTTAGTCCGTAATCAGCCAGTTTGGCATTGTCTTTATATTGTTCATAATAACCTCTGCCTCTGGTGTAGTGAAGTGCAAAGTTGGCAGTAGTTTTTTTATTGAAACGCTGCGCAATCATCAATTGGTAATGATCCTGCTGATAATTGTCGGTTTCATTCTCATAAAATTTAATATTGCCATCTTTGTCAGTATACATACCCATTCCGTTGTATGTTCTGAGGGTGTCAAGGTAAATGGAAGGAACGCCATCCCATGCTTGATAGGTTTTCTCCTTGCCAGAGAAAATATTAAGTTTAAGGATAGTATTTGTGCCATAGTACCCTGATGAGATATAGAATGATTTCAAATCAGCACTTGCACGATCGATATAACCATCAGAAGATAGTTTTGAAAGTCGTGTATCAACAGCCCACTTCCCTTTTATCAATCCTGTTCCTGCAGAAACCGAATGGTGGAGAGTATTGAATGAGCCGATGGAATTATTGATTTCACCGTAAGGATTTGTTGCAGGGGCTTCTGTTTTGAGGTTCACGCTTGCTCCAAATGCCGCTGCTCCATTGGTTGATGAGCCAACCCCCCTCTGCACCTGCAAACTTGAAACGGAAGATGTGAAGTCAGGCATATTAACCCAGAATACGCTATGTGATTCAGCATCGTTCAAAGGGATGCCATTAACAGTAATATTGATTCGGTTCATATCGGTTCCCCTTATACGAAAGGAAGTATAACCAATACCGGTTCCGGCATCAGATGTTGAAACAGTAGCGGGTAGATGTTCCAGTAGAAACGGCATGTCACGCCCCTGGTTCAACCTGTCAATTACATTACTCTGCAAAGTGGTTGATGTAACCGGTGTCTTATCACCGGCACGTGAAGATTGAATAATAACCTCTTCATTAATATTTAGTGCTATCTCTTCCATAGAGATGAGCATAGTACGGCTATCAGTCAAATTCAGATCGCTGATCCAGTCGGCATACCCCATATAGGTAACCCTGATCTTGTAGTCGCCTTCTTTTATGTCCTTAATTTCAAACAAGCCGTCAGGTTTGGTAATAGCTACTTTCAGGTTGTTGTTGATGCTTACATGGGCACCGGGCAACGGTACGGCTGTATTGGCATCAATCACCCTACCTTTGATGTTGATTTGTGCTGATAGTAGTAAAGGCAGTAAAACCGGCAGTACCGGCAGAATTCTTTTAATCATTTTGATTTTACTTTTAGATTAAACTTCAGATAAGTTAAAGGGGTCTTTAATTATCCGTTAATAAGTTTTCTCTGCAATCCCTTCGCCGGCATTACCCGGAGCAGGTTCAATGAGTATGATCTCAGCCTGTTTTTTTAGGCACCCCAATAGGAAATCGCTGCAAAGGTACTAAACAATATTCTAATTTTGCAATCGTTTAACTTGATAATGTTGTTTAAAATGAAGAGCTATCACTACCTGATACTTGTTATTCTTATTGTTGCCGGAGCTTGTTCGAAAGATAAGTTTCCCGATGAATTTAGTGTATACGGGAAATGGAAAGAATATACTGATAATGCAGAACGTACTGAAATTGAATTTCGTAGGGATAATATTCTCTTACTTGAATTAATTAATGACACAGTCAGGAATTATAGATATTTGTTGAATAAGCCTAATGAACTTGAGATATTCCTTCCGGAGGAATACCCCAATGGCAAAAGATCAACTCATAAGGTTACATACAATAGCAAGGATGAACAGATGACAATTTATAGTTTGTACCCTGCTGCACCTGAAAATCCGCTTTTTACTGTTTTTATTAGAAGATAGCTTCAAAATAATATATTTATCTATCATAAGTTATCAATTAAACAACCTCAAATGGAAAAGAAAAGAATAACCATAATAAATGGTCCGAATCTTAATCTTACAGGTGTCAGGGAGAAGGATATATATGGGGATCAATCTTTCAGCATCTATCTCAAGAGATTGGAGTTGGAGTTTCAGGATGTTGAGTTGAAGTACTTTCAAAGCAATGTAGAAGGTGAGATTATCAATATACTTCATGAGAATGGATTTGAGTCAAGTGGCATCATCCTTAATGCAGGGGGTTATACTCATACTTCAGTTGCCATTGCCGATGCTGTTAAAGCAATCGACAGTCCTGTAGTAGAAGTCCATATGAGTAATGTATGGGCAAGGGAATCTTACCGGCATACATCATTTATATCGCCAAATGCAAAAGGAGTAATAGCAGGTTTTGGGCTGGAATCATATAGGCTGGCTTTGATATGCCTACTTGATAATAATTGTTGAAATAATATGGAAACCTGTAGGGTTAACTTGCCCTTAAGTATCAATTAATTGTAATTCTCCTTGGTTTGTTCAATCTTTTCCACCTTGTTTTCTTTGGTGGATGTTGCCTTTAAACCTACTATTCCACCAACTATCATTATCACAAATAGAATACGAAGCAGGTCTTTTGATTCACCGAACACAATTATACCATATATTACAGTGCCAATGGCGCCTATTCCGGTCCAGATTGTATAGGCTGTTCCTAAAGGCAAGCTTCTCAATGCCAGTGCAAGCAGGTAGATGCTGATTGCCATTGCAATGCCTGTAATCACAGAAGGCCATAAACGAGTAAATCCTTCTGAATATTTGAGTGAAACAGCCCAAACTGTTTCAAATAATCCGGCAATTATCAGGTAGAACCAAGCCATTATTTAGTGAATTTATCTTCAGGAATACGAGAAAAGTTTTTCATACCTCTCAAGAAATAATCAATAACAATATTCCCCATATATACTTGTGAAACATGACGGTGCTTGATGAGGGTACGTTTGTATTTATGTTTATGGAAGTTCCTATAGAAACTCATGTGGGCACGTACTACCGCCCAAAAATCGCCAAAGCCACCATCAATCAGGAATTTGAATGCCGCTACTCCGTCCAGAACCAATCTGGAAAAGAATACAAAGGCCAATCTTTCAGAAGGCAGGTTCTTATATAGCAACGTAATATTGTTGCGCATATTAAGGTATGTTTTGAACGATGATTTCTTAGGCAGAGTTCCTCCTCCAACATGATAAACCTTTGATTCAGGACAAACCATAATCTTATAACCCAGGTGCTTCATTCGCCAGCAGAAGTCAATCTCCTCCATATGAGCAAAGAAGTCTTCATCAAAGCCACCATGTTCCCTGAACAAATCAGCTCTAACAAACAGGCAGGCGCCGGTAGCCCAGAAGATTTCACGGGTATCATCATACTGCCCTAAATCGACTTCAATATTCTGGAAAAGTCTGCCCCTGCAAAAAGGGTAACCATATTCATCAATAAACCCCCCTGCAGCACCAGCATATTCAAATGATTCCTTTGAATGGTATGATCGGATAACCGGTTGACAAGCTGCAATATCATGATCACTCTCCATTAACTTTATTATAGGGTCAATCCAGCCCGTTGTGACCTCAATATCAGAGTTAAGAAGGATAAAATAATCGGCATCAACCTGTTTGAGTGCGTCATTATAACCTTTGGCAAAACCGCCATTACTCTTGTTTTGAATTATCTCAACCTGGGGGAATTCCCTGTTAAGCATTTCAACAGAGTCATCGCGCGAATCATTGTCAGCTACTATTATCCTTACGCCTGAGGGATTATGCATTAGCACTGATGGTAGGAACTTTCGCAAGAAGTCCTTACCATTCCAATTTAAGATAACAACAGCAGTCCGCACAAATAATTGGTATGAATATGTTTAGTTCAATAAAGTTATGCAAACATACGATATAAATGAATTATACCTTTAAGGTGAATCATGAGATTTTCAATCATAATGCCACTTATTTGCAGTTTTTGGTTTTGGAGATTTGTAAAATTGCTTTTAGAATGGATTATTATAAATTGTACCTGAGCGACTACGATCACCTTTAAGTGATTCTCGGTCGGCATCATCTGTCCATATTTCTCTATGTATCATTGCCTGCCAGTTGTAATTTTGGATTTCTCCAACGGCATCGGAATGCACTAAGGTATAATCTCTTACACTAACTTCTGAGCTTACGAAAACAAATTTTTTATTCCGTTCCCTTCCGTTATTAAGGCTGTAATAATGCCAAATCTGGTAGGGGACCGTTCCTCTGCCGGTCATTACACCGGCATCATAAGGTACATCCTGTATTGTGTTCGGTTCTCCATACTTTAGATATACATACCCCATATCAGTGTTGTAACCCTTTTTCAGTTGTGTGCTGTATGCTGCATTAACCCTATTGACCTGTATCTTATAATTCTCCCAGGCTTCCTTTGGTTTAAATATGTCCCTTGTTTCCCAGAATTTCTGGAAATATTGCTGCAAGGCAGATAGCGGGGCTGTTGATGATTGATAATTTATAAATAATTTTTCCATTTCTGTGGCTATAGGAGCCAATGACTTTATAAATTCCCTAAGGGTATCGGCACTCTTAATTTGCGCAGCAAATGAATTGGTTAGATCGACCGTAGTGTAATCCTGGGCAAGGTTGTCCATTTCAGGATTAGATCTTTGGAAGAAGGATGAACTTACAGCAAGTTTAGTATTGGTTTTATCTTTAAGGCTTACCACCAAATTATAGTTTCCGGTTGGAAGGCGGCTAATATCGAATTCATTCAACACTACTGAAACAGGTTTGGCGGTTTCTCTTTTCATTCGTGCATATTCATTTAAAATCCTGCCGTTTTCAAACGATTCAATGTAATATGAAATCAGGTATTTCTCTTCAGTTCCTTCTTTGATGGATGGATTGTAGATCTCACAATAAAATATCAGTTTGTCCTTGTCCGATGCATAGAAATTGTCAACCAGTGGTATGAGGTCGTAGCCGCTTTTGCTTAGAATGTTTGATTCAAGGGTCTTAGTGTACGAATTGACGAATTGGATAGTTGAAATCGTACACTTTTCATTGGGGAAACTGATGGTAAATGGGTAATTCAATGCTTCAGGAGCTTTAGCAACATTGTTGTCTGCAATTGAAAGTTCCAGAAAGTAATCACCGTTAGGTAAGATAAATCGTTGCTGGTCGATGAAATTTACTCCAACTCCTGCTGTGTCAGATACTTCTGCACTCAGCAACTCATATTTCTTGAAATCCTTGATCACCGAATCTTGCTTGATAATCATGGTTACTTGAATACTTCCTTGAAATTGGCCATTTGGTAGTTGTTTATATACCAATGTATTGCCAATGATCTCCAGGTAAATATCAACATAGGGACTTTGTCCGGGTACGTTAAAAGCCGCATGCGACAGATAAGCACCAATGCCTTGTGCAGGGAATACATTAAGCACAAGGGCGAAGACAAATGCAAGGAGTAAAAATAGCTTTTTCATCGTTTATATTGTTATATAATTAGTGTCTGATTCCTTAATAATTGCCGCAAATATCCTGCCAGCCTCTAAATAATATAACAAAGATAAAGCAATTTAACCTTTATTGGAGAAAGTTGAGCTTAACATACAACCATTATACTTTGCAAGGCAGTATTAACGGTTTCATGTATTAATTCCTAAAAATGACAACCCCCAGTTGCTTACATTTTGTATATCTTTATCGCAAAATACTCTACCTATATCATGACTAAAATCACTGGCAACCAGAAGTTTATTTACATATTTGTCATTCTTGTAATTATTGCCTTTATTCATTCTTCAAGACTATACGCTCAAATATACCTTGACACAACTCAATCAATAGAGGCTCGCGTAGAGGATTTGTTGAGTAGGATGACTCTTGATGAGAAAATTGGACAAATGGCACAAGCAGAGAGGCAAGCCTTTTCTGATATAACGGATATTAGAACTTATAATATTGGATCACTTTTAAGTGGTGGAGGTTCAGTACCTTCTCCTAATACCGGGGTAGCATGGGCTGACATGTACGACAAGTTTCAGCTGCAGGCAATGGACACACGGCTGAAAATACCACTCATTTATGGAGTTGATGCAGTACATGGTCATAATAATGTTAAAGGCGCCGTGATATTTCCTCATAATATAGGACTTGGTTGTATGCGTAATCCCGAATTGGTTAAAGAAGCGGCACGGATTACAGCTCTTGAAATCAAAGGTACTGGACTGAATTGGACCTTTGCTCCATGTATTGCGGTAACAAGAAATGAAAGGTGGGGCCGTACCTATGAAGGTTTTGGTGAAACAACTGACTTGGTTTCTTTATTGGGCGTAGCTGTCATAAAAGGGTTACAGGGCGACAGTTTGAAAGGTAAAGCAAGCATCCTTGCGTGTGCCAAACATTATATTGGCGACGGTGGAACAACCAATGGCACAGATCAGGGTAATACAGAGGTTGACGAACAGACCCTCAGGGAATTATACCTTCAGCCATATATCAATGCTATAAACGCTGGCGTTGGAAGTGTAATGGCATCATATAGTTCCTGGAATGGCAATAAACTGCATGGACATAA
>CALCQV010000074.1 GCA_937894795.1 uncultured Bacteroidales bacterium
GGTGGACAGTGGAATATGGATTGATAGGTGATTTAAAGGCTCCCAGAATATATGGTGCAGGTTTGCTCTCATCCATTGGTGAAAGCTATAATTGCCTCTTGCCTCACATTAAGAAAATTCCTTACTCAATTCAGGCGGCAAACTATAATTTCGACATCACCACTCAACAACCACAGTTATTCGTAACGCCTGATTTTAATCATCTTAGTGATGTTCTTAATCAGTTTGCCAATGGTATGGCTCTCCGCACAGGTGGAAAGGAGGCCGTTAATAAAGCGCAAAATTCAGTTAACACTGCTACCATTGTGCTGGATTCAGGAGTTCAAATCTCGGGAACATTTGACAACTGTATTTTAAATGAAGATGAAGTGGTTTATCTCAGAACTAATAGTCCTACAGCCCTGGCTTTCAATAATGAGGAACTACCTGGCCATGGAAAGACATTTCACCATGATGGCTATGGCACACCGATAGGCAATCTTATCAACAGCTCAAAACCTTTGCATTTATTATCAGTTACTGAATTGGCTCAATTGGGTATTGAAGAAGGAAAGGATACTTTTATTGAATACAGCAGTGGTGTAAAGGTTAAAGGTCACCTGCTTTCTATCAGGAAAGCAAAAGGGAAGAATTTGGTTTTTACTTTTCATAATTGCACAGTTACTTACCATGGTGAAATACTTTTTAATCCTTCATGGGGAAGATATGACATGGCATTAGGACAAAAAGTCATCTCAGCATTCCCCGGTCCGGCTGATCCGCAGGCTTTTCAGCTATCATACCGGGCACCTTCTGAAGCAACACATAAGATTAACCATTCTGCCAGGGATCTGAAGATATTCAGGTTATATCAAAAAGTGAGAGAGAGCCGTGATAAAGAACCTTTACAAAGTTCAACGGCTGGAAATACATTGATTGAAATATGGGAAGAGGTGAAAAACAACTTTCCCAAAGAATGGCTCCTGATGCTTGAACTATTGGAACTCTCTAAAAATAAAATCAATAACCGGGTAGTTGCAGATGAGATTTTCCACATGCTCAGCCAACTGAAAGAATCTGATAAAACCCTCAGTAAACTAATTTCTGATGGACTTCAGGCACTTAATTCTTCCTCCACGGTGAAGGAAACAATTTAAAAAAGGTGAATCAGAAATAACACATTGTGTTTTCTAATTATATAGTTTTTTATTGTAGCTTTGTAAAAAACTACAGAGTGAAGCAAACTAGTGATATGAAAGCATCAAGGAAAGCCTCTATTGCCTTATTGGCATTCATGGTTTTTGGCCTTTCATTAAGTTCACTCATTAATTTCCATCTCTTCCGTATTTATGGCAGTCCTTTAAATACTGAGCTAATACAATCAAAAAGAGAAGAGTTAACTACTATACAAATTAGTCAGTTAGCCATTGTTGATCTGGCTCATGCAATAATACCGGTAAATCAGGGTATACCGGATATAGCCGTTTTACTCCTGCAAGCCGACAGTTTTATTGAATTGACGCCTTGTGATTTAGTTTCTTACAAAGCCATTTATTCCCTCCGGGCTCCTCCATTAGCATAGTTTTTTTTGAAATAATTGCTGAAAATCAGGAACTTACTCTCTGGTTATTAGGTATCCAGCCAATTCTATTTCATAGCATATTGATCTGTTTATTGCAGTTCTATCAACCCTAAAAACTTAAAAAATGAAGATTTTTACCAAATTGTGTTTTGTTGTATGCTTCAGCTCAATCATTTCTGTTGTTGCAAATGCACAGGAAACCAAAACCATTGAAATGGGCGCTTCATACGCCAACGAAGTATACTATTCACTCGAGAAAGGAGTAGTTATGACCTCTCCGCGCAATACATGGGATATTGCGTTCTACACCACTGCATTCAGTGCCGGAATTATCACCAATGATGGTGCCGGTGTTGAGCTATATCAATACCCCGATGCCTCCAATGAAGGATGGAATGATTTTGACACTATTGGCATGTCGGGTTGGATCCGTCTTTACAATGATGTTTCCAACTGGGAAAACGGAGCATTCAATCGTCTTGAAAAGGGTCACCCCGATTATGGATGGGGTATTTATAGTATGACTTCACACGACGTAGTTGGCGATTCACTCTTCCTGATAAAAACCGCTGACGGTAAATACCGGAAACTGAATATTATAAGGAAAAGATCAACTCTGAATCAGTATGAAATCAGATATGCCGATCTTGATGGTTCAAATGATCAAACAATAACACTTGATGCCAAACCTTACGAATCAAAACTTTTCATGGCATTCTCATTTACTGATGGTTTGATTGACCGGGAACCGGATGCTGATTCATGGGATTTGCTATTCACCCGGTATCTGGCAACAGTAATGAATACACCTTATCCGGTGGTGGGAGTATTGCTAAATCCGGCCACTATGGCTGCCGAGGCCAGAGGCGTAGGACCTGAGTTTGACGCATGGGAAACTCTTAATTACGAAACCGGCAGAGATGAAATTGGCCACGACTGGAAGACTTTTGATATGGGATCTTTCACTTATATCATGGAAGATTCTCTCTATTTCTTTGTTAAAGGCCAGGATAGCAGTGTCTACAAAATCACATTCAATAGTTTCAGTGGCTCTGCCACAGGAATCACTTCATTCGATCAGGAACTGATCTCTGCCCTTTCTGTCCCTGAAAATAGTATCTCACGTAACCTTGTTTATCCAAATCCTGCTTCCTCAGTTCTTAATATCAATACCCCTGCCGATGAAGAAGGGTATTTTACTATTTGCAATTTGGCCGGACAGGAATTATCACGGATTGAATTTAGCAAAGCCGCAAACCATTCCTTCAATATCAGTGGATTGGAAAATGGACTTTATATAATAACTGTTGTAACTGATACCAAACAATTCTCCCAAAAGGTAATTGTGATAAATGAATAAAAAGCTATTAACAATTGTGTTTGTGTTGTGTGCTATTGTGAGCCAATTACATGGACAGGATGATCCTGTCCGTGTAATTGACCACAATACAGGTAAGGCTGTTCCTTTTGCTCATCTGAAAGTCACCAATCTCCAAACCAATTACGCAAAGTATTATGTTACTGACACTGCCGGCATAGCACATTTCACCATCAATCATCCGGTTGTAGTATTGGTTTCTTATGTAGGTTATAAAAATTATTCTGATACCCTCCTCCCTAAGAATAAGGCCATTATCAGGTTAATACCTGAAATTATGAGTATTGATGAGTTAGTGGTTACTGCTCAATATACACCGGTGAGTGCTGATAAGTCGCTATATAAAGTAAAGGTCATCAACAATATGCAGATTCAGAAGAAAGCAGCATATGACCTTGCCGGATTGTTGCGTACTCAAATGAATATCAGGCTATCGCAGGATGGAGCCATTGGTACCGGAATGAGTATGCAGGGGCTGTCGGGTGAGAATGTTAAAATTCTGATAAATGGCGTACCTGTAATCGGTCGGCTGAACGGGGTAATAGATCTGAGTCAGATAAACCTTCAGCAGGCTCAACAGGTGGAACTGATAGAAGGGCCTATGTCGGTTATTTATGGTAGCAATGCCCTTGCCGGTGTTATCAATATTATTTCACGGGAAAACACTGATGAAAAGTTCAACCTTAATATCAACAGTTACTTTGAAACAGTAGGAGTTTACAACTTTGATGCTCTCGCCGGATACAGAAGAGGTAAACATAGCTTCGTGGTTACCGCAGGTCGTAATTTCTTTGATGGCTTCTCTTCAACATCTTCAGGCAGAGTAATGGAATGGAAGCCCAAGCGACAAGTAAATGCCGACGTTGATTATGGCATATACCTCTCTAAACTCAATATTAAAGCCCACTTGAGCCATTTTGATGAGCTCCTCCAGAGTAAGGGAGATCTGTTGCCCCCTTATTTCGAGAAGGCATTTGACAATTATTTTCAAACCAAACGTACAACCGGTAAGCTGAGCTTCGCCACCAAAGGTTCCAATTTTTTCACATCTGATAATTCCGTTTCATTGTATGACAGAACAAGAACCCTATGGTACAACAACCTCTCTTTGCTTGAAAAAACTCATATAGAGGATGATGTAACCAGATTCAAGGCTCTCCTGTCAAGAAGTATCTATACCTATAAATATGACCCTTTTGATATCGGCCTGCAAACCGGTTACGACCTGAATGTTGAATGGGCTGACGGACAAAGGATTGGCAACGAAACCAAGAATATCACTGATTTGGCTCTGTTCATGAGCGTTCAGTATAAACCGGTGAGCTACCTGTCACTGCAGCCTGGTGTCAGGGCAGCCTATAACTCCCGGTATAAATCACCGGTAGTATATGCTTTCCATCTAAAGGCCGGCCCCTTTAAAAACTTCCTTCTGCGTACCTCTTATTCTTCAGGATTCCGCTCACCTTCCTTAAAAGAACTGTACATGAACTTTGTTGATGTAAACCACAATATCATTGGCAACACGGAACTTAAGGCGGAAACTTCCGGTAATGTCCAGTTGGCTGTGACAAAGAAGGTAAGCAGTCACAAATTTATTGCCGATTTTGAATTCAATCTCTTTGCCAATAATATCAACAATATAATTACCCTGGCTGAAATGCCCGATAAGAGCTATACCTATGTGAACCTGGATATCTACAAAACCAGAGGGTATAATCTAAAATTCCATCTCTTCATGAAGGCAGGCCTTGACGCAACCATTGGCTATGGAATGATTGGCAACTCAGGAAATACAGAAGCTACCGACCATCAGTATATCTGGTCGCCTGAAGTCACCTCCGAAGTGTCATACAATATTCCCGGTAACAACATTGTTCTCTCAGCCTTCTATAAATATACCGGCGAAGTGCCCAAGTTCCTGGTTGATGAATCAGGTGATGTTACTACAAGCAAAATAAAAGACTATCATACATTAGATGTCAGCCTGACCAAGAAATTCCTGAATGATCATTTCACCATTGGCATAGGAGGAAAGAACTTGTTTGATATTACAAATATAACTACCGGGGCCTCACAGGATGGAATACATGATGGCTCAGCCTCCTCCATACCTATTGCATGGGGTAGAACAGCCTTCATTAAATTATCGTATGATTTGAGAGGTAATAAGCGACCTAAATAACCTGATTAAAACCTATCGGCCCATATAAAAGATTAAATGAACAAACAACTGACATTCTTCCTATTAAGCTTTTCATTACTTCTCACTTCCTGTTTCAAGGAAGACGAGCGAGTATATCCATATGTGCCGGGTGATGTTGAAACCGCTATAGTTGTGATGATGGAAGATTACAGATACCAGTCATTCTTCAGCTTTAAGGAACATAAGGTCATTGATTCGGTCAACAAATATAGTTGGCACCTCGCATTAAACTGTGCCGATGGCGATTTCACTCTCCACCCCAACACTTCTCTTTTTATGAAGGTGGCACATACCGGTTCCTATGATTTCGACTCACTATATACTATTAACGCCAATCTTGAATGGAAATTTGATTCTTCAGATGGGGATTCTGCCGGCAATGCCATAGGAACATGGTGGATATCAAATGACTCTACGCCATTGAGTATAGGCGAAGTACTCCTGATAGACAGGGGTATAGACGATGAAGGCCTACCATTGGGTTATCTTAAAATTCAGCCCTTCTTTTCACCCGGTACACAGCAGGTTATGATAAAGATAGCAGAGCTTGACGGAACCAATGTGCGTAGTTTCGGCTTTAATAAAGAATCTATCCGACCATTCGTAACCATGAGCTTTGAAACAGGTTCTGATGTGAATCAGACATATCCTGCAACTAACTCGTGGGATCTTATGTTTACACAATATACTACCCTGCTTTACACAGATGAAGGCGAAGCTTACCCCTACCTTGTTACCGGAGCTCTGATTAACCAAGCAACCGTTCTTACTGCACTCGACACTACCATCAATTTCAATGAAGTTACCCGTGAATATGCTGAATCACTTGACTTGTCTAAGCGATTGGACGTTATTGGCTACGACTGGAAGGAGATAAACGGCGATGTTACCAGTGGCGATATAACCTATACCGCCAGAGCCAATTACATTTATTTGATCAAAACTTCAGAAGGCTTTTACTACAAACTCCGCTTCGTAGATTTTTATAATGAAACCGGTATTAAAGGCTATCCAAAATTTGAATACCAAAGGCTCTGACTTTGAACGATCCTGAATGGAATGAAGTGACTGATAGTCTCTTAAGTTTCGATTAACAGGTATTAAATCATCAACTTCTTGTTACGAAACAAGCATAAAGTGCTTCCGTCACCATCTTTTTGTCAATCAGTGACTTTATTATTATGTGAAGCTCCCTGTTCCATTCATTGACCAACAAGTCAGATTTTCTCAGTAATACCAGTATTTCAGGCAGTTGACTTGCAGCTTCAACCTGCTCTGCCGACGGTAAAGAAAGAGCGGAACCCAGCTTTGCCAACTCACTTCCGGTCAGTATATCACTGTGTCTTATATGCATTGGCAAACTATCAATCCCTATTCCGGGAGTGATAAGTGGTTTAGGCACCTCAAACAACGCACTGCCATGGGCTCTGACATAATATTCGGCACCCATCCTTCCCACAAGATCCACTTTCGTCGGGTCAATACCACCTGTCTGAGTAATTATCTGTTCATCCACATGTACCATCAGCACCTCGCACACTATCAGGTTTGCTGCTCCCCCACCGGTACCTGTCTCTATTATATCCCGCACCTTACACTCCCATTGTACCGGCGATTCAGCCACCCTGAATGGTTTAATTATCATTGATTCAACCATGGTGAAACCTGCCTTTTCAAACTCATTCACCCCTTTTGGAAATTCGGCACTTGCCAGATTAACCTGCTCTACCATACTGTAGGTTACTGCATTGATACATACTTCAGGAACAATTTTAAGGTTTTCAAAAGTATCTTTGGTAGTATTGTTCCTGCCCCTGCGCGCCGGTGAAAATATTATGGTGCTTGGGTTTACTCCAAATGCATTAAAGAAACTGAAAGGTGATAGGTTTGGAATCCCATTTTCATCAACGGTGCTAGCCAGAGCAATGGGTCGCGGAGCAATACCACCAACT
>CALCQV010000075.1 GCA_937894795.1 uncultured Bacteroidales bacterium
CTCCAGGCCCTCAAGATTCATTACGCTGAAATGCTTTTCACCGCCATAGCAGAATTCCCTATATACTTCATCAGCAAACAGGTAGAGATTATGCTTCAGCACAAGTTCCCTCAGATGCAATAGCTCCTCCTTACTGTATAGATAGCCGGTAGGATTATTGGGATTACAAACCATGATGGCTTTAGTGCGCGGGGTAATTGATTTCTCAAACTCACTGATAGCCGGTAATGCAAATCCATCCTTTATATTGGAAGTGATAGGTACAACCTTTACACCAGCATCAAGTGCGAATGCGTTATAGTTGGTATAGAAAGGCTCCGGAATAATCACCTCATCACCGGGATTAAGGCAGCATTTCAAAGCAAAGGAAATAGCTTCTGATCCACCGGTAGTGATAATAATATCGTTATGGTCAATATTGATTCCCAGTTTCTGATAATATCCTGCCAGTTTACGGCGGTATGTTTCATTACCGGCCGAATGGCTATATTCAATAACCTTATCACCGTATGTTCTAACGGCCTGCAGGGCACCTTCAGGTGTAGGGATATCAGGTTGTCCAATATTAAGGTGATAAACTTTAATTCCTTTCTTTTTAGCTGCTTCAGCAAACGGAACTAATTTACGAATTGGTGAGGCTGGCATCAAAGTGCCACGTTCTGAAATATTAGGCATTACATTTAGGTTTTAACTTTGCAGCAAAATTAGGACTTAATAATTGTTAAATAAAATATTAAGTCAACAAATAAGGGAGAATAAAAAAAAACTGCCTGTTTTGGCAGGCAGCTTCAATGATTTCATCAGTTCTTACTTTGCTGTTGGGGTCGCACCTGTATTCAAACTCTTTTCAGGAACAGTACTTTCTTCCACCTTTTTAATAATGTTACCTGTAATTTTCAGCACTACGGGTGAATTCTTTCCATTCGACATAACAGTGATGGTTTTGTTAATAGGACCAATTCTGCCGGTGTCATACTTAACTTTAATAACTTCCTTTTTGCCTGGCATAATAGGCTCTCTGGGCCAACTGGGCACTGTGCAACCGCAGGATGACTTTACACTGGAAAGAATCAGAGGTTCTTTGCCCGTATTGGTAAATTCAAACTCGCAATTACCATCACCACCAACAAACATGGTTCCATAATCATGAACAGTTTTTGTAAAGGAGATGTCAGCTGCATTAGGATTGGCTGCGGCAGTGGTTGTAACCGGAGCTACTTGTTTATTGGCTTCCTGGGCGATTACTAATGTCATTGAGAATAAAAGCAATGCAAGAACTAAAACTGGCTTTTTCATTTTTTTACTATTTTAAGTTGGGTGTTTTGTTTAAAGATCCTATGTTTGGAACAAAATTAATACCTTAATTGCTTCCATGAAAGTTTTTTCAGGTATTTTTTATTACACAATATTCGTACCAAAATATCGAATGACCAATCATTAAATTGCTGAAGTTTCAATTTTACTATCTTTGCTTATATAATGTATGAGAAAAACTACTAATTATGAAACAAAAAGTTACCCTTTTAGTAATCATGTCGATTGCACTGATGAGTATATCAGCTTGTAAACCAAAGCAGCAAGTTTCCGCAGTGAAAGGAAAGCCAATATTGGCCAATGCTCCTGTAATAGTATATAAAACGAAAGCTGATTATTCACAGCATGTACCTGTAACATTGTCA
This sequence comes from uncultured Bacteroidales bacterium, assembly GCA_937894795.1. Lineage (GTDB taxonomy): Bacteria > Bacteroidota > Bacteroidia > Bacteroidales > Lentimicrobiaceae > Lentimicrobium. The sequence goes on from CALCQV010000075.1 coordinate 1,680, forward strand.
TCCGACAAGATGGAGATTGTTTCATACCCCGCCCCGGGCGATGTCTATTATGGTGGTGACCTTGCATATCCTGTTTCATTAGAGAAAGGATATTTACTTGATAAAAGAGGAATTAATGAAAACTCTGCATTTACAAAATGGACCTATTATGAATACAGCAGATTATCAAAAACACCTACTCCCCAGGAAATCAGGAATATGCTTTTAGATAAGGATCCCTTTATAGAAATATATCACTGCGGCACACGCAATGACTTTGAAAACCTTGTGGAAGATCTGAATAAAATTATCAAAAAAGATAAGCTTGATCGGTTTAAGCGACTAAAGTAGGTTCAGGAGCTACATTTACCTGCTTTTTTTTAAGGTTGTTTTAATAATTTTCCTTATATCTTTGCATGCCAAATGTTAGATAATTAAACGGGAGAAGCATTTACCAAGGTAAAATTCATCTCTTTAACAATATTGAACTTAACAATTAAAGTACCTTTCTATTGGAGACACAACAAAAGTCAATAACCATTCTGGACGGAAAAACACTCTATTATAGTTTTCTGGCAGGTGCGCAAAAGATCTTTGAGAACCAGGTTCAAATAAATAAGATTAATGTATTTCCGGTAGCAGATGCTGATACCGGTACCAATCTTGCTTCAACTATGCGTTCCATAGTTGATACACCCATACCAACGTCCGATCTTAGAATTACAGCTGCGGCATTGGCCGATGCAGCCCTTACCGGAGCAAGGGGGAATTCAGGTATCATTTTTGCCCAATTCATTTATGGATTCAGCACTGAACTCCAGAAATATGAAACAATGAGTGTTGAGGGTTTCGCTGAAGCCTTGCGTAAAGCAGTTACTTATGCTTACGAGGCAATAGCCAACCCAATTGAAGGTACCATGATTACCGTTATACGTGAATGGGCTGAGTTTGTGTATATTTTAAAAGACACAATAAGTGATTTTATTGAACTGTTGGCATTGGCATATCAGAAAGCCGTTGAATCACTGAATGCCACTACCCAGAAGCTTGAAATTCTTGCTAAATCGAAAGTAGTTGATGCCGGTGCCAAGGGTTTTGTTGTTTTCCTTCAGGGAATAGTGGAATTTGTCAAAGCCGGTGAAATCAGGAAGATGCTCTCCGGTCGTGATACTATTGTAATTGCCGATTCTGAATCAGTGTCACATGAAGTAATTACCTTCCGCTACTGCACTGAAGCAATGCTGGCTCTTGACGAAAAGAAAAATGTTGATCTGGCACAAGTCAGGAAATCTATTGCCCATATGGGTGATTCTATGGTTGTTGCAGGTTCTCCCCGGAAACTGAGGGTGCATATCCATTCTGACCATCCATCAAAAGTAATGAAAGTGCTTAGCAGGTATGGCTCAATCTCTTTCCAAAAGGTTGATGACATGATAATGCAAAATAATATAGCAGCACATCCTCATCTGCCTATAGCTCTGGTTACTGATTCAACTTGTGATATTCCGCAGGAACTCATAGAGAAACACCAAATACAGGTGGTTCCATTAAGTGTCCATTTTGGTGATTCTTATTACCTTGACAGGATTACATTGCTTCCATCACAATTTTATAAAATGCTCGATAAGGCAGCTAATTATCCAAGCACCGCACAGCCTCCATATAAGGAGTTTTTTAATAAATACTCCTTCCTTTCAAGTCATTTTGAATCAATTATAGGAATCCATATAAGTGGCTCCATGAGCGGTACTTTCTCAAATAGTACAAAGGCAGCCCATACTGTTTCAGAGCATACCGGTAAGAAAATTGATATCATTAACTCCAGGCGATTATCGAGCGGATTAGGTGTTGTTGTTTTGCGCGCAGCTGAAGCTCTTGCTCAGGGCGTAACTCATGAAGAGCTAACAAGGTTGATACCCATTTGGTCAACAAACACGAAGATGTTTGTCAGCGCTAAGACTATCAAATATATGGTAAAAAGCGGACGGGTAAGTTATACAAAAGGACTGATAGGCTCATTGCTTAATCTCAAGCCCATCGTTACAGTTAACGATGAAGGTCGTACAGAAACGTTTGGTAAACCATTTACAGAAAAGGGAAGTCGCTTTCTGGTTATGGAAAGTGTAAAGAGAATGGTTGGTAAGAGAAAAGTGTGGGGATATACAATATCACATGCCAAGAATATTGTAACTGCCAACTGGTATCACGATCAAATGCTCAGGTTAACGGGTCTGGAACCACTTTTTATAAATGATGCCTCTCCTGTGCTGGGTGTTAATGCAGGCCCGGGTGTAGTGGCATTATCTATTATGTTTGAGGACTAATAATAGCAAATACTATAGTTTTTATAGGTAATTAGCTGAACTATACATCAGGGATATTGCTATAGTACCCATTAAAAGGAAAAAATCGTGTTATTGAATTGTCAACAACACGATTTTTTTATGCAAGAAATTCAAGATACATCAACAATCATCACCTCCCCCACTCGTAATGTAAGTGGCAGTGTTTGCATCATAATTTGAGAGAAACCAAAAATCATTACTTTACCCTTTATTTACAGCATATTTTCATACCTTCGCCCTATATTAAATAAAGAATTTCAATTCACTAACTCATTCATTATCATGATTAATCAGCAATTGATTGATCCCAAAAGTATCGTTGTTATTGGCGGATCAAATGATGTAACAAAGCCCGGAGGCAAAGTATTAAAGAATCTAATTGACAATAAATTCCCGGGGAAACTCTACGTAACAAACCCAAAAGAAACAGAGATACAAGGAATCAAGTGCTATCAGGATCCTGCTGATCTACCCGAAGTTGACTTGGCCATATTGGCCATAGCCGCAAAGTATTGTCCGGCAACTGTTGATTTATTGGCCAATAATAAGAATACACGTGCCTTTATCATCTTCTCAGCCGGCTTTCATGAGGAGAGTGAAGAGGGAGCTCGTTATGAGAAGCAGATAGTTGATACCATCAACTGTGTGAATGGGTGTTTAATTGGCCCAAATTGCATAGGCATGATGAACCATCATCACACGTCAGTGTTCAGCCTTCCGATTCCACGAATGGAACCGCATGGTGTGGATTTTATTTCAGGCTCAGGCGCAACTGCAGTGTTTATTATGGAAGCCGGTATGTTGAACGGCCTCTCATTTAGCAGTGTCTATTCTGTTGGCAATAGCGCCCAGATGGGTGTTGAGGAGGTTCTAAAATATTTGGATGAGACCTTTGACCCGGCTACAAGCTCAAAAGTAAAGCTTCTGTATGTTGAGAGTATTTCAAAACCCGATATGCTGCTTAAGCATGCGTCATCTCTTATAAATAAGGGCTGCAGCATTGCAGCTATCAAATCAGGTACTTCTTCAGCAGGTAGCCGTGCCGCTTCATCACATACCGGTGCGCTTGCCAGCAGTGATACCGCCGTTGATGCCTTATTTAGAAAAGCTGGTATTGTCAGGTGCTATGGACGGGAAGAGCTGGTAACGGTTGCCGCGATATTCATGCACAAGAAACTGGCCGGAAAGAACATAGCAATTATCACACATGCCGGCGGACCGGCAGTAATGCTCACCGATGCCCTGTCGAACAATGGCTTTGAAGTTCCTCATCTTGAAAGTCCTGAACTGTTGTCCAAACTGTTCCCTGGTTCATCAGTAGCCAATCCAATTGATATGCTTGCTACAGGCACAGCCGAACAGCTTGGTGAGATCATTGAATATTGTGATAAGAAATTTGACAATATTGATGGTATGGCAGTTATTTTCGGTAGTCCCGGGTTGTTTGAGAATTATGAAGTTTATAAGGTGCTGCACGAAAAGATGAACACATCTAAAAAGCCGATCTTTCCAATTTTACCTTCTATAGTAAATGTCAAGAATGAGATAGATTATTTTATCGGATTGGGGAGAATAAACTTCCCTGATGAAGTGGTTTTCGGTACTGCTCTTACTAAAGTATACAATACACCGGCACCCGCCAAAGACTCTACCCTACCCTCAGTTGATCAAAAACTAATCAGGGATATTGTCAATAACTCTGAAGATGGTTACCTCTCACCGGATAAAGTGCAGCAACTGCTTGATGCTGCCGGTATACCAAGGGCAGGTGAAGCTGTTGTAACTACTGCACCTGAGGCAGTTAAAATGGCTAATAAGATAGGATATCCGGTTGTTATGAAGGTTGTTGGACCCGTTCATAAATCTGATGTTGGTGGTGTTACCCTTAATGTTAAGGATGATGAAACCGTTACATCAGAGTTCAACAGAATGATCAAAATCAAGGATACCACCGCAGTTCTCATTCAGCCGATGTTATCAGGAACACAGATATTTGCCGGCGTAAAGAAAGAAGGCGACTTCGGGCACATGATTCTATGTGGTTTGGGTGGAATCTTCATTGAAGTGCTCAAGGATGTGCAGTCATCTTTAGCCCCTGTGTCAGCTGATGAAGCTTTGACCATGATCAAATCCCTCAAATCGTATAAGATTATTGAAGGGGTACGCGGTCAGGAAGGTGTTGACATTACAGCTTTCTCTGATGCAATTGTGCGCCTGTCGGCTCTATGTGTTACAGCACCTGAAATTGCTGAAATGGACATCAATCCACTGCTGGGAAATGCAAAGGGAATAACTGCAGTAGATGCACGAATCAGAATACAAAAAAAATAAGCTTATTTAGTTGTATATCAGAAGGTTGTTAACTTATTAAAGCATATCGACAATTCTCTGAATCTGAAATTTCACAACTTTTTAAAGAATACAATAAACGCCTAATTATCAACTAATTAGGCGTTTATTTTCTGTACTTTTCCCGGAATATCAAAAACTCATTCTAATTCGCTGGATTACATGAGCTTATAGCGTTTTAGATGTTTCTTAACTCTCCTACAATCGATTCTTTTATTACAGCATGTACCTTTGCCGTGATTGTTGAAATCCTGAGCATTTTAATGCCGAACAGAATAAACTGTTACATCAATTAACTAACCAATAATCCGATTCATTATTTATAGATCAGCTTATCGCCGGTGTCTTTAATAACTTGTTCCTTCCATGATTCAGAATAACCCGGAAACATGGGTGATGGAGTGAAACCCCATTTATTCCTAAGGAATCGGCCATCCTTCTCTTTCTTGACGTTCCCGTCGAGGTACTTGACCAACAAGTAATTATCAAGTTCCTTCCAGCGTTTGATGGTCCTGTTAGCTGCTGTTTCAGCATAATTAGTAAGGAATTCACGGGCTTTTGAAGGATTGGAATTATGAAGTGCCAATGCCTCGGCATCTACTTTCTTAGATTCACCGGCAAAGGTCTCTTCAAGCTCATCCTGTACCTTCTTGAGATCAGGCATAACCCTGTTATAGAACAGGTATTTGAAATGAGCAACCCTATTGAAAACCCAGAAAGCTGCATCATCAGAGTAGGTTAGCATATCACCGTTTCCTTCTGCATAAGCATGGGGCACCTTATTTATTCCACAATAGAATGGAACATAAACGGTTGAACCGGCATCATCTACGCCAAACCAGAAGATTCCTCCAATATGATTCGGCAACCAGCTTCTCATTTGAGCTATAAAGGAAAAACCGGTCTGCTGTGTTACTGTAACTCGCTCGTTAAAATACTCAGTGCCATTGTATTTCCATGTCAATGGCCTCCAGCGATAAGGTGATCCAAAAGGACCAGCACCGGCGTCTTTCGACATATCAAGATCAGTGCCTTGCAGATAATCACGCTTAAATCCCATCAGGTCTCTGGGGGTTAATTTACGATCAGGTTTAATGTACAATGGCATCCTATCCTTTGTTACATCTCCTTTTGCATATTCATAGTACTTGTCCATGTCGCTGTTGACATCCTTAAAAGCCGACCATACCCTGATTTCACAGAAACGAACATTGTCAAAAGTCAGGGGAGCATACACATCACTAAAGCTAAACTCCTCATCCTTGCCCATGAAATAGCCTTTTGAACGTGCAAAGCTGATCATGTCATGCGAGTAAACATAATCAATTGCCGGATCATTGATGTGCTTGAAATTCTTGCTGCTAATGGAAGTAACTTTATCTTCAGGCTTAAAGAAATTAATACGTGCCTGGTTGGCATGGGCTGAGATATAACCATCAGGAATACGCACGGCTACCCAGACTGCCCCTTTGTTGACATTAGCCATTTTTTTGGTTTTCTTGTCAGCCACCAAGGTTGTGCCTTTACCCATGATTTCCATTATCCAAACCTCATTAGGATCACCTATTGAAAAGGATTCACCTGAACTGGCGTAACCGTATTTTTCTACCAACTCGGCAATTACCTGAATAGCTTCACGGGCAGTTTTTGAACGTTGCAGGGCAAGGAACATCAAACTGCCGTAATCAACAACACCGGTAGTATCTTCCAATTCAGGACGGCCCCCAAAGGTTGTTTCGCCAATGGCAACCTGATATTCATTCATAAAACCTATTACCTGATAGGTATGACTGGCCTGAGGTATCTGTCCCAGTGGTTTGGCCGTACCCCTATCATAAAGGGTAACCATGGTGCCCTCAGGCCAATCGGCTGCAGCCCGCCAATACAACTCACCATACCGCACATGCGAATCTGCCGCATAGCTAATCATTGTAGAGCCGTCAACTGATGCTCCTTTGGTAACAAGGTAGTTTGTGCATGCTGTAACTGTATTAATGCCTAAACCTATTAAAACGGCAATCAGCACACTTAGTTTCCATTTCATATCCTGAAGTTTTATTTTAAGTAAGAAATATACTTGACTGACTGATAGCTGTTTATTAGTATCCGGAGAGTTAACATACCGTAACTTCTTCTTCTCAATCAGATGGCTAAAATACAACAGAGTTACGAATAAAACCACTTTTTCCATTCTCAAGTTTCGCATTTCAGGCCTTGCACAAAAGATCAATATGCCTTATCATTGCACTAAACTTATCATACACACTCCATGATCATTACACACGATGCAACCCTAAGCCGGATTGCCATCCATAAAACAGGCAATTCAGGAAAAGATGAGGGAATGCGTATCTCGGCATCTGAATTGCACTTAAGAGATGAAGTAAAGGAACTCCTGACCAAATACTTCCTCTCGCCATTCTCTAAGAACGAATACTTCAACCTCTTTCATGAGAGTGATCTCCAGCTGAATGAAGTGTATCACTACGCAACATCAATTTTTGAGCATCCAAGCAGCCTTTATATAAATTCAGTAAATTTTGCCAAGCACCTCTATGCCAAATCAACACACCCTATGATCAAGCCGGGTGAGTTGTATGTGGCTTACTTCAACAACCTCATTTTGGATGGTGAAGAGGTTGATGCCATTGGCTTGTTTAAATCTGAATCCAGGGAAACCTTCCTTAAGGTATACCCTGTTGATGATAACTATGGAGTGGATCGTGAAGATGGCATCAATATCAATAAGCTGGAAAAGGGTTGTCTGATATTCAATACCGAAGCTGAAGAAGGTTATGTATGTGCTGTAATCGATAATACTAACAAAAACGCCGATACCCACTACTGGTTTGATGAATTCCTGAAACTCAGGGAAAGAGACGACGATTACCACCAAACACGTGAAACACTTGACTTGTGCAGAAAATTCGTCAATGAGAAGTTGCCTGAGGATTTTGACACCGATAGACCTCAACAGGCTGAAATGCTTAATAAATCAATGAAATTCTTTAAGGAAAATGAGAATTTCGTAATGGAAGAGTTCGTGTCAGAAGTATTCGCCGAAAAGGATGTGATTGAATCTTTCCATGAATACCGCAAGGACTTTGAATCAGAGCGACAGACGAAAATTCAGGACGACTTTGATATCTCGGGACAGGCCGTTAGAAAGCAGTCCAGGGTTTTCAAGAGCATCCTAAAGCTCGATAAGAACTTCCATATATACATTCACGGCAACAGGGATAATATAGAGAAGGGCTACGATCAGGAAAGGAATATGCACTATTATAAGGTATTCTTCGATGAAGAGACTTAGAAGACCTTATCAACATACTTTTTCTTAATAATCATAAAAAATAATCATTGTTTGCCATGAAATCTGTTTATTTGTTGATCATCGGGTGCATATTACTGATCTCCAATGGTTCACAGGCTCAGGAAAAGCCTTCCAAGTATCCGGTAAATGGATATTATATTACCCTATCAGGTGATACCATCTATGGGAATCTGAAGAATAAAGAACAAATGTATCTCCACTACAGGGATGCTTCGGGCAAGAAAAAGGTGTATACGCCATCAAAAATCAGGAGTTATAACCTGGATAATCAAGAGTATAGGCCCATGTATCTTGAGAACATTGATAAAAAGCGTTTCGTTGCGGTGGTGGTTACCGGTGAGCACACGCTTTATCTGTACAATGATGGTTCCATACCGGGAATGGTATTAGGATCAGCATACATGTCGCCGGTTACTTTTGCTGCAACAGCAGTTGCAGGTGGAATAGCTGAGGGGATTTTTGATGCACATAACAGTGGTTATTATATTACCAAACCGGGCATTGATAAGCTTTATTCCATTCCATCAACTGACAGGCTTATAATTGAGTTCTTCCAGCAGCATTTTGGCGGATTGCCTGATATGAAGCTTAATGGTTGTGAGAAGCTTGTTTATTGTCTTAAAGACATAGTATTGAAATTAAATACCACTAATAAATAGATTTGCAATTAACAGGTATAGAAAAGATGAAAATCCATATTTTATCGCTGCTCCTTGTAATATTTGTCGGAATAAATATTACCAATGCTCAAAACAACAATCTAAATCCTGTTCAGTATGTAAATCCTCTGATTGGCACTGCCAGTGATTTTTCCTTATCCAACGGAAATACCTACCCCGCAATAGGTTTACCCTTTGGAATGAACTACTGGACACCACAAACAGCTAAGAATGGTGATGGTTGGCAATACAACTATACGGCTAAAAAGATTACAGGTTTCAAGCAAACCCACCAGCCCAGTCCATGGATCAATGATTATGGCTGCTTCTCCTTGATGCCCCTCACCGGAAAGCCGGTTATTGATCCTTTAAAGCGCGCTTCCTGGTTTTCGCATAAAGCCGAGAAATCCTCACCGCATTATTATAGCGTTTATCTGGCTGATTATGATGTTACGGTTGAAATCACCCCTACCGACAGAGCTGCCCAAATGAACTTTACATTCGGCGATGATGATATCGCATATGTTCTTATTGATGGGTTTCATAAGGGAGCCTACCTGAAGTACATTCAGGAAGAAAACAATGTAATTGGATACAGCAGCTACAATAGCGGAGGTGTTCCTGCCAATTTCAAGAACTATTTTGTCATCACTTTTGATGCTGATATACAATCAGCCGGTGTTTGGAATGACACGGTAATCTATCCGCAGAGTGAAATAGAAGCTAAAAAGTGCGGTATGATACTGCAGTTTGACATTTCAAAGCAAAAAACCATAACTGCCCGCATAGCATCTTCCTTTATCAGCCATGAACAAGCCCTGCTGAACTTACAGAGGGAATTGGGTAATGACTCCTTCACTCAAACCAAAGAAAAAGCTGCCGATATCTGGAACAGTGAATTAGGTAAAATTGAAGTGGAAGGCGGTACTGTCGCCCAATTGACCACTTTCTATACTGCACTTTACCGTACCCTTCTCTTTCCCAGGAAGTTCCATGAATATAATCAGGATGGAGAAATGGTTCATTATAGTCCTTTTAATGGTAAAGTGCTGCCCGGCCCCCTGTTTACGGATAACGGCTTCTGGGATACCTTCAGGGCTGCATTTCCGCTGTCAACCATCATTAATCCAGAACTGAATGCTATGATAATGGAGGGATTGGCTAATACCTACAAGGAAAGCGGTTGGCTCCCCGAATGGGCTAGTCCGGGTCACCGCGACTGTATGATAGGTTCCAACTCTGCAGCCATTATTGCCGACTCTTATTTAAAAGGAATCAGAGGTTATGACATTGAAACCTTGTACAATGCCATACTCAAGAACTCAGAGAATGCCGGTCCTCTTTCATCGGTTGGCCGTTTTGGAGTTGAATATTACAATAGTCTGGGTTATATCCCCTATGATGTCGATGTAAATGAGAATGTTGCCCGAACACTGGAGTATGCATACGATGATTATACCATCATGAAACTGGCTAAGGAATTGGGTAGACCACAGGAAGAGATTGACAGATTTGCCACACGAGCCATGAATTATAAAAATGTATTTAATTCCCAAACCCGGTTTATGCAGGGCCGTAATAAGGATGGATCGTGGCAAACACCTTTTGTTCCGGAGAAATGGGGCGATGCATTTACTGAAGGATGTTCCTGGCATTACACCTGGTGCGTATTCCATGACATTAAAGAATTGCAGAATCTGATGGGCGGAAGAGATAACTTTTTAGCTAAACTGGATTCCCTTTTCACCGCCCCTCCCCGATTCGATTTCTCCTATTATGGTTACCAGATCCATGAAATAACTGAAATGCTGATTGCTGATATGGGACAATACGCGCATGGCAACCAGCCGGTACAGCATGGCATCTATCTGTATAACTATGCCGCTCAACCATGGAAAACGCAATACTGGGTGCGCGAAACGATGAACAGATTGTATACGGCACAACCTGACGGACTATGCGGTGATGAAGACAACGGACAAACATCCGCCTGGTATGTATTCTCAGCCATGGGCTTCTACCCTGTTTGTCCGGGTTCCGGTGAATATGTGTTGGGAGCCCCGCTGTTCAAGAAAATAACGCTCAACCTTACCAATGGTAAAAAGTTTATCATCACTGCACCTGAAAACAATGAAAACAACCTTTATCGGAATGAGACCAAACTGAACGGGAAACCTTACAGTAAACTGTTTATTTCACATAACGATCTGATGAAGGGCGGAACAATGAATATCAGTATGGGTAATCAGCCTGATACTACCATTATTGTCAATGATGATGATTTGCCATTTTCGGTTAGCAAATAGTTTTAGAAAACTTGGTTGATTTGCTTTATTGATACAATTGCTTAACATGCTGCTGTATTATGGCATCCCTTAGTATAATCAAAAATGATAGTTAACCCCAATACCAACACTCCATTTACTATACGGTAAATGATAGTCGGTATGGGTGAATTTGTAAAGAAGACAAGTGCCGAACTTCATAGTAAACTTTAACTTTTCACCTCCGATTCTTATCATGGCGTTTGGTTCCAGTAGAAGGCTCTTGTCATGATAAAGTGTTCCGGGTTCCGGGTACATATAATCAGTTACCCAATAGCCACGATCAAGCATACTGGTTGTAAGTAGGCCTGCTTTCATACTAAGGCCATAATCGAGATTTGCAAACCTTCTTTCTTTTTGTCCAATGTTCCACTGAAGGAAGTAAAGTTTATAATTGCCGCTGAGATATCCCTGGTCATCATGTTTTGAATAGCTCGTTTCTCCATAACCGTATCCACCATAGAATTCAGTAATATATTCATTCAGGTGTTTCTTGAAGATACCTGCTGAGCCCTGGAGGTAAAACTCATCAACATCGTTGCCATATCTCCCGAAAACCTGAACGGCTACTTTATCTGTCAGTCCATAGGATACTGTTCCATGTGCTGATACACCTGATGATACGCCGGCGTCAACTCTCAGGTCCTTTTTCTCGCTTATCAGCGGAATATCAGTCGCTTGTGGATAATATACACAACCTGAAATTACTGTTAATAATGCTACAGATATAAAATTGAGACTCCTGAAAATTCTTTGACACATAGTGATTATTTTTCGGTATTCATTATGATGAACTTTACCAGTTGGCATCAATATTTATATCTTTTGCCATTAGGAGAAATCGTTCATTTATTTGCCTGCTTCTTATCTCAATTACCACATCCACAGGTATATCCGTATCCCATTCTGGCCCGTTGTTGTTTAGTTTGTTAAGTTTATAGTCGGGAACGTTAGGTTGAACACCTTGATTAAGTGCAGCGTACCATATTAAGTCATTGTTAATCACATAGAGTTTTTGTACCTCCAGATTGGGCGAAACAGGCAGACTGTCAATGTTTACCAGATAGATTGAAGCGACTAATGGTCTTTCTTTTGGTACCGGTCCACCGGGAAAGAAATCCCTGGTTAATTCAGCTTCCAGAATATATCTGCTTGATTCGAAGTGCAGTGTGTCTATGGATCTGGTATAAATATCTGCTTTCATTTCAGAATCTGTCACAACATCTACAATATATCGGTCTTTCTCGCAAGACCCTGATAAAATGGCTAAACAAAGTAGCATTATAAGATTCAGGGAGATAATCAGCCTATTCTTCATATTCAATGGTTAATAATCAATTTTGGAATATTTATCGACACTCCTGGTCAGAATGGTCGTCTTAGTTCTTTAATTCATATTATTGATATGGGATTATTTGTTGACCAGTATGATACAATAGACTATACTTTCCCAGTTTAGTTGCATAATCCTATAATACCGTCCTGATTTTCACAACAAATTCAATTTCTTCCCGGTAATCTATCACAAATTAACCAGCTTCGCTACTATTTCTTCATTCCTTTTCTCAATATCAAGGTAAATTTCCTGCTTAAACTCATCAAACTCCGACTTGCTCCTGGAATATTTTATTTTCCCTTCCTGCAGGTAACTTATGTCATCACATAGATTGGTGAGGGTCTCTATAATATGTGATGTGATAATTATCGTCTTCCTGTTTTTAAGGTTGAGGAGTATGGAGCGCAGGACCCTGGCTGTTTCAATATCCAGTCCATTGAATGGCTCATCCAGAATCATCACTGGCTTATCCTGTTTTAATACTGCCAGGAGGGCTAGTTTCTTCTTCATGCCGGTGGAATATGTTTCTATGAGCTCTCTAAGCGGCAGTTTGAATAGTTCATTCCAGCTAACTGTGTCAAAATCCGTATTCTTAAATATCTTGAGGTGATCTTCACCGGTAATATTGGAATAGAAGTAGCTTTCCGTTTCCAGATAAGCAATTTGTCTTTTTGTGCTCTTACAACCATCAATAAAAATATCTCCTGTTTCTGGTTTCTTCAGTCCATATATGGTATTGAGAAGGGTGGTTTTTCCTGAGCCGTTCAATCCCACTATTCCGTGTATCCTTTCCAATTCAAGGGAGAGTTCCAGTGATTGGATAACCGGGTTGTTTTTCTTGTATGAAACTGTCAGGTTTTTAATGGTGATCATTTAATTATAAGGCTTAAGTAATTAATTAAAATCTTCAAGATACGGTTTCAAATTGCTTATCGACCTGAACCAGAATCTTATTATCAGAAACAGTACAACAGGTAGCAGGAATGGTAGAAATGCACTAACTGTTCCGAATATGTTGAATAGTTGTCCTGCACTTCTGGTATTGGGCTGATAGAAGGCATATTTGCACAGAATGGCATAAGCGTTTACTATCAGGAATATAAGATATATGGCAACAGCTATATACCAGTATTCGATATGCAACAGAAGATATACCACTAGCAGTGGAATTGCCAATACAGAATACAACATCAGTTGGTTTTTGACCTTGAAGTTCAAGAGTTTCCCCGGCCCTTTTTCAAATTGCTGCAACAATGTCAGGGGTTCATTATTTTCCGTAAATCCAAGGGTTGCTATTCCAATAATTACCATAGCAACCGGAATACTTCCTATCCAGAAGGAGGTCAACAAGCCTGCCAGCCAAACAGGAACCAGGTATAGCATGGAACTCCTTATACCACTCTTCCATTCGAAGCACTCATCAGGTATTAAGCGCTGTATAAATGTATTCAGAACGATAGTTTTTGTATGTCTGTTTACAAATCCAATCAGTGCAATCCCTGATACCAATAACAGCAACATCAGATACTCTTGAAAATACAATAGTCCAGTCACAAGAGGAATCGAAATCAGCAGATACTCTACAAATAGCAGGAGATGATAGTTCTCCACATGACTTTTCAGAAATCTTATATCTTTCCTTTTTGTTTGGATGAATAATAGCAACAGAAGAATTACCGATACGGCAATGCGGATTCCCGATTCTTGCTTTGCTGACAGAAAAAGCGGAAAAGAAACCAGTATATAAATTATAATAAGGAACAGGAATCGACCTATCCCCAGATCGTTCACTATCCGTATTCCCTGTTTAAGCCTTATTGTATAAAGTGCTCGGATCATTTCCCGGTTTTGCGTTTAAGACAACATCTTCTATGTATGCAGTTCATCCCGATATAATTTCTCTCACAAAACTTTTAATCAAAAATAACCTATCTATCGCAATTGTAAGAAGATTCAATATACAGCTTATCAAGATAATCCATTATGTCGGCCGGATTGGTAACAGGCATATCATCTTTATTTGCTTTATAGCCCAACAAGGATGATTTCTTCTTGTTTTTCAGCCTGGGAAGTTTGGTTCTATTTGTAGTTTCCAGATGTCTTCCGGCATGATCTATAATTATTATCTTCGGGAGGAATGCACCCGGTCGACCAATGAATTTGTCCATGGTAGCAATTGCTTCATCATATTCTTCTCTCGTAGCCCTTCCCAGAGCTTCATAGTCCTTGAGTTTTCGGTCATCCCAGGTACTTACAGTTGCATAGCTCTCTGAAATATGGTCTTCAATGCTGGTAGAAGTATTCAACGTATCATGGCCTGATGGCATCAGAATAACCTTACCACCACCACCTTCTACATTGGCAGCATATACCGGTTTCGTTATTCCTGATATCCATCCCTGCAGAGCTTTCATATAGATTTTACCAATTTGTATTGGTGTGATGAAGTGTACAATTCCTTTTTCCTTATGGCATTGCAGCAAATAGTATGGATGAACCCCCACCCAGAACATTCTCCTGAAGGTTTCAGCAAGCGTTTTGTAATAGTCGTTTACATGGTTGAGCAACACTGTTTGATTCCTGATGGTAAAACCATGGTTTCGAATTCTCCTGACAGCAGCAGCAAAATCAGGCGTAATCTCCTGATAATGATTGATATGTGTCATAAAATACACATATTTATCTATTCCGGAGTTGTGTTTATTGGCTGAAGTGTTTATCAGGTTGAGTAAAGTATCAGTAATGGCCATTGGAAGAACCACAGGTACCCTGCTAGCTATTCTTATCACCCTTAAGTGAGGCATTGCACTCAATTCCTCGAGTACATATTTTAACCGTTTTTCACTTATCATCAGGGCATCACCGCCTGTAATCAGCACTTCATCAATATTCTCATTAACAGAAATATAAAACAGGCCTTTATTAATCTCTTCAGTTGATACATCAACGGTTGCATCAAGAGATTTGGCACGCTGACAGTGAATACAATAGGAAGCACAACTTGTATTCTCGGCCACAAACAATGCTACCCTGTTGGGATACCTTTGGTAAGCTGCCCCGTAACTTCTTGTACCTTCATTCATTGAACCTTCTTTCCCTGTGTTATGAAACAACAGATTTGCCGGAGTCGGTACACTTTGCCAGAAAATCGGATCAAGTCTTGATTCTGACTTTTCACCATCCAGCATAATGGGATTAAAAGGATCTTCCTGCATCAGCAAAGCGTAATAGGGGGTCATTCGCATGGGATCCTTTCCCTGGCTCCTTAATTCGAGTATTGTACGTTCTATCTCCTGTTTTTGAAATTCACTTAATTTGATAATCTTACTCAATTGCTCAACTGTACGTATGGAATTCCTTCTTTGCCAGTTGGGATTGTTCCATTGTTCATCAGTAACATCTTTCCATAATTCAATTGACTTGTAGTGCCTGTGATTGTAAAGAAATGACTCTTTATAATTCATCTTTATTCCTTTCGATATGGGTAGGTTAGATAATATGCCTGTCATTTGACAGTAGTACAGGAAATGAGCAGTACCCTTCTACTCCCTGCTAAGAAATAGTGCCTGAGAAAGGACACTGTAAATGAGTCGGGAAAACAAAAATATAGTTTTCAAGTTAAAAATCAGCATTTTTCTTCACTTCCAGGGTGTTAAAAAATATTAAATAACTCGTTATCTTTGGCTAATGATGTATCATTGCGAAGCTTTTCAGAATTGGAATGCGTAATCAACCTAATACCTGTTTTAATTATGTCAATACTATTACAACCACTCACTATCAAGGATATAACCTTCCGTAACCGTATTGTTGTATCACCTATGTGTCAATACTCGGCTACCAATGGATTTGCCAACGATTGGCATTTGGTACATTTGGGAAGCCGGGCAAGTGGTGGTGCAGGATTAATAATTGTTGAGGCTACTGCCGTTTCACCGGAAGGTAGAATATCTCCAGGCGATCTGGGACTGTGGGCCGATGATTACATTGCGCCTTTGAAACGTATTACCGATTTTATAAAAAATGAAGGAGCCATTGCCGGCATTCAGTTGGCACATGCAGGCCGGAAGGCTTCACACAGTGCCCCATGGAAGGGTGGAAATCAACTATCTAAGGAAAATGGTGGTTGGAAAACAGTTGCACCTTCACCCCTACCCTTTGATGATAAGGAGGAAAATCCTGATGAATTGGATGTCATGGGGATCAGGAAAGTTATCAGCGACTTTAAGAATGCGGCACGACGTGCCCTGGAGGCAGGCTTTCAGGTGGTTGAAATACATGCAGCCCATGGTTATCTGCTCCATCAGTTTTTATCGCCTCTTAGTAATCATCGCACCGATGACTTTGGTGGCAGTTATGAAAATAGAATCAGGTTGTTGCTTGAAGTTACCGATGCGGTAATGGAAGTATGGCCCAATAACCTGCCTCTTTTTGTTCGTTTATCGGCAACAGATTGGTATGAGGCGGGCTGGTCAGTAGACGAAACAGTAAAGCTTTCTGCCATACTAAAGGATAGAGGAGTGGATCTGATTGACTGCTCTTCAGGTGGAAATATCCTTGCCCAGAAAATTCAATTGGGCCCCGGTTACCAGGTTCCATTTGCCGAAGCTGTCAGGAAAACAGGCATACTAACGGGAGCTGTTGGATTGATTACCACTGCCCAACAGGCTGAAGAGATTTTGCAAAAGAGTCAGGCCGACATCATATTGTTTGCCAGGGAGTTTCTAAGGAATCCTTATTTCCCATTACTGGCTGCACATGAGTTGAATGACGACATCGAGTGGCCGGTCCAATATTTGAGGGCTAAGTTAAAGCATTAGCCTTCATTTACGCCCATTCCGAACAAGGCATAGTCATACTTCACGGGATCCTTGGCATCAAGTTGCCTTAGATTTTCCGTTAGTTCAATTACGGCCTTCCAGTCGTTCTGTTTTCTGTTGAGTAATCCTAACTTGCGTGCGCTTCTGCCTGAATGTACATCCAGCGGACAACACAATTGTGAAGGACTGATACTGCTCCATATCCCGAAGTCAACGCCTTTATCATCCTTTCGTACCATCCATCGCAAAAACATGTTGATACGTTTTGCGGTGCTTCCTGCCGCCGGATTGGCTATATGTTTTACTGACCTTTCAAGGTGTGGAGCTGACAGAAATGTTGCTCTGAAATGCATTATTGCAGGGAAGACATCCGTATCCTTATCAGTTTTCGTGAGTCCTTCTGAAAATGAAGTTTCCAAGCCACCATGGTTCAGATAAATACTACGAAGTGCTTCCATAAAGAATAAGCAGTCAGTATCATTGAATGTCCTATGCACGAATTTATTGAGCTTTTTCAGCTCCTTTTCCCCTGCTCCCATCACGAATTGGTATGGACTGTCATCCATCATTTCCATTAACCGAAGGCCGTTTTTAAGAATGCTAACCCTGTTACCCCAGGCAATGGTTGCTGAAAGAAAACCGGCAATTTCAATATCTTCCTTTTGAGTATACCGATGGGGTATAATCACGGGATCTTGTTCAATAAAATCAGGCCGGTTGTACAACTCGACCTTTTCATCAAGAAATGCTTTGAGAGTTTTATCTTTCACTGATAGAATTTATAATGAAGCTTAAGAACCTGATCGTATTCCCTGTTTATATTAGCTGTTTCCAATGATATTTGGATGAGATACTCACTGTATGATTTTAACTATCTTAAATAATTACTCAACGAAGCTCTAATTCCATCCTTAATAGAGATCCAATCCGTATTACTCAACATTACCGGCATTGGATCATTGTCAGCATCAGCAAAATATCCAAGGCTTTTTAAAACGAGGAATTCCGTTCCATCAGTATATTTTGTAAGATAGAATTCCATCATTTGTTTTAATGAAAATTCTTTGAGAAGAAACCAAATATCAATAAAGTCCTTTTTTGTCCCTCGTCCTGTGATTGCCGCTAATTTCATAGCAGCAATATCCTTCCTGCCGGCAAATCTGATACCATCAATGATCTGTACCTCATCCAGCCATGGATACTTATACCTTACAATATCAGTTTTAATACCATTGATTAAATAAACGAAAATATTTTTAGATTTCTGAAGTTGATGAATCTGACCTAAGCGACTTAACTCTTCAGTTATTTCAAGTTCATCAACTTCAAAAAGACCAAAAAGATCGATAACAATTGATTTTCGATGCCCATATTGAAGTGCAAGTGAAGTATCTCCTACCAGACGAAGATCTTTAAAAATAGCAATCTGTTGGAGACTTGTTAAAAGTTCCAGTGCGGTGGGACTGACTGTTTCAAAGTGTAACATTTGAATTCTTCTATTGGAATGTTGGTGACTAGAGATAAAAAAGAACAACTTTTAGCATCCATATCCCTGATCTCTTTTGCTAATCTGCCTATCTCTTCAAGGCCAATGTACTCGCAGATGATTCGCCAGTCTGAAATTGTGCCATAACCTACTACCCTCCCGATAATGAACTGTTTATGCTGTTCAATATCAATATCCTTTATATCAGTATCCCAAAAAAGATGAGGCGATAATAGTGATATATAATTTGCATCCGACATTTAACAAAGATAAGTTTTATTGACAAATTTTTATCCAGTGCTTTATTTACTTACTACTCTTCTCTTCAAGAAAGAATCCTTCTCTTGAGAGCAGATGATTCAGGTTAGCCAATCCATAGACAACAACAGCCGTCACTACTGCAGCATGATTTTCATATTCTGCAATGCTCTTGTTATACAGATCACGTTCAGTATGCCATATTTCACCGTATGAGAAATTGTATCCTTTTGCATCTTCAATGCCGAAGCTGATGGTTGGCACACCCTCCATCAGGAAGGGAGCATGATCAGAACCTCCGGCCGAAGTAGGACGGGGACGGGCATCACGTTTTTTTAATGTAAAGGGGAAATCCGGATTGATTGAATTCAGGGGCTCACATATTTTTGTAAAGTCATCCCATTGAGCTTCTGAAACACTCAGGCTGGTGGGCGCCAGTGGTCCATAATCCCTGTTGAACATGTTTGAAATTCTGGGCATCATCTCTTTATTGTGGTTCACAAAACTGTGTGAACCTACCAATCCGAATTCTTCAGCAGCAAAAAGACATACAAGTATGGTGCGCTTAGGCTTGCCTCCAGCTTCCATGATCAAACGGGCTGCTTCCATGGTTGGTGCTACACCTGATCCATCATCCACGCCGCCGGTACCAACATCATAAGCATCAAGATGAGCCCCCATGATAACATACTCATCGGGATATTTGGTTCCCTTGATTTCACCAATTACATTATGAAACTTAACAGGCCCCGGTTTAAAATGATTCCTTATATCAAATTCGAGGAGAAAATTCCTGCGTTCCTGTGCCATCTGTTTTATTATCTCATATTGGTGTTCATCAAGCTTGATATCAGGAATAGTGGGAAGGTTGCTGAACGACATGGATTCCATGTTCTTACGATCGTACATAGCCTGAATGGGAACTTTTGACGATTGAATAATACCAAGAATTCCGGCATCTTTCATCTGACTGTAAAACAGTGCAGGTTCTTCATTATAGGGAAGTAATTCCTTTTGTTCTCCACCCTGTCGGTTAGCAGTCTCAATTTCCCTGTTTTGTTGTGATATCTTGACATTTAGGGCAATGATACTGTCACGTTTACGATCAGCCTTCACCGATATATCAATAGGATAGCCGGCATTGGTTCCTCCAATCAACACCCATGCCCCTTTGAGCTTACCCTTCATTCTGTTAAACTCATCCTGTGTGCGGGGTTCTATGAGAACATGACCGGTTTGTGCACCCTTAGTTCCTGAAGTATAGCTGGGTGTGGCAAAATGAAGTGTCATTGCATTTTCACCAAGCAACTGTCCAAACCAAGGCCCCCTGTTAAAACCAACGGGTACACTACCAGCTTCTTCAATCCTGACTTCCATACCCCAACTACGCATTTCAGCAGCGGCCCACTCCACTGCATTATTGTAGGCATCTGAGCCTGACAGCCTTCCTCCTATCCTGTTTGTCAGGATATCAAGGTGTTGCATGGTGCGATTGTCAGTTTGCCCAAGCTCAATGATTTTCCTGGTAACGGCATCCTGAGCATTTAATAATAAAGTCGGGTATAGTAGGGCAATGCAAATCAATGCCCGAAAAATTGTGATTTTCATAGTTTACCGTTTACACGTTTAAGGCGTAAAAGTAAAAAAGAAAAGTCCACTATTTATTAAAAAGTGATAGTACCAGCCCATTGACTGGCCGACACATTTTTGTCGCTGTTGCTTTTATAGTTATTCTCCCTGATTCTGAATGCCAGGAAAACATCAGCTTTCTCACCTTCTTCAATTGATCCGGTATCTATGACAATGCTGCCGGCAGAACGAAGCACATAATGAGGACCCAATTTAAACACTTTCGATTTATTGAGGAATATACCTGCCAACACAGTATCCTCGCTGAAATGAGCTTTTCCAGGTTCAGTACCCATCCATTTTATTTCAATTTTCCCATCAGGCAGTTTTGTAGCAGAAACTTCTGCAGCCCCGCTCAATTTACCGTGCGATATCTGCAGCCAACCGTAGTTATCTGCATTATTAAGCCCCAATGCCTGGTAATAGTTACTGAGATTAACGGATAATGCTGAATGATATGCTGAACGGTTTCTGGTGTGGTCTTTAAAGCCAAAAGTCAAAATAGGTTTTAATGTTTTGATCGCTTCCACAACAACACCGAATTCCGACCTTATCTCTTTCAGTTGATCAGATTTGTCAATCCTTTTTTTGGATTTGCCACGCATTATTCCTTTGCCATTCATTTCATACAGGACCAAACCTCCTGCTAATCCCGTGTACTCGCCATTAGGTTTACGCTTAGCCATAATGATTTATTTTTTTAGTTGTATTGAGTTTTTATCGGGTTTTCCGGTAAAAAGCAAAGGTAAGAAAAAAAATAATATTTGATTAAGATTTCAAGCGATATTTACACATTATTTAAGCGTTATTTAAGCGTTATATAACGCTTAAATAACGCTTAAACATCGTTTAAACAACGCTTAT
>CALCQV010000076.1 GCA_937894795.1 uncultured Bacteroidales bacterium
AATAAGGTGGTGTCCTGAAGTATGCATAATTAGATGGGATTTATCGGATGCTTACAGTGATGAAATAAACAGCGTTGTTCCTGGAATTCACTTTGAGACTGCTTATGAGTTTGAACTAGAGGACTTTCACCTTGGACCGGTATTAGAGTTTGCTGCCGATAAAAATGATTTCCACATAAGTCTGGGTATTCACATAGGATTTGGATTCTGAAGCTGATTCTGGTCACCGACAGCTTCAGGGTAAAGATTGTCAGCAACGCTCAAAGTGGAAAGTTTTGGACAGCACTGTTCATAAATAATAGTTTTGGGGATTTTGGGTTGAGCTCAATCTTTTATATTTGTAGAAAAATCAGCCTGTGACTCCTTCTATCTTATTGATCTGTTTTCTGGGATATACTCTGCTGTTGTTCCTGATTACCTATATTACCGCCCGCAAGGCCAATAATGAGAGTTTTTACATCGGTAACAAACGTTCACCCTGGTTTGTGGTGGCTTATGGTATGATAGGTGCCTCTATGTCAGGGGTTACTTTTATGTCGGTGCCCGGTTGGGTAGGTACCAGCCAATTCTCCTATTTCATGGTGGCTCTGGGCTATTTCTTTGGGTATATTATTATTGCCAATGTGCTGCTGCCATTGTATTACAGGCTAAATCTCACTTCCATTTACTCATATCTGGAACAGCGCTTTGGTTTCTGGTCGTATAAAACAGGGGCTTTCTATTTCATGTTATCGAGGGTGCTCGGCGCTTCCCTGCGGATGTTCCTGATCATATATGTACTTCAGCATTTTGTGTTTGATGCCTGGGGTTTCCCTTTCTGGCTTACAGTAGTCATTTTTATTTCGCTCATAATCCTCTATACTTTTAAAGGTGGTATAAAAACGATTATTTGGACCGATACGCTTCAGACTACCTTCATGCTGCTGGCTCTGGTGCTTTCTATAGTCCTGATATCAAAGGATCTGGATTTCAGCTTCTCAGAACTGGTGACGAGGATTTTTGACAGCGAGTATACCAAAATGGTTGTGACTGATTGGGCGCCGCGGAATAACTTTATAAAGCAATTTATCAGCGGAATATTTATCACCATTGTGATGACAGGTCTCGATCAGGAGATGATGCAGAAGAACTTGAGCTGCCGGAATATCGGTGATGCAAAGAAGAATATGATAACCTTCAGTTTTATCATTGTAGCAGCTAATTTCATTTTCCTTTTCCTAGGTGCTGCATTATTCACTTATGCTGATGTGAAAGGGATTGACTTGTCGCTGCTTGCCAGCTCTGATGATGTTTTTCCGACCATAGCCATAAAATATCTTGGACCGTTTGCCGGACTTGTATTTTTCATAGGACTGATATCAGCTGCATATCCCAGTGCTGATGGAGCGCTCACTTCGCTTACTACATCGTTCAGTATTGATATTTTAGGATTGGAGAAAAACAAAACCTATAGTGAGAAAACAAAAACTCATATCCGTTATATGGTACATATTGGATTTGCCATAGTGATGCTGATTGTGATTCTTGCTTTCCGTTCTTTCTATGACAAGGCGCTTATTGATAAGCTGTTCACCATTGCAGGATACACGTATGGCCCATTACTGGGACTTTACTCATTTGGCTTGTTTACCAAGTTTCAGGTTAAGGATAAATGGGTGCCGGTGGTGGCAGTGCTATCGCCAATAACCTGCTATTTCCTGAGCGATAATTCCTATGAGTGGTTTGGTTATAAATTCGGATTTGAGCTATTGATACTTAACGGATTACTTACCTTTATAGGATTGGTTATGCTAAGGACAAGAAAGGTGAAGAACCGGAGCAATTAGCCCGGAAGTTGGATATTATAATTAAATAAAAAGGGTTGCTTTAATGAGCAGCCCTTTTTTTATAAAGTTTAGTCTGATAACAGGCTGGATTGCTTTACAATCCAACCGGAAGCTTAATTAAGCATGATTACTTGGAAGGCTCAACATCAGGTTCTTGGAAATCCTCAGTTTCTTCAACAAGTGGTTCAATAACATCTTCAGCAGCAGCGGTAACATCCTTTACTACATCAGCCACATTGGAAGCTACTTCAGGTTCAGGAGTGACAACTTCAGGTTTATCAAGTGTTGATCTGAGTTTCTCATCCATTTTTTCTACCACTGATGTTGCTTTTTCATCAAGTTTGTCAATTACTTCACTGGTTTTTTCGCGCAGGGTTTCACCCATGTCTTTGATTTTTTCCTTAGCTTCAGAAGCTAATTCCTTGGCGTCGTCCATTACATCACCAACCTTTTCTTTAGTATCCTCCATTACATCGCCAACTTTTTCCTTGGCTTCCTTAGCGAAGCCTTTTGCTGATTCAATGCTTTCAGCGGTCTTTTCCTTCAATTCCGCTGTTTTGGCTTCAGCTACCTCTTTTGAGGTGCTGAATAATTTTTTTAAAGAGTTAATGAATCCCATGTCAGTATGTTTTAATGTTAAGCAAATATAATGATTGTTTCATTTATTTAAACAAACTGAAGTTATGAAATGAAACCGTTGTTTGTCAAGTGTTAGCAACAGGCATTTCAAACATCAGAATCCATTAAGTTGCATTGTTACAGTAGGGATGAGCAGCAGCCAGCCAAGAATAACAAACAGAAGGATTAGTTTCCATGCCCAGCTGAACCACTTGTTGAAGGGTATGCGTGCCACTTCAAGAACGCCTATCAATACACCCGAGGTAGGGGTGATAAGGTTTGTGAATCCGTCACCAATATGAAAGGCTGTAACTGTTGCCTGTTTTGAAAGATTTACCATGTCAGAGATATCACGCAGTATGGGCATAATGAGTGCTGCCTTGGCTGTGCCTGAGGTGATGATCATGTTAAGTCCCGACTGGAATACATACATCATGGTAAGAGTGGTGATTTTTCCGGCACCTTCAATGGATCGGGATATGGCATAAAGTATGGTATCAATGATTCGTCCATCTTCCAGAATCACAATAATGCCACCGGCGAGGCCTACGACCAATGCTGCCGACATAATATCCTTGGCTCCGGTAACGAATGATTTGGTGATGTTATTGGCATCCTTGCCCATGGCAACACCGGCTACAATGGCCATTGCAAAGAACAAAGCCGCCAGTTCAAGTAATCCCCACTGAAAACCGGTTACCCCCAATACAAGGAAAAGAATAGTGAATATGAGGATATTAAGAACAAATGCCTGAACAGATTTGCGAACTGCCATCAATCCTGTAATGGCAAAGAGAACAGCCAAAACCGGAAGGGCAGGGGTTGTAAAGGTATTAGCGCCCAAGGCTATGGCTGCTTGTGGCCAGTAAAAAGCTGATGCGGTAATTGCTGCTAGGACCCCAAAATAGGCAATCCAGGTGGAGGTTACAGATTTATCGGAAATATCAAGACTTGTTTTTGCATGGTGTTCACGCCAGTAACTATCTTCATGGTAAACAATGGATTTGGTGGGTTTTTTCTTTACCCTTGCCGCATACCATAATACATAACTTATTCCTATAATGTTGATGATCATCCAGATAAGAAACCTGTATTCCAGTCCTGAGAAAAGTTGTAATCCCGCAATTTCCTGGGCTATGCCAAGTGTAAAAGGATTCATCAGACAGCCGGCAAAACCCATACCTGCAGCAATGAAGCACATACAGACGCCCACTATGGAATCATA
>CALCQV010000077.1 GCA_937894795.1 uncultured Bacteroidales bacterium
GCTAATATTGTACTTTTCTACTTCGATCGTTCCATACACCACATTCAAGATCGGGCTACCAGCTTTGAATTCAACTGTTCCAAATCCCGATCGGACACTGATAAAACATTTGAAATCACCAATCCGGGAATCGATATATAAGGTTTTATCCACGGCATCGTAATAAGTGCCGGTTAATCCCTGCATCAATCCGTAACTGGCCATTGCCCGGGCAAACCAATGGCCACACTCGTACTCGTCAAAAGGATTTCTTACCTTGTTACATACCATCCGGCCGATTATGGTTCGCACTTTTTTATCAGCTTTCCTAGCTCTATCCTTGTTCCGTGGGTGATTGCGAAAGCGTTCATCGTAGGAAAGATCTTTCAGGATTTGTCTGTAACTCTGGTGCAACTACAGATCGTTCCTGCCAGTTATCTTCCAGCACCTTTTGATAATCTTCCTGACCTGTTTTTCATTTATTTGATAACATAAAACATATTGTCAAAATCAATGTAAGGTTATTGTTCATCAAAATCTTCAGTCATATTTATTGTTTTTGGTTTCAAAACAACAAGTTGAAGTACGATTGCAATTAATACCGGTATAATCATCATTAAAAAGTCACGGCCTAAATTTCCGGAATCTGCTGATTTACCTAACAGTCCTGTTATTAATGCACCTGAGGAAATACCAACGAGATTCATCAATCCATAGCCTGTTGCTCTATAACGAGATGATACAAACTGACATAAAATAGGCATATTGTTTACATCAAACATACCAAATCCTAATCCAAAGAATAAAGCTCCGATAATTGTTGAAAATAAACTATTTCCTAAACCAAGGAACAGCAAAGCCGGGAGAGTAAGTGAAAGACCCAGAATACCGGTATATATTCTTCCTTTTAAATGTTTTTGTACCCATTTATCAGATAAATAACCTCCCAGCAATACCCCGACCAATGAAGCCATAGCAATTGTTATAGTGGCCATTGGTCCAGCCTGTGTCATATCAATATTCAGAGTATCAGAAAATAAAGTTGGCAACCAATTTTTAGTTGCCCAACCAGGCAAACTAGGTGCAGCAAAATAAAACATAATAACCCAGAATGAGATATTGCTTAAAAGTATAGTTACTCCTTTAAGTGAACTTACAAAATCTTTTAAAGGGTTCTTCTTTTGATCTTTATCTATCAAATAAGTTTTCTTTTCTCTCAAGAATATTATCAGTACCAAGCTATAAACTACACCTATCATCCCTAAGGAATGAAAAGTAAACTGCCATGAAGTCATTATCGCATAAACTGCTCCAAACCCGCCAAGTGCCTGACCAAGATATATAGCTGAGGTATGAATACCTGTTGCTATAGACCGGGTAGATCCTTGATGATAATCTGAAATTAATGCCAACCCTGCCGGGATATAGAATGCTTCACTTACACCCATCAATGCACGTAGTGCATACAGCTGATTGAAAGTTTGGGCATATCCCATTAATAATGTTACTGCTGACCAGACAAATAAGCTTCCTACTATCAGCCACTTGCGGTTTAATCTATCAGCTATAATTCCGGAAATCGGACTCATTAACGCATAAATCCAAAGGAATATAGCCATTAGCCTACCAAAGTTTTCAGCTGAAACCAGCTCTTCAATATCAACCATCATTGATGGTCGCATCGTTGTAAGCATTTGTCTGTCAACATAGTTCAATAGGGCAACAAACCATAGTAATATAACGACAAGCCATGGATAAAATTTTTTATTTTGCATTTAATTCATGTATTTTATGTAAGGAATCTTTACAACAACCTTTCTCACTTTATCAACGCTTTCAACATTTAAACAGGGCTTATGTCCGTCTGTTGGAAAGAAAACAAAATATCGTGACGGATCTGCCAGTAATAGATTATTGTCGGGTTTTTGAAAAAATTCTATATCATTTGCTTCATCATAAGGTTTTACAACAGATATTATCTCCTCTAATGAAGTTAAACCGATATACTCTTTTCCACTAGCCACATACTGAATATCAATATATTTACGATGAGCTTCATAATCAGCCACACTGACATCTTTTGTATTGTAATCAGTGATGGTTGCATATACTTCACCTCCCAATTCATATCTGCCTTCATTCATATTATTAAAATCGCTTTCGCTCATGAATTTAAATGTAGCCTGCCAATCTTTGGGATTCAAAATATTCTGCTCAACAAATTTTCGTAAATCGATACTCTGATCCGGCTGAATTGATAATTTTGACCATTCTGAATTTTTAAACCATTCCTGGTCTGTTTGATCAGTGTGTAAATTTTCTTTCACGTTATTGAGTTTTATAAATCTAATTCTTTAATAGCATCGATGATTTTTATTCTGGATTCTGCATCAAATTTAGAATATGGCAATGCTAAAGTGTCTTTGCATATACCCAGAACAGATAGTGCGCATTTTACGCCTTTTAAAAAGCTTGAGCTGTATTGACCTAAGTTATAAATAGTTGTAGAGATCTGCATCACTTTAAGTTGTAATTTTCTTACAGTTTCCAGATCTTCTGCCTTTGCAGCATTGTACAAATCTACAAATAGTTTTGGAAATATATTAGCACCACCATTAACTCCACCGTTTGCACCCATTAAAACTGCCGCAGCAGTCATCTCTTCCGGTCCCACAAATATTGAGAAATCTTTTCTGTCACGCATTGTATATAGTACTGTCTGCAGATATGTACCGTTGGCTGAACTATCTTTAAACCCTATTACCTTCTCATTTTCGGAAAGCTTATACAGTGTGGAAGGAGCAAAAGTTACCTTTGTATGTGAAGGCATATTATAGAGATAGAGTGGTAATGCAATCTTGAATACCAAAGCTTCATAAAAATCGATCAGCTCAGGTTGGGCTGCAGCATAATAATATGGGGCTGCAGATACTACTATATCGGCTCCATTATCTGCTGCAATGTAAGATAGACGGGCGCTGTCTGAAAGTGATGTGTCTGAAATACCAACCAATAGAGGCAATCTTCCATTGATAATTTTACTTGACTGTTTTATCATCTCTTCCCTCAGTGAGAAACTCAAACTTTGCGATTCTCCTGAAGTTCCAAGAATAAATATACCGTGCACACCACCATTAATAACATGCTCAATTAAGCGTTCCAAACTCTCTACATCTAATGTATCATTATCTAATAAAGGTGTCACTAGTGGTGGAATAATTCCATTAAGTACTTGAGTCATAATTAATATATTTAAATTGTTGATTATTTTTTAATTAGTTTATTGTTAAATATTTATTTCCATTGATCAGGATCGAAAATTGTTGATGCAATATATCTGTAAGGAGCAGTACCCTCTTGATTTACATTATTCCAGTAATAGATCATTACAACTTTGCCATCAGGCCTTTGAACCATTCTTGGATATCCACAATCTCTGTTGGCTCCGTCTCCGCCTCTGAGCATTATCTCGTCACTCCAGGTTCTTCCATTATCGGAACTGAATCTTATGTTTACTCTTGACCCGTAATTACTTCGGTATGTATATCCCAATACGAGTCTTCCATTCTGCAATTTAAGCAAGGCTGAAGGTGACCCCCCTTTACCGGTGTCGGCAACCGGATTTTTAAGCTTTTCCCATGTCACTCCGTTATCATTTGAAGCGTAGGCTGTTATTAAATCCTGTCCGTCTGCTGTTCTTGATCTGACTGTTGTAATCAATTCTGTTGGTGATAATCTTAGTGAAGATGGCATTATATCGAAACCCTCAGGTTCAGGACCAACCCAGGAGACAATCTCCCAGTTTACTCCTCCATCAATAGTTCTTGCCAGAGCAACCCTGCCTTCTTCTTTGTTTGATTTTGCGACTGTAATAAATACATTCATCTCCTGCTGGCCATCTATGATGTAATCGGTGCGACTTTCCACTCCGCCTGTATTTAAATCAGGGAATAGGTAAGGGCCATTCCAGTCTGCTCCTCTGTTGTTGGAATAATAAAAATTGGTGACTTTATTATCATTCTCAGATCTCTGAAACACCATTGCGAAATCAGGATTTGTAAAGTCAGGCATACTTTGCTGCAATATTTGTGATTCCGTTGCCTGATCTTTGTATGCATCCTCAATTGACCAGGTCAATCCTCCATCCTTACTGCGGGCATACATATTTTTTGTAGTACTGCGATCATATGTGTGCATACTGCCGCTTACCTCTTTATAATCTGCTTGGACAAATCCGACTAATATCTCATTATCCCAAGACCAAATTCCATTATTAGCAGGCCAACCTCCGTATTTACCTATCTCTGAAAAAACAATTCCATGTTGAATTTCTAGTGAATTTTCTTGTTGTGTATCATTGCAAGATATTATAAAGCAGATAAAAGAAATTATATAAATGGAGTTAATAAAATTCTTGCTGTACTTCATTTATTATTATTTTTTCTTAAGTTATTTTTGTAATAAATGTAACCATCTTCTGCACCGATAATCAATGTTTCTAAATTATTATCTGACAAATTAATTACAGAAGGGCTACTTGTGTGTCCTGCTAATCGTTTTTCATCCAACAGCCCCATATCTTTAAAAATTGTAATGTTGTTTTCATTACCTATATTTTTTAAAAAATTAGCATTTTGACTGTTCACTAAAAGATCTAACCGTCCGTCACCATCAAAATCGATAACTGCAATTTTTCGGCGTCCGCTGCCACCGGCACTGCGTTCATTTAGACGTAAAGGTTCAACCGCATTCTCTAGTCGGAATATTCGCTTTCCAGGCAAAAGAACAAGTTTTTCATTCCTTTTTTCACGTTGGAACAAGGCAAGGTAGCCTTCATGGTCCAACATCACAAGATCAGTCAAACCATCGCCTGTCCAATCAACGGCTACGGGAGTTGTCCTCCACTGCGTAACAAGGTTGTTATCTTTTGGATCCCACCAATTCCAAGCTGGTTTTGGATTTTTATTTTTCCATTCCACAGTTATTGGCTTTTCTCTTGCTAGTACCAATATTTTCAAACCATATAATTTTTCCCCAAATGGAGTTAACAATTATATCCGGCAACCCATCATGGTTCCAGTCAGCAACTGATAGAGTGGTATACCCCCATTTAGCTTCGGCAGGGCCTTGTATAGAACCATTTACTCCTGCTTGTATTCTAATAATTTCTTTATCTGCTTCGAGAAGCTGTGGCGCAGCCCATTTTACAGGACTACCTCCGAGATTTTTGATAAAAGCTATCTGTCCGGCAGTGTTACCAACAATAATATCATCATTTCTATCTCCATCCCAATCAAAACCAACCGGGGTAGCTAAAGCACCAAATTTTATCTCATCTGCCTGTTGTTTAAAATACCGAGGTGGCAAGAAAATAGGCATCCCATCAACTATTTTTCCAGTATGCTCAACCAAAGCAACTCTTCCGTCCTCGTCTCCAACTATTAAATCTGGCCAACCGTTACCTGTAAAATCATAAGCCACAGGTGTTATCATACATAAATCCATACGAATAATTTGATCTCCGTTTGTAAGTGGTCTTCCCGGCGCAAACAATGGTTTTTTGTTGGAACCTACATTTTCAAAAAAAGTAAAACCATCACGAAACTCACCGCATATTATATCTGGTTTACCATCTCCATTAAAATCTACAAAATTAGGAGAAGGTCTACCGTAAACATTAAGCGGGGAACCATCAGTATTTATAAGTTGAATTGGATCTTTATATTCCGGAATTTTGTTGCTT
>CALCQV010000078.1 GCA_937894795.1 uncultured Bacteroidales bacterium
GTGATTCAGCCTAATGCTGTACTGCCAACCGGTATTGTTCAGGGTTTTGTTACCAATGCTTATGGGGTACCCGTGGGTGGAGCAACCGTTATTGCCGAAGGCGAGAATGGTGATTTTGAAACCACCTCAGGACCTAATGGAGCATATATAATTGATGATATCTTCATTGGGACCTATACAATGGTTGCTGTTAAGGAAGGTTATAATCCTCAAACAGTTAATGGTGTTGTCATCTACCAGGATGCCACCACTTATCAGAACTTTTCACTTACCCAGCCGTCTATGGCCATTACACCCAATCCATACAGTGTAACGCTTAATCCGAATGAGATGCTTGACGGGGCATTCAATATTGCCAATAATGGCAATGGCCCGGTTGAGTGGACAGCTGAGATAGTATATACCGAGCCAACCAGCGCTCAGCCTATTGATCCCAATCTGCCACAGGTAGCATTCTCATCGCTGCCACAGACTGAGATCTCGTCAATAGGACCGGGCAACGGTCAGGCCTTAAGCTCTCGTGATCTGATGGCTTGTCCTGATGGCAGCAAGTTCAGCCTGCCACCTGTAGGCTCCAACAATGGCTATACCAGTACAACAGGAGCAGGATACAAATGCTACCAGCAATTTCTGGGTGCCACCGGAAGCTTCAAGACCCTGACTTTCTGGGCAATATTTACAGCAACACCTCCTGCTACCATGAACTTCAACATTGAAGTTTGTGGACCGGGTGCAACACCGGGAGCAGTGATAGCTTCTCTGGCCAATGTTCCCATAGCACCTGTTGCTACCGGGGTGCCTGTAATAGGTTATCCAACGTATGTATTTACGGTAGAGATTCCTTCTCAGAATATTCCTGACGGATGGATTTCAGTGCAGTGTACTACAGCTTCACCAACATTCTACTGGCTCAACTCTATGTCAGGAGTGGGAGCTGCTTATCAGAACAGCACCCTTCTGCCTGAGAAACTGGCCATGTGCCTCTCTGGAGGAGCAGGTGGATGGTTGACTCTGGGATCAGACATGGGTACAGTAAATGCTTTCACCAACTATTCCCTTCCTGCCTATTTCAATGCAGAAGGTACAGAAGCAGGTGAAGTGTATACCGCTGATGTAATCTTTACCAGCAACCCGAATGTTGGAACCATCACCGTACCGGTAACCATGACTATAGCAGGTCCGGCATTAGCTATGCCTGATGATCTGACAGCCGTGCTGACCAATGCCATTACCGGTTCAGTAAGTTTAAGCTGGACCTTTGCACCCACGGATGCTTTCCAGCATTTTGTAATAAAACGTGATGGGGCAACCTTGGGCACTACAACAGCCAATTCCTTTGCCGATATGCTGCCTACCTATGGTGTATACAACTATACCGTTCAGGCTGTTTACGACGAAGGCGCTTCCACACCGGCAGGCCCGGTAGAGCTGGAATGGCCCAATCCGACCATTATGGTGGATCCTACCTATATCTATGATGAGGTATGGGTTAACCAGCAGGCTGTTCAAACCGTAACCATCAATAACATTGGAGAAGGAACCCTGGCCTTCAGCTTCCCTGAGTGGATAGAAGAAGACGGTACACGCGCTCCATTGGCTTATTGTACAGCAAGCGGCGGATGTGATGAGTATATAGGAAATGTGACCTTCGGAACCATCAACAACTCCTCAGGTTGCAGCCAGTATGCTGATTACACCAGCATATCCACAGACTTGGAAATAGGCGAAGTCTATCCAATGACTATCAGCAATCCTAGTCCATGGAGCTCAGATATAGCTGCAGTTTATATTGACTGGAACCATAATGAGCTGTTTACAGATGCCGGCGAAACCTTTGCCATGACCACAGGTGGTGGCGGAGCAACCTTTACCGGTAACATACTTGTTCCCGATGACGCAATGTCAGGTCCAACAAGGATGAGGATAAGATTGCAGTATGGTGGAACCTTATCACCATGCGGAGCCACTTCTTTTGGTGAAGTTGAAGACTACACGGTCAATGTAGGCTTACCTGGATTTATAGTATCTGTAGTTCCTGCTGAGGGAACCGTTCCACAGGGTGAATCAAAAACGATCACCATCACCTGGGATGCTACAGACTTTGAACCGGGAATGTCATACTTCCAGGATTTGGTAGTTGAATCAAACGACCTTGCCAATCCAAGTGTAACTATCCAGAATGAGATGTATGTATATGTTCCTGCACAGTTTGAAGGAACCGTTACCGATATCACAACCGGTGAGCCTCTCAATGGTGTAATAGTTACAGCTAACCCAATGGGTGAGTTTTCAACTCTTACTTTTGATGATGGAACAGCCGAATCAGGATGGGCAATTAATCCTGGCTATAATGCATGGCTTGGAAATTATTTCCCTGTTTCCATGATTGGCGAGATCAACTCCATTGATCTCTATATATTACCTGGTTATGGTGGAGATATGACATCACCTTTGACAGTTGACATTTTTGACATCAATCATAACCTGTTAGGTACTTCTGATCCATTTACCGTAACAGCCGCCGGATGGTATAATGTACCTGTTCCCGCTGTTGCTTTCAATGGCCCATTCTATGCAATGGTACATTGGAATATGATTACAGGTTCATACAGATATATGGGATGGGACACCAACGGACCCAATGCAGGTGCCGGCTTAGGATTTATTGCTGAGGCTGGAACCTGGTCAAATGGACTTGGTGCAGGCTTATTCGTTATGAGGGCCAATGTATTTGGCAATGATTTGGCCGATTTAATTGTTCTTGATCCTAACCAAATTGATCCTTCCGTTAGAGAACTTCCTGCATCTGTTAACTTTGTAAAAGGTTATGCCAATACAGGAAGAACTGGTCAATCAACCAGAGATGGCAGTCGCTCACAGAGCTTCCAGACCATGACTGACGACAACGGTGATTATTCACTGTATGTAGATCCGGGAGTATACAATGTAAGCTTTGAGAAGACAGGCTATACCACGTATATAGAGTATGATACAACTGCACTGGCAGGTGTTGTTACACCACTTGACGCACAACTGAGGGAAGAATCCTATCCACCTTCATTTGTATATGCCGAGGTGAATGAAACCGACACGGAGGTATTGGTTACCTGGGGTGATGGCAGTGGTCCATACGAAGTAATCTATGACGATGGCACCGCTGAGAACTATGCATCCTGGGCAGTACCGGGCAACATGAATGCTGTTAAGTTTACCCCTGCAAACTATCCGGCCACCGTAATGGGAGGAAGGATCTATGTAGGAGATGGCAGCTATCCAAACAACACCACGGGCTTCATAGGCACCAAGTTTGGCGCCATGGTAGTGGATGATGACGGTGCAAACGGCTTGCCGGGAACCACCCTTGATTCTATTGAAGTAACAGTAGGCAATTATGGCTGGGTATCATTTGCCGGTCTGAATGCTGAGATTACTGATGGAAGCTTCTATCTGGTAATGGTACAGGGAACCATATCCCCGAACTGTGCACCGGTAGGAGTAGACCAGGAGAATCCGATAGTATACCGCAGTTACTCACGCAATGTAACGGCAGGTTTGGGCTGGGGCCTGGCACCGTATCAGGATTTCATGATACGAGCCATTGTTTACGGTTCACCCACACCGACGGATGAAGTAGTAGCTGACAACAATTCCATAGTTCGTCCTGCTATGAAACAGCGGGCACTGCTATCACAATCACCTGCCATGTCGGCAGCCGGTGGTGCTGAGGGTAACGGTATATACAAGGTAGCCCTTGATATGCTTGACAATACCCGTTCAGTAACCGGATACAGGGTGGTAAGATACGCAGGCTTTGATCCAAACGATGATCCTACAACCGGAACCGTCACCAACCTGTCGAATAACGTACAGGTAAATGAGTATACCGATGCAGCCTGGGCAGGCTTACCTGCTGGCTGGTATGCTTATGGTGTAGCAGCACGCTATCCGGATAACAATGTATCAGATACGATAGTATCCAATATAGTTGGACATCATATTGATGCAGCAGTTACCATCAATGTATCACTGACAACAGGAGGCAATCCTGCAGGAGCATTTGTAACCATGACAGGAGCTGATTATCCGTATGAGGTGTATACAGCCACAGTGCCGGAAACAGGTCAGGTAATATTTCCTGAAGTATGGTTTGGCCATTATAATCTGTTGGCAGGTAAAGTTGGATTTGATGACTATGAAATGAGCGTCAACATTACCGGCGATCGTACCATAAACATCATACTGGCAGAGCGCAAATACAAACCGCGCAACCTGTATGTAGATGCCTTGACCCTTGTAGCAACATGGGATGAGCCATTGGCAATAGCCGTAATGGAGGACTTTGAAGGTGCAACCTTCCCACCGGCAGGCTGGCAGGCATTGACCCAGAATACTACGGGATGGTATGCAACCACCAATGGAAGCAGTTCATCGTTTACTATTCCTGCACACACCAAATATGCAGTAACCAATGATGATGCCGACAACGGCGACGGATGCTGCGATTATTTGATCACTCCGGAGATGGATTGGACAGGATTGCCATCCTTCAGGCTGAATTTTGCAAGCTTCTATACAGGTGCCTATACACAAAGCGCTTACGTAGAGATCAGTACAGACGCAGGAGCAACCTGGACAGTTATCAATACCTTGGCACCGGCCACAACCTGGGTAGATCTTGAGATCGACCTGGCAGCATACTCCGGAGCATCGGGATTGAGCAGTGTATGGTTAGCTTTCCATGCTGATGATAATGGTGAATGGGCATCGGGCTGGGCAATTGACGATGTTCAATTGGCTTCAGGCGGTGTTCCATTACAGGGTTACGGAGTATTCCTTGATGGTTCATTAGTTGGCAATACCCCTGAAAGAACCTTCACCTATACCAACCTCAACTACGGACAGGAATACCTGGCAGGTGTAGCAGGATTGTATAGCTCAGGTTATTCAGAACTGGATACCTATCTGTTCAGAAGCTTATACCTGATTCCACCTGATAGTTTGCAGGGCGTAAATCCTGATCAAACTGACTATGTACATCTTACATGGTTCGCACCACAAGGTGGTGGAGGTGCAGGCGGAAATCTTTATGAAGATTTTGAACTTGGTACTTTAAGTGAAGGCTGGGAAGTTATCCAAACCAATACCAACACATCTGCAACACCATGTTATTGGACAGTTAATGATTATTCTTCATCTGATTTTGCACCTTTTGGTGTATATCATGCCGGACTATGGTGGGATTATGGACATCAGGATGAATGGCTAATTACACCTGAAATAAACATCGGTGCTGAAACAACCCTTACCTTTGAGACAACAGTTTGGGAAGGTTCTACAAACCTCGATCACTATTATGTGAAAGTTTCAACTGACGACGGTGCTACCTGGACTCCTGTATGGGATGCTTCAGAATTAACCGGAAACGGATGGAACTATTACGATTACAACTACACCATTGACTTGAGTGATTTTGCAGGCGAAAGTGTTAAAATAGCTTTCAATGCTGTTGATG
Organism: uncultured Bacteroidales bacterium; assembly: GCA_937894795.1. Taxonomy (GTDB): domain Bacteria; phylum Bacteroidota; class Bacteroidia; order Bacteroidales; family Lentimicrobiaceae; genus Lentimicrobium. The sequence continues at coordinate 5,513 of CALCQV010000078.1, forward strand.
GTGACGGTGCCGGTCTATGGTACATCTGGTTTGTTGATAACATTTCAATTGCTTCACCAACCGATGCTATTACATTCCGTGGTAATCAGCTTGAAAAAGTAAGTCATAGCACAAATGGTGGTAATAGAGGTAATGCTCAAATTGCCCGTGATGGTAGTACACAACGTGTTTCTAACCATGCTGCAATGAGTGATCGTGCTGTTACAGGTTTAATTGGTTATAATGTATATAGAGATGATGCCATGATTGCCTATGTTGAGCATCCAACTCTCGAGTACTATGACCTTGACCTCGATCCAGGTACATATACTTATCACATCACTGCTGTTTATGACCTGACACCGTTTGGATTTGCCGGTCAGACCGGAGAATCAATGATTGAAGGCCCGATAGATGTAGATGTTATCTACGGATATGAGCTTCCATTTGTTGAAAACTTCACCACCGGTTTATTCGAAACCA
>CALCQV010000079.1 GCA_937894795.1 uncultured Bacteroidales bacterium
TTAAAATTTTTTTAAAGCTGATTGGGGAAGTATGTTTGCCCGTTCAATTTTTTTTATGAAAACAAATGATGAGTTAATTGACAATAGCGAAGGAGAGGAACAAAATACCGAAGGAGGTGGTCAATCAGAAAATATTATTGAGAACCTGAAGTATAAAAAAAAACTCGAACTACAATTAACAGTGCTGAATAAGATTATCAATACTTCAAATCAGTTAAAGATGGCAATGCCTGAAACTGATGAGAAGAAGGCAAAGGCAATTATTAACTTAAAAAAGTTTAGATGAAAACAATTACACAACTTGGATTAATTCTATGTCTGTTTCTGCTTTATCCATTTACAGCCAAATCACTTGATTTACCTTCCAACCTGAGCGTTGCTCTTTCCAACGGTACAGGCAACTGGAACAGCCCCTCCACTTGGACCTGGCTGGTAAACAATGGAAACCAGCTAGGGCCCCTGACTTATCCCAATGATTCCACTTTTGTCATTATACAAACAGGTCATACGGTTACACTTTCATCAAATGCAGTATGTGAGGGTCTGGTGATTGAACAGGGCGCTACGCTCGACAATTCGATCTATGAATTAAGGATACAATTCATGGGTTGGGCACATTCAGTAAATGATGTAGGCTTTGATGACGGAATACCCTATTTTGGATACGCGCCTATTGATGCCACATGGGATATAAATAATCCGAACAATGCCAATTGGAATATATATAAGGTTGATGGCACCCACACAGGCAACGGTAATGTCATATTTGACTGGAATGACGGCTACGATAAGGCAGAGTTTGGTGCTACTGTTTCAGGCACGGGCTCAATAACAAATACCGGCTCAATATATTATAGGTCAAGCGGTGGTGTAGCTCAGGGCTTGAAGTTCAATTCAGCCTGCAATTTAAGTTTCCATAGTAATGTTAATCTTACGGATGATGAATATCCGGTGAATGGTGGCGGTGCTTTAACCTCCTACAATTTCGGAACTATTAACCTGATGGGGAATGCAAATTTTGTAACCTGTGCCGGTGGCGGTACATTCAACAACACAGTTCAGGGAATTATTACCATTGCAAATGGCTCCCATTATCTTGCACCACAAACTGCCTTGGTTGCTATATTTAATAACGATGGAAAGGTAACCATACAGAACGGGAACCTGATTATTCCATCAGATTCATTTTTCATGAATAACAATGAAATTACCATCAATGGGAATATACTCGGCATTGACAATTCAAATCCCTCTTGCTTCTTTACTCAATACGCTGCCGGTGCAATACTCTCCATTACCGGTGAAATTTTTCCGGCAACAAATGTCGGCACCCTGACCTGCTATTATGTAGAACCCAATTATGTGATATATAATGGAACGGAGGCCCAGAATATAATAGTTCCTAAAGAAGTCTATGACCCGGGTACCACAACACCTTATTCCAGATTAATAATCAACAATACCGCCGTTGCCACGATAAATGCTTCCATCACGGTAAACGATTCCTTGATAATAAAACCCGGTGCTGCGCTTACCATTGCCAATGGAGTTTCACTTACCTCAGGAAGCTTGACTATACAGAGCAATGCCACCCAAACAGGGTCATTAATTACCGATGCATCAGTCTCAGGCAACGTAATGCGTTATATTGCAGGCCATAATGGAAATAACAATGACGGATGGCATCTGCTGAGTTCACCAGTTGACGCACAACCTATTAGTGCTTTCCACACCCCTGGCTCTGGCGACGACTTTTACAAATGGGATGAGACTACAAACACCTGGATCAATAGAACTGATATTGGCGGAGGGCTCAATACTTCCTTTGAAACCAACTTCGGCATCGGAACAGGTTATTTGGTTGCCAATGCCATAACCGGCACCAAAGTCTTCACCGGTTTATTCAATGTGGCCGATGTTCCATTAAGCAATCTTTCCAATACCGGGGGCAATAGTTACGCCGGATGGCATTTACTGGGTAATCCATTCAGTAGTGCAATTGTATGGAATAATGGCGATTGGGCTTTGAATAACATAGATGCAAATGCCCAAATCTGGAATGAAGCCAATGCGAGTTACTCAGTCATTGCCACAAATGATGTTATTCCATCTACCAATGGATTTATGGTACATGCCGGTTTTGCCAATGCATCACTTACCATTCCGGCAAGTGCCCGGGTGCATGACAATACAGCCTGGTACAAGAATAGTGAACAAGACGATCGGATAGTACTGCATGCCATAGATACTGAAGGGGGAACCACACAGCCTTCGGTCATTCGGTTCGATGCCAATGCATCCGTTGGTTATGATTCAGAATATGACAGCTATTTCCTTGCTGGTTTTGCTCCAAATTTTTACAGCATTTCACAAAATGAAAACTATGCCCTCAATACCATTCCTGAGCTTGCATCCATTCCCATGGGCTTTGTCAAGAATGAAGGTAATCAGTTTTCCATTGAACTTATTGAATCAATACCAGGTCAGACAGTTTATTTGACCGACTTGAAAACCAATCAAACAATCAACCTGAATGACACTGATTACACATTTGAATCTCAGCAGGATGATGATGCCAACCGGTTTATGCTTCATTTCAGCACACTTGGTATTGATGCACCTGAAACTGAACAGGAATTATCAGCATGGGTGTATGATAACCAACTCTTTTTCAGGAACCGGGAGCCGGGAACAATAACTGTGCTAGACCTTCAGGGTCGCTTACTGAACAGTTTTTCAATTAATGGATCAGGATTGCAAAGCAAACCAATCAATCTTCCATCAGGAATTTATCTTGTACGAATGCAGGAAAAATCATTCATGAAATCTGTTAAAATAATTATCCCTTAAGCTAACCTTGTAAAACCATCAAATAATGAAAAAACAATTTTTAAAATTCGCTCTATCGGCTATTTTCTTCATAGCAATTCAGAATTTGTCAGCCCAAAATGCACCTCCCCCTCCGGGTGGACATGGCCAGCAGGGTAATGCTCCGGCAAGTGGAGGCTCTGCCCCGATTGGTGGCGGGGAAGTTATAATGATTCTTATGGCAGCGGCTTATGGTGGCAATAAAATCTATAGTGCTATATCTAAGAATAAGTTTAACAATTAAGCGATCTATTACTAACCATTAAGAACAGCCTTAATCCTATCAATAAAATCACTATGAAGAAATCTATTGTCATTATAACTATTATTAGTCTGTTATTCTATTTACCAATCAAACAATTATCAGCCCAATGGACTCCAATAGGACCAGAAGGTGGAATAATTAGATGTTCAACATCCTCACATGATACAATATATGCAGTAACGGGATGGTACGGCAGTTCAATGTACATTTCCAACGATCGCGGTGATAATTGGACATATATTAATTCTCCTTCACTACCTTCCAATATTAACACTATTCTTAAAGTCGGCAATAGTTTATTCCTTGGCTGTGGTGCGAGTATTTCTGGTTCTGTTGGAATATTTCGGTCAGACGACAATGGTCAAACATGGTACTTGAAATCCAACATAAATTCATCTGTGAGAGGGATGGTTGCCCAGGGAAACGCAGTTTTTGCCATTACATCCTGGAATGGAATCTTAAGATCAACGGACAATGGTGATCACTGGACAGACGTTACAAGCAACTTGCCTGACAATAATTTTGAAGGTGGGTTAATAGCAACTGAAACAGCTGTTTTTGTGTCAATAGGCGATTCATATAAAGTGTGGAAATCAATCAACTCTGGTGATACCTGGATGCAAGCTTCTGCCGGAATTGAAGATTACGCCACTATTACAACTATGGCAATTGTAGGAGCTGACATATATGCCGGAACTGATAATTTCGGCATATATAAATCATCAGACGAGGGCAAGAATTGGATTAGTGTAGATCAGACTACTACCGCAAATTATTATAATTATATTGCCATTGCCGGAGACTCAGAAGCCATTTTCGCTGCAACTTACAGAGATGGAATCCTGCGTTCAACGGATCAGGGAGCTACTTGGTCATTAAGTAACAACGGCATTGATATTTATGACCAACCACGCACCCTTTTTACAACAGAAGGCGACTTTTTTCTTGGAACAAAGGGTGGTATTTATAAGACCACCGATCATGGGGTTTCTTGGTCAGAATCAAACTCAGGCATCTATGCTCATATGTCAGCACTCCCGGCAGTTGTATCCTTGGATTCAAATCTATTCACTGCTGCTAGATTTGGCAGTGGTGTTTTCAAGTCAGTAGACAATGGCACTAACTGGACAAATGTCTCAGGTCAATTACCTGTCAACGAAGAGGACTTAACTTCATTCAATGGTAATTCATCAGCAATTTTCGCTTATGACCAGCTATCCAATGATCTTGGAAATAGTTGGCAACCAACAAACTCACCCGGAGCTATGGGTAGTTTACCGTGGATTGAACACAATGGAAATTTATTCACAGTAAATCAAAACCCTGAATCTTCCGGTGTTTTCAGGTCATTGGACAATGGATTAACCTGGACTTCCATTAAAAATGGTATAAACCCCTCCACACTTCAATTCTATACCTTAAATACTGACGGTTCAACCTTGTTGCTCGGGACCAGTTCAGGAGGCTATTATTCAAATGACAATGGGGATAGCTGGTCTTTATGTACTTTCCCTTCAGAATTAGGTTATTATCCTCTCGTGTTCCAGAGTTTTGTTTCAACAAATACAGCCTACTATTGTGGATTTGGAGGCTGGGGTGGAATAGCCGGTATTTACAGATCGATTGACGGTTGCGCCAATTGGACAAAGGTAAATGACTTAATTGTCACAAAATTGGAAGTCGCTGATGGAAATATTTATGCGTCAGGAACAATTAAGGAGTACATAAACAATCAGGATGTCTGGGTGCCTTACCTCTATATGTCGTCAAACGGTACAGAATGGTCATGTTTCTCTAATGATTTGGGAACAGCAATTCAACCGCTTACAATGACTTTGCAAGGCGAACATGTTTTTGTTGCAAAAACTTCTCTCCCAGACTATGGATTGTTTTTTACTTCAGATAATGGTGCTCACTGGACGAATGCTAGTGATGGAATGCCAAATCATACCATTATCACGTCATTAACAGTTCTGGATAATTATCTATATGCAGGAACCTTTGCTAATTCGCTTTGGCGGACAAGTCTAAATGCATTTGATATACCTGCACAGCCCGATGCAATAATTGGTGAAGCCTCCCCTTGCGAAGGCTCAACGCAAACATATAGTGTAACCAGTGTACCGGGAGTTAATTATAATTGGCTATTTCCAAATGATTGGACAATCACTGAAGGTGCTACTACCAATATGGTGACAGTAAGTGTAGGAAGTTTAACAGGTTTGATAGTAGTTACACCTTACACACTCGGAGGTGATGGACCGGCACAATATCTTGTTGCTACTCCTCAGTCAGCCGTTGTAGCAAGTGTGACAATTACCGGCAATATGAATGATGTTTGTGTTGGGACACAAGTTACATTCGAATCGGTTGTATCAGGTGGCGGCAATAACCCTCAATATCAATGGTATGTTAATGATGTTGCAGTTGCAACCGGTTCTGCTTATAACTACATTCCGAGTGATGGTGATCTGGTAAAGGTTGAGATGATGTCAGATTTGACTTGTGCAGTCAACAATCCGGCAATTTCCAATATTTTAGCTATCAACGTAATTGAAATACCTGCTCCACCAATAATTCATAAATCGGGAGATACGCTTATAAGCAATTATCCAGTCGGGAATCAGTGGTATCGCGATGGATTACTCATAGATGGGGCAACAGATGATACATTGAAAGTCTTGACAGCCGGTACGTATTTTAGTATAGTGACGATTGGTGAATGTCCATCAGATCCTTCCAATAGCATAACTGCTTCACCACTGGCAATAGAAAGACCAGATGAATTAAGTTATGAGTTCTACCCGGTGCCGAATAACGGACAATTTAACATAAGCATGAATTGGCCTGCTGAAGAGCAAGTCAGTCTGCAGATCTTCGACGCTCTTGGTATGCAGATTTTTGAATCAATCATGAGTTCATCCAATGGATTGGTTCACCAAACAATTGATTTACGACCCATTGAGGATGGAATTTATATAGCCAGACTAGTAGCAGGTTCAAAGACTTTTGTTAGGAAAATCCTGATAATAAACAATTAAGGCATTTTGTAATGTGGTCGATTGAAGCACATGATAATAATCAAAAAAGATACCTGATTTTGAACAATGAATGACGTTAAACCGGACAATTAAAGCCCTTGATAATGAAAACAACTATAAAATTCAGTATAATTCTATCTATTTTTCTTGCCTTGTCGTTTACAGGAAAATCCATTGAATTGCCTTCAAATTTGAGTGTAGCCTTATCAAGTGGAACAGGCAACTGGAATAGTCCTTCAACATGGACATGGCTTGTAAATAATGGGAATTTGCAAGGCCCGTTATCATATCCCAATGACTCTACATTTGTAATTATACAATCCGGCCATACGGTCACGCTTTCATCCAATGCAACCTGTGAGGGTTTGTTGATTGAAGAAGGCGCAACACTGAATAATTCGACGTATGAGTTGGTTATCCAATTCATGGGTTGGGCACATCCAATAAATGATGTGGGCTATGACGATGGGGTAACCTATTTTGGGTATGCTCCGATCGACAGCACCTGGTATGTGAATAATCCAAACAATGCCAACTGGAATATATATAAGGTAGATGGCGTACATACCGGAAGCGGAAATATTGTTTTCGACTGGGATGATGGAATCGACAAATCGGAGTTTGGAGCTACGGTAACAGGAACAGGTTCAATAACTTCAACCGGATCCCTTTATTATAGATCAAGTGGAGGGGTGAGTCAGGGTTTAAAGTTCAACTCTGCCTGTAATCTTCATTTTTATGGCAATTTGAACCTCACGGATGATGAATATCCAACTTCTGGAGGAGGAGCACTAACAGCCTACAACTTCGGCACCATCACCATGGTTGGCAATTCGGATTTTGTGACCGGAGCAAGTGGTGGGACTTTTAATAACAAGCCGGGTGCCAGTATTTTTTTGGAGGATGGATCTCTCTATTTAGGACCAATGACTGCATTAGTGGCGCTTTTTTTCAACGAAGGAATCCTACATATTCAAAATGGAAATCTCAATATTCCGGTGGATTCTTTTATGTTTAACAGTCAGGAAACTATCGTAAATGGAAATATCCTGGGCATTGATGCTACGAACTTGAACTGCTTTTTCATGCAATATGCCGCAGGTGCAATACTCTCGATCACAGGTGAGATATTCCCCGCTACAAATGTTGGCACATTAACCTGCACCGGATATTCAGAGGGGGTAAACTATGTGATTTACAATGGGAATTCACTGCAGCACATTATCACACCCACTGAACCTTATCTGCCTCAGGATATAAATGCCTATTCCGTACTACAGATTGATAACATTGCCGGTGCCACGCTTAATTCAGATATTCCTGTACAAGACAGTTTGATACTATCCCATGGATTAATCAGCTTAGGAAATTATAACATTACACTTGGTGACACAGCCTATATTGGAGGCACTCCTTCCGATACTGCCATGGTAGTAGCCACCGGAACAGGGGAATTCAGGAAAGTATTTGCTGCCCCCGGCACTTTCCTTTTCCCCGTAGGAGATAACGATGGCACGGCTGAATATTCGCCGGTAAACGTTGAATTAACCTCAGGCACTTTTGCTGATGGGGTGGTTGGAGTTAAGTTGACTAATTCCGCATATCCGGGTGCAACAGGCAATCCGTTAACAAGGTACTGGAATATTTCATCAACGGGTATTACTGGTTTCACCAGCAACACCCAATTCAACTATGTACCTGCCGATGTGACAGGTATTGAGAGCAGTATCTGGTGCT
>CALCQV010000080.1 GCA_937894795.1 uncultured Bacteroidales bacterium
TGACCTGGAGAACTTTGGCAACCTTGACAGCTTACCTGCCTCACTTAAAGAAGCACAGCTAAAATATGACGATGGATTTCTGCAGAAAAACGGGATGCTGCTCTGGTATATCCCTGAAATGATGGAAAAGCTTACCAGTTCATTCCACAAAATGGATAAGCAATCCATTCTATTCATTGCTGCCGATCTGGGGCACTACATTGCTGATGCCCACACACCTATGCATACAACGGTTAATTACGACGGCCAACTTACCGGCCAGGATGGCATTCATTCATATTGGGAATCAAGGATGGCAGAATATCTGGGCGGTAGTTTCAATTACTATGCCGGCGAAGCCATATATCTGGATGATATACCGGGTGAAACACGCCGCATAATAAAAGCCTCCAACTCCCTGGTTGAGTCAATACTGTTAGTGGAAAAAGAACTACACCAACAACTCCCCCCCGATAGTTTATACCTCATGAATGAGAAGGGCAACCTGATTAAAAACAGAGCAGGCATTCCCATTTATTCCTACAGGTTCATTGAGTTATTCAACCTCAAAACCAACGGTATGGTTGAACAACAGATGCAGCTTGCCATTAAATCAACTGCCAGTTTCTGGTACACAGCCTGGGTAAATGCCGGTAAACCCGACCTTTCAAGGCTGGATCCAACTGATCAAACCGCAAGAAACAAGTGCCGGCTCAGGAAAGAGCTCCGCCTGATCAAAAAGGGCAAACTATTAGATATCAAGAACTGATAGATTAATAGTAAAACACGTTTTGGAGGTGTCAACGAACGATCCCCGGTTATTGGTAATATTTTTCTTTATATTTGCCCTATAACCAATCCCACCTATTATGAGGAATCTATTGATTTGTATAGCTGTACTGCTTTCAGCCACTGCATACAGTGCTGAAATTGACACTATCAAAGTATCATCAAAGATTACAGAGGTAACCGTATACTTCAGCGGCGCGCAGATAACCAGGCAGGCTGATTTAAAGCTTAAGAAGGGTAAGCATCTGCTGGTTCTTAATAAACTAACTCATCAGGTGGATCCGCAAAGCATACAGGTATTGAGTATTGCTGATTGCAAGACACTATCAGTAAAGCATCAGATGGAAAAACGCACTGATGGTAAAAAAAACAAGGATGAGCAGGCTATTGAAGATGCTATCCGGGCAACAGAAGACAAGATTCTTGAACTGAAGAACCGTTCTGAAGTGTATGATCTGGAAGAGAAGATGATACTGCAGAATAGTGATAATTCGAAAAAGGAAGCTGTTTCGTCAATAGCTGATCTTAAGGCTGCCGCCGATTTCTACCGTCAGCGCATTAATGAAATTAGAGTTGCCAGGATGACTATCAACAGCGAAATAGAGGATGCCAATGAAGTTATCAAAGAACACTTTGCTGAACTGAACAAGCTGAGAATTGAAAACAGGAAAGCCTTCAGCGAAGTGATGGTAGCACTGGAGTGTGAAAAGGATATTTCTATCCGGCTCACCTTTACCTATTATACTGAATCGGCTTCATGGACCCCGTTATATGATTTCAGGGTGGATGATATTTCCAAACCTCTCACCATAGTATATAATGCCAACGTATACCAGTCATCGGGTGAAGACTGGAAGAATGTAAAAGTGAAACTCTCAACAACCAATCCGTCATTGAGCGGTCAAGTGCCCGAACTGCCAATATGGTATGTTGATAGAACATATATTCCTGTGAGTAGTCAGCGCACTCCCGGCTCTGGTACCTTAAAGGGCAAAGTGCTGGATAAAGATACTCAGGAGCCGATTCCCTTTGTTAGTATAATGCTTGAAAGGAATGGAACTCAGTATGGTTCAGCCACCACTGATTTTGACGGCCTCTATTCAATCAAGCAGGTTAATCCTGGTAATTATCAGCTTAAGGCATCGTATGTTGGGTATAATCCAAGCATAATTAACGGCGTGGTAGTGCGGGCTGACCAGATCACTTTCCAGGATATTTCACTCAAATCTACCATGGTTGAGTTAACTGAATTTCAGGTTATGGATTATAAGGTGCCACTCATTGATAAGGATAAAACCTCAATGGGAGCAACCATTACTTCGGAAGAAATTTCCGGAATGCCCGCAAGAAATGATGGAGGAAGGCCTGCAAGAAATGTTGGAGGAACTATCACCAGCAACTTTACGCCTCAACAGCGTGAAATCACTACCACCAATTTCCTGTCGAATACCCTCAAAACCAATGTTACCAACCTGGAATACGAGATTGATATTCCGTATACCATTCCATCGGATGGAGAGGACTACAGTTTGAAGATCAAGGAAGTCAACCTACCCGTGAAGTATATCTATCATGTAGTGCCGAAACTTGAAAGTGACGCTTTCCTGATGGCTGAAATAGAAGACTGGTCAGAGCTGAACCTCCTAACAGGAAAATCAAACATCTACTACCAGGGCACTTTCGTTGGCTCCTCTGAAATAGATGCCGACAAAACCAACGACACGCTGTCTATTTCACTGGGCCGTGACAATAATATCAAGGTAACACGGGAAGGCGACAAAAAACTATACGATAAACGTATAACAGGCTCTAACATCCGTGAAGTGATTGGCTGGAATATTACAGTTAAAAACAACCGTACCGCTCCTGTCAACATCATTGTGGAAGACCAATATCCCATATCGGAGAAGAAGTCCATTGAAGTTGAACGCAATGGCGCAGAAGGGGCCAAAGTAAATGACAAAACCGGTAATATTAAATGGAATATTGAAATCCCCGCCAATGAGAAACGGGAACTAAAATTCAGTTATACAGTGAAATATCCACGGATGGAACAGATCTCCTTAGAATGAAACATAGACCTAAATAACAGATTGATAGATATAAGCGTTTAGTGTTCTAAGTTCAGGTATGACAGCGGTAATGTGATTGATCTATGTAATCCGCGTTCAATTTGATGGAATAAGCTGCATCATTTCATTCCATCTGCCATTTTCAAATACTCAGTAACCAGTTTAAGCTCTTCCTTAAAAGAAATATGTACTTTATTCCATTTATCCAATGCTGTTCTTGCCTGATGTGGAATGGCTAATGTGTTGTTATTGCACAGATAAATGTACAAAGCAATATTCTTCAGATAATCAAGAGCCTCTGTTCTATCAGCATTCTCCTGTGAAACCGTGAGTCTTTTATTCAACTCAGCAATCAATTCATCTTTTGAAAGAGTATTTGGATGCACTTTCATTGTCCTAAGGGTGGTTACAAAACGCGGAATAGCCATTGGTCTGAAGGATGGTGATGAATAAGGTGAAGGCAAGATGAATACAATCAACCCGTTTGTAAATTGAGTCTCAATCGGCAACTGTACCGAATTATCCTGAGGCATTGCCTTTAATCCTGCCACGACGAGAATAACCATTAAAAAGATTGTTTTCATTGCATTATTGCTTTATAAATTTACAACTACCTATCATGCTTCCCCTACTGGTTGCAACAGCCACATACAGTCCTGAAGGCCAGTCAGCAGTATCTATCTTTGATGTATCTGTGCCACTGTTCACTGTAATAGTTTCAATCAGGGTGCCTAATGTATTATAGAATTTAATTGTGATACCCCTGAACTTCAGACTGTTTGAATGTTTAATGATCAGTTGCCCATCTGTTGGTACCGGGTATGGCAGCATCTCAAGTGATGTAAAGTAAACAGGTGGCTTAAAATCATCATTACTTACGACTATCAGGCAGCTATCCAATGATATAGTATGGCTTCCAATGGGTTGTTCACAAGCTGAATCATATACAAAGTTTGTCCATGGAATTGAATCGAAACGCAGAGAATCAGTTAAAAGTCGCATAAGGTAAGTGTCATTACCACTTTCTGCCCATATAACTCCCGGCACTAAAACTTTATTATCATCGGTTATTTCAGGCAAGCCCGATGAATTAAGTGAAAGGGCCGGATCCGCCATAAAGAAATCCTTCACTATCCCAAGGGTATCAACCTTTACTACTGCAGGTCTTTCATCAGTAGTTGAGTAATTCTCAAAAAAAGCGACACGCACATAAAAATGATCATTAATATTTTCAGAGATCAGAGAATTTCCCTTTGCTGTTCTATTATTAGAATCAGGCACGTAAATTCTGGTATCATATAGGAGATTACCATTCAGGTCATGTTTAAAAAAATGAGGGGTTGGATATGACAGGTTAATAGGATATCCGGCTCCATCAGTATAGATAGAACCATCATGATAAACTGATACCATTGATAATGAATAAATATTATCATTAATCCCGTGCGCATAAAACCATTCTTCATTCCCCGCGCTATCAGCCTTTACCAGCATAGATCGTATATACATATAACCGGTTGAGTCACCCGGGTTGGGCCAATAGCAGAATCCGGTTACCAGAAATCCGCCATCAGGTAGTAAAAGTAATTTATATGGATTCGGTGCCCAAATGCCGGGATGCAATTGATCGCTTGCCAATTCCTTTCTCCATATCTGCCTTCCATCAGGAGTAAATTTATGTATATGGAATGCAGACATATCCTGCTCGTCATTTTGAATGCTTAAGGCAACGATATAGCCATCCTCTGTTACAACCGCATCCCAAAAACCATCACTTAATGGATTATTAATTAATCTTGTACACCATACTTTGTTCTTGCATGAATCTAATTTGATTAATATCGGGTCCTCACTTGTACTTTGACTCCATGCGGCTCCATGAAAAAATTGATTTTTTAGCGTATCTAGTGTAAAAAGATCAAATCGGCAACCTTCATCTAACCCATTGCCCAGAATGAACTGATAATTCAAATCTCCATTATCATCTATTTTCTGTATTATCTGATGTTGGTCAAAAGGTGAATAATTTACCCCGACTATGGATAATAAATACCCTCTATCATAATCACATATAACTGATCCGGGTGTATTTTGTGTCCATGGTTGATAGTATTTCAACCATGGTTGTCCATATGAATTCAATGAAATAAATATTAGTATCGTTAAAAGTTTTTTCATCGCGAATTAAATTAAGAAGGACATGAGGAAAATCATCCTCATGTCCTTAAATTAGAATTAGTTAATGATTGTGAATTTAACTATTTCCTTTCTTTTATCATTTGTCAATGATTCTAAGAGATATATTCCCGGTGATAAGTTGTCAAGATTGACAATCCTTTTACCTGATGCTCCATCCATTATTAGTGTCTTGATCACATTACCAAAGATATCCAAAATTCTAATTGAAGCGGTTTCAATCTTGTCAGGAAAAACATATTCCAGTATCAAGAAATTATTAGTAGGATTTGGATAAACCCTTAAACAGCTTTCAGGAGTTACTTTGAGAGTTTCAACCCTGTTTCTTCTAACCTTACCGGATTTGGTTTCTGAAGAAAATAAATATGGTTCCTGATAATTAATCAGTCCTTTGTTAATCAAAATATTACGATAATAAGCCGTACTTAATTTATTCGTGCTATCGTATAGCGACAGAAGCAGCGTGTCAGGAATACTGTCAAACCCATATTGGTTGCATACTGAATAAAAACTCAACAGATCTACACATCTTTGTTCATAACCATTAGCCAGATCAGAATTACTGAGAATAACCATTTCGTTGAGAGCAGAGTCAAACTTTTTCAAATTAAAATATATCGCTGCTTTAAGCGCCTTGGCTTCGAATAGATTTGTTAAGTCAAGTGTATCAAGAAATCCCTGAGCAAAAGTACTATCATTTTTGGTCCGCTGATAATAAGTTTGAAAACAACGGCTAGCATCTCTAAGTTTTGCTGCAATGTTACCTTCCAATTTCTCCTTGCCTGAAACAGAATCAGCAAAACTTAAAATTGAAAAATACAATGAATCTGGCATATAGTTTTGCCGATTATCGATTTCATTAATTATTTTGTCTGATTTTGCAGCATGCGAATTCAGTTTAATTAAGTCATGTATATTGCTGTTACTAAATACATCTTCTTTTTTGATTGATTCAAATATCACTGTATCTGACACATATGGTGAAATTTCAACCAACTCATTATAAACAAGCGTTGAGTCTGTAGGTGTTGACATTGAAACATCATTAACAAGTAATGGTGTATTGTTCAGATCAACAAGCAAATGCAACTCATTAAATAAACTGTCGGCTTGACTCTTGTTTTCATTTGTTGAACCAACCAATTGATCTTTAGTCTCATCCCCACCAAAAATTGGAGGACAACTTGCTGATGAATACTCAACCCAGCCCATATGTGGTGTTACTTGATAAATTTTTGATGGAATCAAATCACTAAGCAAACCGCATCTGTGATAATTGTAATTGATCCATGATGCATTGTTATAAATACTCCAATAACCAGGGATAGTCAAATTGCTGAAATGATTACCTGCAGCATCGGTAGGTAGTGTGCCGAGTGAACCCTGCTCATACTTTATTCCACTATTTTCAGCCAACACAGAAATATCTGTCTTACAGTCAGTAAAGTCATTGCATTTAATCTCTAAACCGGTTAATCCATCTCTGCTACTATTCTCACCTTGAGCATGGATTCCATGGGTAAGATTAGTAAATGTATTACTATAAATCAGGTTATTTTCTGGTCCTGAATTATTGACGACAATACCAATTTTATTCAAATTACTCTGAAATCCCTGTGGGAAATAAAATGTATTATCACTGACTTCATAGGCAGTTGAGGCATCAAGATAAAGTCCACAGTAATGTGATTTTGCGATTCCGGTTGAATCTTCCCTAACATTAATCAAATTATTGTTGAATTTGAAACCCAGAATACCACTTATATATGCACCAGTTTTATTGCTTTTAAATTCGGAGTTTTCAATCCTTGAGAAGGTTATTGCGCCAGAACCTAAGTCCTGCACTCCATATTCCAAATTAATAAAATATGACTTTGTTGTGTTAACCTCCGGACAAGGCAGGATGTTTCCATCACAATAATCATCTACGATAAATGAAGAGTTGAAGCTATATATACCATAACCCATTGGGGAGGAAGTGGCATTTTTGAATGTACATCCTTTAAATTGAACTCCATTTACTGATTCCAGCATAACTAACTTTTCAGGTTGGATATTATAATCCAATTCCGTTTTATCTATGATAAAGCCGCACTTGTTAAATCTACTGAAACTGTAATATTTATATGGATTCAGTTTAAGTGCAACAATGTTATTCTTAAAATAACCCTCGTTTCCAATTATGATTGCTCCACCCTTTGTGTAAGAGGGATGATCAGGATCATACCCGGGTTGTACTGCTGCTATGGCAGTTTCAGCATTCTCTATGATACCGCCATTTTGAACAACTACAGTGCTTTGAGAAAATGGACTTTGCATAGTATCTGGATTACTGTATGCTAAAACTCCTTTCCATAAATGATTTAGTGAACCGGTCAATCGTCCACCATCCACAATTAATTTACCTCCACATTCTACAATTACCCTTGCAGATGGCCGGAAGAAGACATCAGATTGGACCCGTAAAGTACTACCCTGACATATCCTCAACGTATCTTTGATATATACAGTATCATTCCATACTACCTCGGTTCCATTACAAATAAGATAGTTTTGAGCAATGTTTTCTATCTCCTGAAGTGCTTTAAAAGCATTAATCCTCCCCGTTCCGGTTCTTAATTTATGAGTGACAGGATTCCTGTATAATTCAAGATCCTGTACAATATCAACATTACCTTTTATGATTTTTTCAACTTCATAGGCAGATAACCATGGTGCGTGAGCTTTGATTAGTGAGGCAAGTCCTGCTACAATGGGTGTGGCAAACGAGGTTCCCCCATATCCGTTCCAAAATGGATGGTCTCTTTCAATATAAGTGGTATCATAATAAACCCATGGTTGATGATTTACGGTATCTAGTAATGAAATAGTATCAATTACTCTGATTAGAGTTGTTTGTAAACCCCAAAGATCATAACCGGGAGAACTAACATCCACCTGATCATAGTATGACCAGGTAGATGTCTTATACTGGTGTGTAGTTGTATCATATACTCTCCTGCTCAAGCTGTCGCCACTAGTAACACCTGTTAC
Organism: uncultured Bacteroidales bacterium; assembly: GCA_937894795.1. GTDB lineage: Bacteria > Bacteroidota > Bacteroidia > Bacteroidales > Lentimicrobiaceae > Lentimicrobium. The sequence goes on from CALCQV010000080.1 coordinate 8,070, forward strand.
AGAAATAATACGTGAATCAATTAGTGGAGAGAAGGGATAAGGTGGTGTAAATTCAACGAAATCACCCGGGTCTTCACACCCGCTGGTATTTTTAATTATACCATTATTGTTTTTATAACATCCTGCACAAAAACCATTTCCGGCTCCTGCTACTATTACAGTTCCATTATCCAGTATTTCCTGTATAATTGATTTTGCCTGCAATAGAGCTGAATCCGACATTTCGCAAGACCCAATAGAAGTATAGGATATTACATCGGCATGCATTCTGGTCGATGCAAATAATGCTCTTCCCAATTCGTCGTTTTTAATAAATGGTATTATTTTATTATTAAATCCAATCGAAGCATAATCAGCCCCTGGGGGTTGTGTATTAGTATTATCAGTAGTTTGTCCGGCTGCGAAACCGGCAACTGTTGTTCCATGCCAATTCTGAAAAACCATTGCACTATGACTATCATATTTTATCTCCGGTTCGTAAGGATCATAATCATAAAGCAACTGACTTGATAAATCAGGATGATCCGGATCGTAATAAGTATCAATTATGGCAATTTTGGTATCCTTATTTCCTCGTTCAATATCCCAGGCTAAATCAGCTTGTATTTTCTTGAGGTGCCAGATGGTATCATACAATACATCAGATGGCTCATACAGCACTTGTGAGATGGCAAAACGGTAGGGCGGATAGATTAGATGTTTTGCTTTTGATCTTAGTTCTTTCACAAAAGCAACATCATCACCAGTAAACTTAATGGTATAAAACCGCCTGTTTTCAGGCCTGTTAGCCCATGGGAAAGATTGCTCAATTGAAATTACTCCATATTTGTTTAATATGGTATTCAATTCGTCATCTGATGAACGATCGACACTAAATCTGACATCGTCATTTAATAGCCAAATCCTAAATACACCGGTTTCATACTCTTGGCAATAAACCGGTTTTGTTGTTAGCCAATTAAACATCAGGAACAACATGATAAATAACACTCGATTCTTCACAAAATGATTGTTAAGTGAATAATTTAATGAATTAATTGCAAATTTATGTTGCAATAAATTCTCCAAAATGCTATTAATCTGCTAATTACGCAATAACTTCTAATAAGTTATTTTTCAGGTAGTAATTGGAAGTTCAATTTGAGGGTTCTAAGTTATAAAACAAATTCTTATGACATGCAAATATTATTTAATAATTTTTTTGGATGTATGCAATATATGCAGCTATATTGATATAATAACTAGCGGCTATGCAATTTCTATGGAGGAAATCATTGCTTATCGAGATATTCCAAAGGGATAGTATTTCGTAACTCGCCTAATTCTTTCTATACCACCATCATTTGCATAAACTACCTGATTTCTAATTTTAGTATCTACGCATACTAGTCGCATACTGGTCGCATTAGCTTCGCATTTTAATTGTTTTTTTGCGAATTTATTACGGCCAATTATCGCCTATGATAGGTATTCTCCAAAACTAATTCATAACCTCTTTTTCAATTCAATCTTGTACGAAATGGGTAAGATCAAAAAGTAGGGGTGAGTTAATAGGGAACCCTCTATTAACTCACCCCTTCTCAATGAAGAATTAAAAACTGTGCAACAGTATTGCTTAATTTAATTCTCTTCTTTTGCCAGCATCTTATAAACAAACCCTGCCAACAAAGCACCTACAATAGGAGCAACCCAGAAGAGCCAGAGTTGTTCAGCAGCCCACCCGCCAACAAATATAGCCTGACTTGTACTACGGGCCGGGTTTACTGAGGTATTGGTTACAGGAATACTGATGAGGTGGATAAGGGTAAGCGCCAGACCTATGGCCAGTCCTGCAAAGCCTTTGGGTGCTTTTGAGTGGGTGGCTCCCATAATTACGATAAGGAACATAAAAGTCATGATTACTTCGCATACTAAAGCTGCGAGCATACTGTAGCCACCGGGTGAGTGTTCGCCGTAACCATTAGCGGCAAAACCACCTAATTCAAAGCCCGGCTTACCGGTTGCAATAAGGTATAGAATTCCGGCACCGGCAATACCTCCAAGCACCTGTGAAAGGATATAGGGCAGCAGTTCCTTCGTTTCAAATCGTCCGCCTGCCCATAGTCCGAGGGAAACTGCAGGATTAAGGTGACAGCCGGATATATGTCCGATGGCATAAGCCATGGTGACTACCGTTAAACCAAAAGCAAGTGCTACGCCTGCAAAGCCTATCCCTAGTTCAGGATAGCCGGCAGCCAATACAGCACTTCCACAGCCACCCAATACTAACCATAATGTTCCAATAAATTCTGCTACATACTTTTTCATGATTTCTGGTTTATGTGTAACTTAAAACGTTAAGTAATTTATTGCTATCTTATTTAATTATCTGTTAATCATTACTTTCTGATTGACACTAACCGGAATGCAAACAAATATAAGGAATTATTTAAAAAAAGCAAATCATCTGACTGCTTCTGGCTTCAGTGCTTAGTCCATACGGGCTCCTATGTGTATCCTGACTGTGGAAATAATCCAAGATTAGAGTGAAGGCCTTCCATATCCCAAAGGACCTTTGACGGCCTGAACCATATTTTACCGTTGCAGATTCACTACATATTCTTTCTTTGAATCAGTTGACCTATAGAGGCCTGACAGCTAAATATTCATTAACTTTGCACCCTTAAATAAAAATCCACATGTTAGAATTAAGTTATATAAGGGAAAATACAGCCGAAGTTGCTGAACGACTGGCCATAAAGAATATTGACGCTACCGCTTCACTCCAACAGATCATTGACCTTGATGCAAAGCGCCGCGAGGCTCAAAAACTATTGGATGATAACCTCGCTGAGTCGAACAACATAGCCCGCGAAGTTGGTAATCTCATGAAAGCCGGTAAGGCATCTGATGCAAGTGAGCTTAAATTGCGCGTTGCTGATCTTAAGGCTCAGGCTAAAGAACTGGCAGAGAATCTGGATAATATTACTTCAGAACAGACCGGCTTGCTGGTGCTGCTGCCTAATGTGCCTCATGCTTCGGTTCCCAGAGGAAAAACTCCTGAAGATAATCTTATTGTCAATAGTGAAGGGGTTATACCAGCCCTTCCTGCCAATGCAGTGCCGCATTGGGATCTTGCCTCCAAATATGATATTATTGACTTTGAACTCGGTAATAAGGTTACCGGTGCAGGGTTCCCATTCTATAAGGGCAAAGGTGCCCGACTGCAGCGTGCACTGATAAACTTCTTCCTCGATAATGCCATTGAAGCAGGATACCGTGAAATTCAGCCTCCACTGGTGGTAAATGAAGCATCAGGGTATGGCACAGGACAGTTGCCCGACAAGGATGGACAGATGTACTTCTGTCAGATTGACAAGCTATATCTGATACCTACAGCCGAAGTGCCTGTTACAAATATTTACCGCGATGAAATTGTGAAAGCCTCAGCCTTCCCTATCAGGAATGTGGCTTATTCCAACTGCTTCCGTCGTGAGGCAGGCTCTTACGGTAAGGATGTACGTGGTTTGAACCGCCTTCATCAGTTTGATAAGGTGGAAATAGTAAACATACAACACCCCGACCACTCATACGAAACACTGGATGAAATGGTAGCATATGTATCAACGCTGCTGCGTAAACTTGAACTGCCATTCAGGGTATTGAAATTGTGCGGCGGTGATATGAGCTTCACCTCTGCACTTACCTACGACTTTGAGGTTTACTCGGCAGCACAGCAGAAATGGCTGGAAGTAAGTTCTGTCTCCAACTTCGAAAGTTTCCAGGCTAACCGCATGAAACTGCGCTTCAAGGACGAGAACGGCAAAACCCGTCTTTGCCATACACTAAACGGAAGCGCTCTTGCGTTACCTCGTATAGTGGCCGCACTGCTTGAAAACAACCAGACAGATGAAGGAATCAGCATACCGGCAGCGCTGGCTAAATATACCGGCTTTGACTTAATAAACTAACCTGTGACCCATACCATTGAACCTCCTATATCACCTAACTCCAACTTTAGCTCCCTCTCCCCCGACAAGTCGGGTCAGGCTTTGAGGAGAGGGCGGGGGGTAAGGTATTCCTTACTCTTCTTTCTGTTGTTTCTTACTGTCAGCACATACTCACAACCCGCCACAGATCAGCAATTGGGTCTTCAGTTTTATAACAACCGTGAATTCGGGAAAGCCGCAGAGGTATTTGAAAGACTATATAAAAACAAACCCGATCATTTCACTTATACCTATTACATGCAGTGCCTGTTGGAACTGGGTGAAACGGAGGAGGCTGCCAAGCTGGTAAAGCAGCAGATGAAACGCTATCCAGAAGATGCCAAATATAAGGTTGACCAGGGTTACGTGTTGATGCGCGGTAACCAGGGCCAGAAAGCACTTAAGCTTTTTGATGATCTGATCAGGGAGTTAAAGCCCGAACAACGGTCAGTTGTTGAAATGGCCAATGCTTTCACCATGCGGCGTGAATATGATTATTCGGTTAAAACATACCTTAAAGGACGACAGTTATTATCGCCGTCATACACTTTTGGCTTTGAACTTGCACAGTTGTATGAGATGCAGGGACAATTTGACAAGATGGTAATGGAGTATATTACCCTCATTGAGGAGAATCCTGCTTATGCCGAGCAGGTACAGGCCCGGTTGCAGAACTCGCTTTTAAATGATCCAGAGAACCTTAAAACAGAAGCCCTTCGCAAAGCCCTGGTGATGAACGTGCAGAAGAACCCTGATAATATTACCCTCACGGAGATGCTGGTATGGCTGTCATTGCAATTAAAGGACTTTGAGTCGGCACTGGTGCAGGCACGGGCTCTTGACCGCCGATTGGATGAGAATGGCAGCAGGGTATTTGCCCTTGGTCAACTGAGCGTTTCAAGTGGGAACTACAAAGTGGCAGCCGATGCATTCAATTATGTGATGAGCCGTTCTGATGATCCTGCCCTGCGTACTATTGCCGAAGTAGAACTACTTCGCTCGGAGTATGAACTGGCCACTACTGCCTACCCGGTTGACCCGGTAAAAATTAAGGAAGTAGCCGGCAAGCACAATACCGCCATCCTTAGAAATGTGGGTAATCCTCTCACCTATCCGTTAGTCAGGAACCTGGCTCATATTGAAGCGTTTTATCTTGACAATTCAGCCAGGGCCGTGGAATTATTGGAGGAACTTATCAACAAGACCAACAACGACAGACAGCTTCAGGCGCAATGCAAGCTTGAACTTGCCGACATAATGCTCTTTAGCGGTGAACCCTGGGAGGCAACCCTACTCTACTCACAGGTGGATAAAGCCTTTAAAAATGACCCGCTGGGGCATGAAGCACGCTTCAGGAATGCGCGGCTCTCATTCTATATAGGCGAGTTTGATTGGGCGCGTGCCCAGTTGGATGTGCTCAAAGCCGCCACCTCCAAGCTCATTGCCAATGATGCCATGCAGATGTCGCTGCTGATATCTGATAACATTGAAGCCGATAGTATAACACTGGCACTGGCCTCCTATGCACGTGCCGACTTGTTGCTGTTCAGGAATCGTACTGATCAGGCACTGTCGGTGCTGGACTCTATATTGATAGCCTTCCCGGGACACTCCATTACCGACAATGTACTGATGAAGAAGGCAGAAATACGAATGAAACAAGGCGATTTCGCTGCCGCGGAAGCCCTGTGGAAAGAATTGCTTGAACAATATCCTGATGATATACTAGCCGATGATGCCCTTTATAGTCTGGCATCATTGTACGATATACATCTAAGAGATACTGAGAAGGCCAAAGAGGCCTATCAGAAACTAATGCTTGAATATCCCGGCAGTCTCTATGTAGTGGAAGCACGAAAGCGCTACCGTACACTAAGAGGTGATTTCCAGCAGGAGCAGCCCGATCAGATATCACCACCTACAGATGGATCCTTTCAGAATCAGTCACCCTATTGAAAAACAAGACCACATACCCCGTAAGAGCCAAGAAGCACCTGGGTCAGCATTTCCTCAACGACGAACATATTGCCAGGAAGATAACCGAGAGCATCACCCTCCCTTGTGATGGATTACTTGAGGTAGGTCCGGGCACCGGGGTGCTGACTAAATACCTGCTTGAACTGCTTAGCCTGCAAACGCAAACTGACAGTCCATCAGTTTCTGATGGGCAAGGTACTGATAGCAAAGCTGCACAGACCAATCAAAAACCCGCAAAAGTTGGTGAAAGCACTGCACCAACCGGTGATGCACAACCTATTGCTCAACTGAAGAACTTCCTCACACTTGACGTGGACAGGGACAGCATTGCCTATCTTAAGGAAACTTATCCACAACATGCATCGCTTTTCAGGGAAGCCGACTTCCTTAAGTTCAATCCAACAGGATTCTTTCAAGGAAGCTTTACGGTAATCGGTAATTTTCCATACAACATATCCAGCCAGATCTTCTTTAAAGTACTCGATCATGTAGATCTGATACCTGAAGTGGTATGCATGTTACAGAAGGAAGTGGCTGAACGCATAGCGGCACCTCCGGGCAACAAGACATACGGCATACTAAGCGTGCTATTACAGGCGTGGTACGATATTGAATACCTCTTCACTGTGGAGCCGCATATGTTTATCCCGCCTCCTAAAGTACGGTCGGCCGTTATACGGCTTAAAAGAAATACCTCCACAGAGCTGGGCTGTGACCCTGCCCTCTTCAGGATGGTAGTGAAAACAGCCTTCAACCAGCGCCGTAAAACTCTTCGCAATGCCCTCAGGTCACTCAATCTCACCCCGGGCACTGCAATGGAAGAACTGCTCGATAAAAGGGCAGAACAACTGAGTGTTGCTGATTTCGTGTTTATTACCGGGAAGCTTCAATAGAAATTGGCAAGAATATTTGCACATCTTTTTAAAAGGTTCTTTAGTCCGACAAATAGAACGCAGATTGCACTGATCACACAGATCACCGCAGATTATTTTATTGCTTCAGTGCTTAATTTCAATCTTGGTACTCTATTGAAGGTTCATTTTATATGTGACACTTGATTTCACCTAAGGCAGTCGAAGATACCGTTTCACCAATCCAAAGAAATCTGTGTAATTCAGCG
>CALCQV010000081.1 GCA_937894795.1 uncultured Bacteroidales bacterium
ATCTGTCAATATAAAATTAATAAACTCTTGGGCAGCTGCTTTATTGGGTGAATTGAGAGGAATTGTTATTCCATATACCATATCTTCTCCATGTTGCACTATTTTTTCTGTAGGGGTATTACCGGGAATCTCTATTGAAACCTGATTATACCAATTATTAAGCGAAGGATTGCCAAGGTCAATACTATCGCCGGGATCCAAATATAAAAGCCCATGCTGCATGGCAACTGATTTATATAAAAAGATATAATCAAGGGTATTTGTCTCCAATAAGGCAATCAGGTCCACCTCTTTTGGTCGGATGTATTTATGATCCTTCGCCAATAACCGGTCAGCAAAGCCTGGTTTTATCAGTTGCTTTTCAGCAAGTTTCAATGATAGCACTGTACGATATCCACAGGGATCACTTGAAGGATCTGCCCTTCCAATTATGATATCATCCCTTTGCAGGATTTCTGTCCAGTTATCATTATTGATTTCATTTGCCATCTTTGAGCCCAGGTGATAAACAATAGCTATTTCATTAACAGCAAATTCCAGATTCCAGTCGGCAAATTTGGGTATCATCATCTTATCAATCAATACCGCATCTGAGGAAGCCAGGATATCACATTCCCTGTCAAGTTCAGTAATCTTCCTTATACAGGTCAGACTACCGGCTGATTCAGGTTTAATTTTGAGGTTAGGATGAAGAACATTAAAGGAATCGGCAAGTGCTTTTATAGGAACACTCAGACTTCCGGCATGAAAAATGATAAGGTCACCCTGCAGGCCTTTGTTTTCTACATTTGAATTCTGCCTGCAAGATTGCAGTATCAACATGAATAAGAAGAGTATCCCGACAATTCGTTTCATTTGTTAATTGTCATTTAGTTCATTAATCATTGTGTCAAAATGTTTCTGCATCAATTTGTCAACATTCGAATGAAAGTGATCAAAAGCCTGAATTAATTTTTTGCCGACAGGGGTGAGTTTCATACTTCCTCCATCAGCACCACCGCGTGTGCTTTCCAGTAACGGCTTGCCTAGTGATCTTTCAATCTGCTTTAAATCATTCCAGGTACGGCGATAGGTGATCTCCAGCTTTTTGCATGCAGCCTTGAGTGATCCGGTCTCATCTATGGTTTTAAGTATCAGCCACTTCCCATCACCCATTATTCCTTTCCCGTCTTTATCGCTAAACCATATTTTATAGTTCAGCTGAAATTGATCAAATGCTTTCATTTTTTATCACATTTAATGTTACAATACAAAGGTAGATTAAATATAGTTGTTTTGTTTACTGTCAACTGATAAAGCCAGTACTATCGACGAGTTTCCTGATATCAGCAGGAGCAGGCTATTTTACAATTATGGTATTAAGAAGATACATTCCTCAGATCAATTATTGATCCGCTGTCAAAGGTATAATCACTCACCACTCTCAGTATTCCGGTAGCCGCTACAATAGGATCCGTCAGTTTATTTTCCTGATGTAATTTCTCAAATTTGTGCTTCATGGGAAAATCCTGAATGTCGGCTTGCCGAAGTTTTTCCTGAATTTGTGTATTAACAATGCCGGGAGCAATAGAGAGTACTCTAACAGGATAATCCATTTCTTTTTGTTCCAGGTTAACTGTTCTGGTCATCATATCCAGACCGGCTTTTGCAGAACAATAGAGAGTCCAACCGGCATAAGGATTTTGAGCGGCACCGCTGCTTATGTTAATAATGTTCTTTTTGCATTTAAATTTCTCTGATTTTTTAATAAACTCATTGGCAAGTAGAAAAGGAACAGTAAGGTTAGTGGTGATGTGATTAATAATGTCAATTGGTAGGCAATCACCCAAAAATTTAACAGGTTCCACTACACCTGCATTATTGATAAGGGTAATTTCATTTACGGCCTCATGGTCGATGTATGAAAATATTTCATCTATAAGACGGGGAATACTTTCCATTTGGTTAAGATCTTGTTCGTAGTACCATAGTAGTGTTTTATTTTGGGATGCAAGATCCTTAAGGTTATTATTCATTCTGCGAGAGATGCAAAAAACCTTGTTTTTCTCTTCAATGACACTTTTCGCCAATGCTTCACCTAATCCCGAACTTGTACCGGTAATAATAAAATATTTCATCAGAATGTTGATTGTTTTCAGTTAGTAAACCATAGTCTAAAGGTATGAACAAATCTACAACGGGCCTGTTTATGGTGCAGAAATAAGTAACGGATAACACAGTTTTTTAATAAAATAGCATTATGAATAACGCGGCATTTGCATTTGAATATCCCAAGAATGAGCCGGTGAAGAATTATTCTCCGGGATCAAAGGAACGAAAGGAATTACAGGCGGAACTAGACAGCCTATCTACTATACAACTCGATATTCCTCTTATCATTGGAGGTAAAGAGGTAAGAACAGGCGATACCTCTTCCATTGTTATGCCGCATGATCATGGGCATATTTTAGGGAAATATCACAAAGCATCAGCTAAAGAGGTCAATGAGGCCGTTGAAGCAGCTCTGAAAGCTCATAAGGAGTGGGAGTCTGTTTCATGGGTTGAACGTCTGTCAGTCTCACTTAAGATTGCTGAACTGATCTCAACAAAGTATAGAGCCCGTCTTAATGCTGCATCCATGCTTGGACAAAGTAAGAATGCCTATCAGGCGGAAATTGACAGCGCCTGTGAGACTATAGATTTTCTGAGATTTAATGCCCATTATATATCAGATATATATAATGAGCAGCCTCATTCTGATCCCGGAATCATCAACAGAATTGAATATCGTCCATTGGAGGGATTCATTTTCTCGATTACCCCATTTAATTTCACCTCCATTGCCTCGAACTTGAATATGTCGCCGGTAGTAATGGGAAATACAGCACTCTGGAAACCTGCATCAACATCAGTACTTTCCAACTATGTGCTGATGGAAATCTTTAAGGAGGCAGGATTGCCTGATGGCGTGATAAATTTCATTCCGGGAGCAGGTTCAGTGGTGGGAAATGCTGCATTTGAGCATCGAAGCTTCGCAGGACTTCATTTTACCGGTTCAAATAGTACATTTAACCATCTATGGCAGCAAACCGGTAAAAACCTGCATAAGTATAAATCCTATCCAAAAATTGTGGGTGAAACCGGTGGTAAAGACTTTATATTGGTACATCCGTCTGCACAGGTGGATGAAATTGCCACGGCATTAGTAAGAGGTTCCTTTGAATATCAGGGCCAGAAATGCTCGGCTTCATCAAGGGCCTATATTCCTGAAAGCCTTTGGCCAAAAGTTAAAGAGAGAGTGGGTGATATGCTGTCGCAGGTTAAGATGGGCGATGTGCGCGACTTTGGCAATTTCATAAATGCGGTGATTGAGGAGAGTGCCTGGGATAGGATTATGGGGTATATTGAAAATGCAAAAAAATCAAATGAAGCTGAAGTGATATTTGGCGGTAAGGGCGATAAATCAAAGGGCTACTTCATAGAACCAACGGTAATACTGGCATCTAATCCTCACTATGTTACCATGGAAGAGGAAATCTTTGGACCGGTACTTACCATTTTTGTGTATAAGGATAATGATTATTGGGAAACCGTGAAATTGGTTGATGAAACTTCTCCCTATGGACTTACCGGATCCATTTTTGCACACGACCGGCATGTGCTGGATCAAACAAGCAGGGCCTTGAAATACTCTGCAGGCAATTTGTATTATAATGACAAACCTACCGGGGCTGTTGTAGGACAGCAACCATTTGGAGGTTCGCGTCAGTCAGGTACCAATGATAAGGCAGGTAGTTATCTTAATCTTCTTAGGTGGGTGAGTCCGCGGACTATCAAGGAAACATTGCGTCCTCCAACTGATTTCAAGTATCCATTTATGAAGATTGACCACTGTAGTGATGTTTCTGAGACAAAAGTGAATAAAGAGTAGATAATTGGTATTATCAGAGGCTTTTACAAAGGTTATTATAAGTAAAAGCTTTTCTGTCCAATTTAAATATATAATAATAAAAGCAGGAGAGATTAGTCAATGACTAATCTCTCCTGCTTTTATGTTTGTGAATAATGTCAGTGTCAGCAATATGCTGATTTACGATCAGTCATTATTGCAAAGGAGCAACAACACTGATAAGTTCCGGCAGATCCATGCCAATCTCCTTAAGGTGTTCAATTTTTGGTACACCATTTAGATTCCAGCCTCTTCTTGTATAAACTGCATCTAAAAGCTGTTCATAACGATTTTCACGATATCTTCTGGTTGCATCCATTTTTTCTTTCAGTGTCATTGTGGCAGGATTCATTCCCTGCTCGTCAATTAACTGCTTATCATATCGTTCCTGACGTGACAGATATTCTTCTTCAGTAACAGGACCTGCTGCGCGGTATGGTTGAGCATCGTGTTTCCTGAGTCCGTATCCTCTGCGGATATTAAATACCCTTTGGAAATTATAAACCCTTTCTGATTGGCGTATTAATTCATGCTTATCGATATTGCTACCGGTAACGGCATTGTATATAGTTACATAGTTATCCACATGTTCAGGTACTTTAGCCGGTTCATCGGTTTCTTTATTTCCTACCGGGGTAACGTCATTCCAGGGTAATTTACATAAGCCCTGCAGTCCGAACCATGTTCTGAACATTGGAAAGTAATGGAGTGCTTCGGCTTTAGCTTCAAAGGTTGGCAATTGATTATTAACCATGTCCATAAAAATAAGCCAGGCTTCATCATGTTGAGGGCCTTTATTAGTCATAGCATAGCCACCTTGTTGAGCCAGTGATTCCTTCGAAACATATTGTGAATATTCAAGCCCCTTATTTTCCATGCCGATATCATTAAGGAAATCAGCATCTGCGCCAAAATTCTCAACGAAGTAAGCTTTCATGCGGTGAACTCCGGTACCTGCAATTTTTCCAAAACCTTCTCCTCTTGCTAATTGGTGCAATAATTCAAGAGCAGCATCCTTATTGCCAAAATTAAGCTCAAGACCACCGGTTCTCTCCTTATTAAGAATGCCATTTTCGTAACATTCCATTATGAAAGCTACAGTGGTACCCCATGTAATTGTACAAACTCCATAAGTATCACAATAAAAGTTAGCTTCAATGATAGCATCATAATCAAAAATACCCAGGTTAGAGCCAAGCCCTGCAGCAGTTTCATATTCCGGTCCGTCAACTATTACTTTCTGTCCCTTGTAAGGCCCTGTTTTCAGTTCAAAGTCATCTACACCTTTGGCACACGACATACTACAGCCAATCCAGCAACCATCAGGTATGCCCAGAGTAAAATACTTGTCGCGCAAAATATCACTATGGATTTTGATGCCATCCATATGGCTTCCAAATTTGAAATTATGAGTGGGGAGCAGGTCATAATCGTTCATGACATTCACGATGTTAGCTGTTCCTTTCTTTCTCATCTGGCACTGTATATCATCCAGGTCACGTATTTCTTTATTGTAGCGGCTGCCACGTTCCTGAATGGCCTTCATGTCCACAACATTATTCAGGTTGCCGGTAACACCGCTGGTATGAGCAACAATAGCCTTGATTTTCTTATCACGCATAACAGTGCCTATTCCCCCGCGCCCTGCCTGTTTCAGTCGTATTTTCTTTCTTTTTACATCATAGAATGTAAAGTTGATCATACCCATCAATGAATGTTCTGCAGCAGCACCGGTTGAGACAATGCCAATGTTTCTGGCGTCTTTTTCATCATCTGCAAACATTTCTGTGAGTTGTTCAGCAAGTATATGAGAATCCACAGCAAGCCCCGGATCTTCAAAGATGCTGATTTTATGGTTTCTGCCATCTACATAGATAATAACATCCTTATCTGCTTTGCCCTGTAATTCAAGCGCATCAAAACCGGCAAATTTAAAAAACGGACCAAAGAAACCGCCTACGTTAGAATCCATAACGGAATCGGTCTGAGGTGAAATAGTCACAAGCAACGACTTTCCGGTGCCTGAATACTGTGTAATACCACATACAGGACCGCTTGCAATGACTATCTCATTATCCGGGTCATCCCATCTGGTATCAGGTTTTGTGCCATCCCATAACAGTCGCAAGCCAAATCCTTTTCCACCAATAAATTTCTCTTTCATCTGCTGAGAAACGGGTTTTTCCAATATCCTTTTATCTCCAACATTAATGTAGAGCGTACGGTTATTATAGCCCCGATCTATAGGTGCCCATGCGTACTTGTAATCTTTTAACAGATTGAGTGTTTTTTTTACAGCATCAAGATCCATAACTGTTTATATTTATATTTTTTTAGTAAGTATTGTTGAATCTATTGTTTGTTGGTTCACAAAGGTAATGAGTTTTCCGGTAGAAATACCTTTCTCCCTGAAAAATAGCGATATGCAGGCTTATTCATAACTGATTGAAGTTAACTACCCGAACTTCAGTGGTCATGAACAGATTCTTCCTGCAGATTTATATTTTGTATATTAGCACGATTTTTTTAACCACCTTTTTACTTTATAAAATGGAATTGACTTATCCGGAGAAAGTCAGGAGATATTTAAGCAAATGTACTGTTGGCATAGCCGGTTGCGGTGGCCTGGGGTCAAATTGTGCAATTAGCCTTGCAAGAGCAGGAGTGGGTAAACTGATTATAGCTGATTTTGATATTGTTACAGTTGAAAACCTTGAACGGCAATATTATTTTCATGATCAGGTGAATAAATTGAAAGTGCTTGCACTCCGTGATAATATTCTTAGAATTGACCCTTCAATCACGGTTAAGCCATTCGACCTTAAGCTTTGTTCATCGGATGTTATAGAACTCTTTGCCGGATGTGATGTTATTGTTGAAGCTTTTGATAAAGCTGAGATGAAACAGATGATTATTGAGGCAGTCATAAATCATTTACCGGGGAAACCATTGGTGTGTGGTATCGGATTGGCCGGTTTCGGCAAAACTGATCTTTTAAAGGTAATTCGAACCGGTAACTTGATTGTTTGTGGTGATCAAATGTCAGAGGTCACAGAAACGAATCCCTTGACTGCTCCAAGAGTGGGAATTGTCGCTAATATGGAGGCAAATGAAGTCATTGAAATACTAATGTCAAAATTTAAGACCTGGAATGAAAATATTGCTTAATAACCGCAAGGAAACTATAGAATCTGAAACCATTACTGTGAATGAACTTCTTACATTAAAGAATTTCACCTGGAAAATGCTCGTTATCAAGATTAATGGTACGGTGATCAAGCGACATGAGTATGATTCACTTCAGATAAAGGAAGGAGATGATGTTGCGGTCATTCATCTCATCACCGGCGGCTAAATAAATGCTATGATGCAACTGTTGGTTGCTTTATATCAGGTTCTTTTTCGCTCCATTTTTATCTTTTAAGACTCAATTGTTACCTCAGGCAGTCAGGTAGGCAACTCTTTTTTCTCTTAATGGAAGAGGCTTCACACCTTTAATGATTGATTAATAAATACACTACATACAAGGTATAACAGCCATATAACATCTGTACAATATATGTACAGACATGTACAGAATATGTACAGCGTATGTACAGTATATGTACAGCAAAAATTAATGAATCATGAAGTAAAACAGATTCAATTGGAAAGAAACTTGAAAGCAGTGTCTAGGAATTGGAATAGTTCAAAGCCAGAGGTAGAACTTCGGCAACAACAAAAGCACTTCCACCAATGAATATCAGGTCATTAATCTCTGCATTTTTTAATGCAGCATTATAAGCTTTTTCTACTGTTTCACAATCATGCCCTTTGAGTCCGGATGCATTGGCCATCCTTTTTAATTCCGAAGAATCGAGTCCCCGGGGGATATTGGCTTTACAAAAGTAGTAGGTGGCATCAATCGGCAACAGCGACAAGATTCCCGATACATCTTTATCATTAACAACACCTAAAACAAAGTGTAAACTTTTAAATGTCTGAAGGTTGATTTGTTTTACCACATAGTTCAGGCCATGGGTATTATGTCCGATATCACATATTCTAAGCGGATTTCTTCCCAATATCTGCCAGCGTCCCTGGAATCCTGTGTTTGCTAAAGTGTTTTTGATACCTGATGTTAATGAATCCCCAATATGAAGTTCACTATCTGAGCCACCGGGATTTTTCTTCACGATATTGGATGTTTCATTCAATATCTCAATAGCAGCCACCACGGTGGCAATATTCTTTATTTGATAATTGCCGATAAGCGGAGATATTATTTCGTATTTGTTGATGGAGGATTTTACATCAAGTATAATTCCGCCATCAGAGGTAAATCCTTTTTCGGTAGTTTCAATGGCTTTGTCAGCAAAAAGCAGGCGACTACCTGATTCCAGGGCTTTATTGATGAAAACCTGATTGGTTTCATCATTACTTTCACCTATAACAACGGGTATTCCGGGTTTAATAATGCCGGCTTTTTCGCCGGCTATAGCTTCCAATGAATTGCCAAGAAACTGCATGTGGTCGTAGCCAATGTTGGTAATCACTGATAGTTCAGGGGTAATTACGTTGGTTGAGTCAAGGCGTCCGCCCAAACCTGCTTCAACTATGGCAATATCTACTTTCATCTCCTTGAAATAACTCATAGCCATGGCAAAGGTCATTTCAAAGAACGATGGTTTAATGGTATTAAAGTCATTCATGTATTTATTGATGAAACCGGCAACATAAGTCTTGCTTACCATTTCACCATTGACTCTTATTCTTTCCCTAAAGTCAATCAGATGAGGGGAGGTGAAGAGCCCGGTTTTAAATCCCGATTCCATGAATATTGAAGCAAGCATGTTTGAAACAGACCCTTTGCCGTTGGTACCGGCAACATGAATGGAACGAAAAGCCTCATCCGGATTGCCGGTGAGTTTTCGTAATGCCATTGTATTATCCAGGTTGGCCTTATATGCCGGTGCACCGATCCGGTGAAACATCGGAAGCTGGCTGAACATATAGTCCAGTGCCTGTTCGTAATTCATCAGGTTATTATTTTAACTTAAAGATGTAAGTTATTGTTCCTTTTTGCTCTTCAGGTGCATCCTCTTTAGGACTAAATTTAGCCAGTTTTGCTGCTTGTTCAGCGAGCTGACGAAGATGCGTGCTGGAAGTTGTTGTCCCTTTTGCCGGAGCAATAACCCGTGTCACATTACCGGATCTGTTAACAAAGATTGTTACAACTACTGTACCTTCATCGCTGAATTTGTTAGAAGGGGAAGGAATCTGACGTGAAGTACGGCCGCCAAGGTCAAAGGATACACCATCGCCTATGCCACTACCTTTACCATTACCTGAACCACCTGTTCCATCATATCCGGTGGCATTGGGATCACCGGTAACTTTACCCTGATCGCCGGGTTTGCCTGTAATACCTTCGTTGCCCCCTTGTCCGGTTTTATTACCTGTAGCTTCTTTACCGGGGAACATCGCTCTTGGATCCACTTTTGGTTGTGGAACTGGCACAGGTTCCGGTTTTACCACAGGTTTACGTACAGGCTTTTCTGCAGCCGGCTTAGTCACCTTCTTGGGCTCAATGGCCGGTGCCTCTTCTGTGTCATCAGTAAGTAACTCATCGGCATCTGTAGCTTCGGGTGGGGGAGGTGATGCCTGATTGGAAGCTTGTAGTTCGGTAGGCTGTATTAAACCCATTCCATCATCTGAATTGCCAAGGTTTACCTCAACTCCTCCTTCAGAAGGCAAGGGCAGAGGTGTCCTCAAAGCAAGAAATAACAAGGCCAGTACCAAGAGGGCGTGGAAAAGTATGGTTCCGGTCAAGCCTTTTATTTCATCTTTCTTCATGGTAATATCTTTATTTCGCCGGTCTGGTTGCCAGAATCACTTTATGTTTTGATAGCGTCATCTCATTTACCTTATTAACGGCATCAATCAAATTAACAACATATTGCACGGGGACAGATTCATCTGACCGGAGTACTACTGTTCCTTCTGTTTGGCCCTGTAATTTAGCTCCAATTGATTCCGTAAGAAATTCAATATTTACAGGAGTTTCTTCCAGGTAGTAATTATAATTGGCATCAATATAAACAGTAACGGTCTGTTTTGCCATCGTTTTACTGGAGCTGGAAGGTAAAAGTAGTTTAATGGCATTCGGGGCAACGAGTGTAGATGTGAGCATAAAGAATATCAGCAATAGGAAGACAAGGTCACTCATTGACGACATGCTGAATGCAGTACTTATTTTATTTCTTGATTTTATTGCCATAATCCTATTTTATCAAATTTGATCATAAATACCTCATACGATTATGCCGGTTCGTGCAGAAGGTCCATAAATTCAGTAGCTCTGGCCTCAAGTACAAATACCACCTTTTCAACTCTGGCAACAAGTATATTATAACAGATATAGGCAAGAATTCCTACTATTAAACCTGCAACTGTAGTAATCATTGCCTGATAGATACCTCCCGACAGAAGTGCTATATCAATATTGTTACCTGCCATCGACATGTCATAGAATGCCTGAACCATACCTGTAACAGTTCCCAGAAATCCCAGCATTGGTGCAGCTCCGGCAATGGTAGCCAGTGTAGCCATTGATTTTTCGAGTTTCGATACTTCAAGCTTACCGACATTCTCTATGGCTGCATTGATATCATTCAGTGGCTTCCCGATCCTTATAAGTCCTTTTTCAACCATCCTGGCAATTGGTGATTGATTATTCTTACATAATGACATAGCAGAATCTATCCGTCCGCCATGAATGAAATCACGTATATTGTTCATGAAATTGTGTTCTTCGCGACTGGCACGGCTTATTACAATATAACGCTCAATAAAAATATAAATGGCAATTACTGACATCAGGGCAATTGGCAGCATGATCCATCCGCCCTTCAAAGCAAGCTCCCAAATGGAAAGCTTTATTTCAGTGGGCTGTGATGTTGCAGCGGCAACTTGTGAAATTGTATCAGCAATTGCGGTGGTTTGTTGTGTGATTTGGAGAAGGATACCCTGGTTCATCTGTTTTGATTTAATTGCCTGCAAAAATATGTAATATTCAAGCCGTATTTATGTGTTTTATCAATAAACTTTCAACACACAAGTGTTAATATAACTGATAATTCGCTGTTATATTTTATTGACCACCACAGTTTTTGGCAGATGAAAGAATAATTGCAAGTTTTATGCCGCTTTGCCCTATGAAATTAGAATGCTGAGTTTCACTGAAAAAAAACAGGACAGATCAAATCTGTCCTGTCAATGTTCATCTTTATCTTACTTTACATGATTGAATCAAGAATAAACTTTATGATGATTAGAGCTACCACCAAACCTCCAAAAATGTAAAGAAAGGGTTTGAAACCTTTAACCTTGGGCTTTTCTTCTGTATATTGTGACATTGTTGTATTTATTAGAATTGTTTGTGAATATAATTGATCATTTACGGATAAATTAAAGATAAAAGCATAATACTTCAATCAAGAGAGCACTCAGCTCTATTGTGATCTAAGTTGCTAATATTCACAATTCTAAATTCTAAGCTTTCGAACCTGAACTACAAAAGGGTATTCTTTAAAAACAGTGAAATTCTGACGGTAAAAGAGCTCCAGCGTGATCTTGCCGGGATGCAGAGGTGTCCACTGTTCAGTGTATGTTGTATGGGTGAGGGTTGGTAATTTGCACACCGGTTGAATAGGGGGCGAACTCTCCCGTTCTCCAAAGGGCACCAAGAAATAGCTTTGCTCCTGAATTTCTGTTCCCTTACTCGCAAATGCAATATGCTGATCAGGCATACTGACGTGGAAGGACAGATTTAGTGCTGCCGCAAAGAGTATTGAAAGCAGAGTTTGATGTATAAAACCTATAAAGCGATTCATGTCCCGATTATACAAGTACAAAAATAGTCAATAAAAATGACATACATTATCCATGACGTTTATTAATCTTAAAATACCCAGTTACAGACCAAGGAAAAATATATCGCTGATGAACGAAAGATTTAAGGATTATAGTTGTCAAAATAAATACTAATTTCACTCTCAGTGAAACCGGTGATTTTCATTTTGATAATTCTTAAAGTGTATATAAGGGAATAATGCAGTGAGTGAATCATCCACTTTGTTAAAGCAGGTACAAGCCGGTAATCAGTTGGCGGCTAAAGAACTGGTTGATCTTTACCAGGTGAAGGTTTATAATATTTGTGTTTCCCTGCTGCATAATATACATGATGCAGAGGATATAACACAGGAGGTCTTTATGGAAATCCTGCTTCACACCGCTGATTTCCGTGGAGAAGCGCAGCTCGGCACATGGATATACCGTATTGCCGTTAATCGTTCCCTGAACTTTATTCGAAGCAGCAAGAAGCGCAGGTGGTGGAAACAAATTGACGAATTTCTCTCATTCACTGAAAATGAAAGCTATGAGCCCTCCACTACACAGCAACTAATGGAAGAGAATGAGCAGAAACTCATTTTGCAGAAAGCAATAGACAATTTACCTGAAAAGCAACGAATTGCATTTATATTGAATAAGATTGATGACTTCTCATATCTTGATGTAGCTGAAATAATGAACCTGTCACATTCAGCTATAGAGTCGCTCATACACCGCGCCAGGATGAATCTGCAGAAGTCGTTAAAGCCCTACTATAGGTAATTATAAGTGCAGATGAAGTTTTTAGATTGGAGATATAGCAATGAAGATAATGGCCGGTTTTGTAATATTTAAATGTTGCCGACGATTGATGGATAATGAGAAATCCTGAAGACAGACTGACTGATTTGAAAATTAATGGTATTGGAAAGCAAGAAATTAACAATATAAGTGTCAAAAAGATAAATGAAACACAAAATGAAATGTACTGAGAGCCGGAACAGAATAAGTAAGCTGATCTGGGAAAAAGTGCCGCTGGAGACCGATGGTGAACTTACTACTCACATGCAGGAATGTGCTTCATGTTCATTATTCTACCAAAACTATCTCCTGGGAATTGGCGGTGTTTTGGAGAATAAAAGGATAGCACCTGATCCTGACCTATGGTCACGTATTGAGAGCAGGATGCTCAATGACAGGCAAAACGGAACGTTGCAACTGCCAATCGATGAAAAGGTGCATCCTGATTTCAACAGGTCTGTAAATAGCCGGTCCATAGAAGATTCGACGCAAAGTAAACATGCGACGATAATGCGATTGACATGGTATAGCTTGGCCGGTGCTGCGGCAATATTGGCCGGGATCCTGATTGGTAACAATTTTGCATTTAGTTCTTATCTTGATACTGATAAACAGCTATACAGGCAGGAGATATCCTTGCAATCAGATGATCTCAGTGGCTTAAATGCCGGTTTGATTGATTATTATACTTATGAAAAAGAGCTTAGCGATGAATAAACCCAAGACCTATAAGATTTTTTTAATTGCCATTATTATACTGACCCTTATCAATTTGGGATTTGCCATATCATTTTATGTGATTCAAAAACAACATCGGCCGGATAAGTATGCTCCACGTGAGGGAGTTATGGAACGGGGTGGAAGGTTTATGGAAAAAGA
Organism: uncultured Bacteroidales bacterium; assembly: GCA_937894795.1. Lineage (GTDB taxonomy): Bacteria > Bacteroidota > Bacteroidia > Bacteroidales > Lentimicrobiaceae > Lentimicrobium. The sequence continues at coordinate 13,481 of CALCQV010000081.1, forward strand.
AATCGGATTTGATGAAGCTCAGATGCAGGAATTTGAATTTCTGCGCAGGGAATTCAGAGCTCAGTTGACACCCCTCCACCAAGAATTGAGAAATTTGAATGGCACATTAATAGAAGAAGCAACATCCGAAAATCCTGATACGCTTAAATGTAAACGTATTAGCCGGGAAATTGGCGATATACATACGGAAATAAAGCTGGTTACTTACCGGCATATGATGCAGGTAGCCAAAATTGCATCCGATGAGCAAATGAACAAGCTGGATGCATTTTATCTCAGGATGTTCAATAATGATGGCAATCAGCCATGGAAACACAGAGATGGGCAATTCAGGCACAGGCATGGAAGGAACGATGATTCTTTACGCAATAATAAGAATATTAACTAAAACTCTATAGCAATGAAAAGGTCAATCTTAATGACAACGCTGCTGCTGTTATTTATTCTGTCAGGAAATACTAATGTCAATGCACAGGGAAAGACAGAGAACAACCGGAATATGGCAGGACAAATTGAAAATAACGATAACTCAAGTCAAGATCCCGGTATGTATTGTAAAATTCCGGGCCTAACCGACAGTCAGCGTGAGACTATAAACAAGATGCATTTGGAGCATCAAAAGAAAGTAAGGCAGATGCATGCTGCTATCGGTGAGAAAAGGGCGCACCTGAACACCTTGCGGTTAGCCGATAAATACAATAAGACCGAAGTGAATGCTACTATTGATGAAATTGCTTCATTGCGTGCTGATCTCATGAAGGCAAATGAATCCCACAGGCAGAGTGTAAGAGCTGAATTGAATGATGAGCAAAAGGCATGGTTCGATAGCAGACCACATAACCAACATCGGTTTGGGAAAGATAATTTTAATGGCGAAAGACCCGGATTCCGCAATAACAGAGGTATGAGACAAGGAAAAGGATATCCTGGTTGCGATGGAATGGGCCCGGTATGGGGAAGAGGAAATCAGAATTAATAAATTGAAAAGGAATAAATTTTATTGAAGCATTTCAATGTATAATACCTTCCCGGTCACTTCCGGGGAGGTATATGTACAGCTCCCGAACTGCAATCACAGCATGCACCGGTAGCTTCTGCCAAACAGTTATTCAAATTCTTAAATCTAAGTACCCCGAGCAGCGCAAATACCAATGCTTCCTTGTATTCAATCACCTTATCAGAAGGTATAATTATTTCACACTGTGATTTTTCTCTTATTAATTCTATAAGGAAGGAGTTGTGGGTTCCGCCACCGGTAAAAATAGCCCTGTTTCCCTTTTCTTTTGGCAAGGCTTTACTTATCTGCACAGCTGCATGATGAGTAAAAGTGCATAGCAAATCACTTATTGACAATCGGCTTTCCTTTAACAATGGAAGAATCTCCTTCTCAACCCATTCTTTGCCCAGTGACCTTGGGCCTTCTATGAAATAATAATCAAGGATCTCCAGTTTATCAAAAAGAGTTTTGTTGAACCTTCCACCCTTAGCATTGGAACCCAAGGGATCAAATGGTAATCCAATTTCTTCAGCAAGCAGATTAAGCACAATGTTTACAGGGCATATGTCAAATGCCACTCTGCCCTTTTTATTTTTAATTGATATATTGGCAAAACCTCCAATGTTAACGCAGGCGTCGTACTCTCCAAACAGAAGCTTATCACCCATGGGTACTAATGGGGCACCTTGTCCCCCCAGCGCAATATTCAACGACCTGAAATCACTTATGGTGGTAATGCCTGTCTCAGCAGCTATTGCAGGACCACTGCCAATCTGTAGAGTCATTCTATCCTGTGGACGGTGAAATACAGTATGGCCATGACTGGCAATGAGATCAGGAGTGATGCCAAATTTTTTAATGAACTGATTGACCGTTTGACCTATCCAATGCCCGTATGAAGTATGTAAAAGTGATAGTCCCAGTCCGTCAAGCCCCGGTGCTTCCTGAAGAATCTGTTTCCAAACATGGGTATAGTTAACGGTTTCTGCTTCAAGAATTGTTGACTCCCATTTATTCCTGTTTATCCGCAACTCACAATATGCAATATCCAACCCGTCAAGTGATGTGCCTGACATTAAGCCTATAACGTTATATATCTTTTTCATTCAGGTTATTATTCGGTAAGATTTATTAAAGCACACTGATGATTGTCTCCAGTTTCATTCCCCTTGATCCTTTAATCAGGATGGTGGAATTGACAGGTGTATTGATGGCAAGCGCTTTCATCAATTCTTCGGTTGTTTGATAACTCTCAAACTCCCAGGCTCCACATGCTGCTTTAAGGAAGTGAGGACCTGCAGTATATATTTTACTGAATTTTTTCTCTTTAATTAGCTTCACTATTTCAAGGTGTTCTGCCTCACTGGCCTCACCCAATTCAAACATATCACCCAGTATCATGACTTTGGACCTGGCTGAAAAAGAACTGAAATTTTCTATAGCGACCTTCATACTTGAGGGATTTGCATTGTAGGCATCGAGTATAAGGGTATTTGTTTTCGTCTTGAATATTTGAGAGCGGTTCATCCCGGGGATGTATGATTCAATGGCTTCTGCCACTTTTTGGACATTGACCCTGAAATGCTCAGCAATGCATATAGCTGCCATTACGTTGGGAAAGTTATAGGCACCTGCTAGTTTTGTTGTAAAGCTTAAGTCAATCGGCTTTTTCAGTTCAACACCAAGATAGCCGTTTTCATCCGTATTGGGCCTGCCATTCACTGCATCCATAACATCAGAGCCATACGTGATACGGTAACTATTTATTGAAATTTTCATCAGTAGTTCATCACCACTGTTAACAAAAACGGTTCCACCATTTTCGTTCAGGTAAGTATACAATTCACTCTTTGCCCTGATGACCCCTTCATAACCTCCAAAGCCTTCCAGGTGTGCCTTGCCAATATTAGTAATAAGCCCATGGGTTGGACGGGCTATTTGGCACAGTGCAGCTATTTCACCGGGGTGATTGGCACCCATTTCAACAACTGCTATCTCAGTGTCGGGCTTTATTGAAAGCAATGTGAGCGGCACACCAAGGTGGTTATTGAAATTGCCGGGAGTGGCAACAGTGTTGAATCGTGCAGACAAAGCCGCAGCCATCAGCTCTTTTGTGGTGGTTTTACCGTTAGTGCCGGTAATGCCAATGATTGGAATTTTTAATTGTGACCTGTAAAGGGAAGCGAGCGACTGTAAGGCCTGAAGTACATTCTCAACCAGTAAAGTGCGTTCACCTGTATAATTGTCGGGATTGTCAATAACAGCATATGCTGCCCCATTGTCGAGAGCCGCCCCGGCAAACATATTACCATCGAAATTGTCGCCTTTAAGGGCGAAATAGAGACTGTCCGGCATTATTTTACGGGAATCAGTACTTATATAGGGATGCTTGCAGAACTTGTCGAGCAATTCCTTAGCTGGAGTAAAATCCATATAGGGTTAAAGGATTAATGACAACCAAAGATAGTAAGTTTTAAAAACAGAAATGTGCGGAAAGTACCGCACATTTCTATCTATTAAGCTAATATTATCAAGGCTCTTCGCCTTAAGGCATATTTTTAAACTATTTCTTTCCTGAGTAGGCACTGCCAACGCGGCCCATAGCACAACGGAAGCCGATATAGTTGGTAGCCTGATCTTCATTCATGTAACGACGAACGGCAGGGCTAAGATAATATGCTGGGTCTTTCCATGAACCACCTTTGTAAACTCTTGATTTATCACTGATGAGAGAAGTTTTACCATATTCATACATCATATTCGTAGTGTTCACTGAATCGGCCAATGGAGTAGTCCAGTCAGGATTAATGGTTGACTGATAGTCGCCGTCAACATAATTGATCTGGTTTGCACTGCGATAGTTGAAGCGATCTTTGCTTTCTTCAACAGTGACTTCTCTAACCTGCAGACGTCCAAGACTGTCTTTAGGAGCAAGGAAGCCTTCTTCATCGGTAACCTTGGTTGTGAATACATTACCACGGAATGGAGCGTAGTCAGCAACATCTTCAAAAGATAGCGGACGATAGACGTCAAGAACCCATTCTGCCACATTGCCGGCCATGTTATACAAACCGTAATCATTTGGCCAGTAAGATGCTACTTCTGCCGGGAGGTCTGCGCCGTCATTCAAGCTGCCTGCAACTCCCATGTAATCACCTCTTCCACGTTTAAAGTTAGCCAGGAACTGACCATAATATTTCTTTTCATCGCTGCGAACAACAGTACCATTCCAAGGATACTGACGACGTTCAACAACTCTTTCATACATTGTGTTTCCAACAAGACCCACAGCTGCAAATTCCCACTCAGCTTCAGTTGGCAGTCGGTATTTTGGTGAAAGGATACCATCTTCCAGACGTGCACGGCGTTCACCGGTACCACTTGGATTCAAATCCTTCAGAGGTTTATTCACCAATCCTTCATATTGACCGGCCAAGTAAGCATCGGTGTTGAAGTTATTCTGGTCTTGCTGATCAGGATCAAAGTCAAGGATTCCTTCCTTAATCAGGAGCATCTCATTGACCCTGTCGGTACGCCACATGCAATATTCATTGGCTTGTAACCAGCTTACTCCTACAACCGGATAATTACGATAGGCAGGATGACGGAAATAAGTTTCTACCAGAGGCTCATTGTAAGCAAGTTTCTCTCTCCACACCAGGGTGTCAGGAAGAGCCTTACGATAAACTTCAGGATAGTTTGTGCCAAATACTCTGCTTAACCAGTATAGATATTCAACATAGTCAACATTTGCCACTTCCGTTTCGTCAATGTAAAATGATGGAATAGTTATCCTGCGTGGAATATTGTCCCAATCATACATTGGATTGTCACTAACGCGACCCATAGTGAAGGTACCGCCTTCAACCATAACCAGTCCTGGACCTATTGCTTGTCCTTCCCACTTGGTATTAACGGCGAAACCACCATTCTTGGGGTTATTATATTCCCATCCGGTAGTACGTGATGACTCTTTCCGGCATGATGTTCCAAGTAGTACCACCGCGGCAGCGAAAATGATTAATTTCAGATAATTGTTGCTGTAGCTGATCATTTCTGATATTATTGTTTATTGATTATTGTTAACTAAAATCTTGGGCATTTTATTGCTTTCTGCTTAAAAGTTTTTTCACGACAGTCAAACTGATATGTGAAAGAAATCTCATGTGCTCCGCCTGTTGCATTGGTAAGCTTAGAGATGGTATAGTCATAGCTGTATCCAACTTTGAACTTCCCGGTCATAAAACCAAGCAAAGCAATTACAGCGTCAGGGTTTTCAAAATTGTGCCTGAACCAGCCTCCAACAACAAAGGGGTACATATTAAAATACATACCGGCATTAAGTTGATGGAATTCACCTTGCTGTTGGTACATAATATTTGGTGAAATACTAAAATCTTCAACCTCTACTGATCTGTTCATTCCTTCAAGGCCTATAAGTGCCCCTGCATGAGCCGTTATCTTCATGTCGAGCTTGCTGTCGCCATTGCTGTAGTATGAATTGTCGGGCTGATTCATGTGATGCACTGCCACTCCCAAATAAGAACGTTCATTATATCCAAGGAGCATACCGGCTGAAAAATCTACCATACTTACGGTTAACCTGTCGGGAGGTGATTCCTGTGTTTGTGGTAGTCCGCCACCGGTGCTGTTAAGGTACTGATCTTCAAAAATGAATTTATCCCAATTTAGTTTATTCTGCATATAAGATCCCTGGAAACCGGCATTCAGAGTCATTTTCTTGGTGAGTTCCAACCTGAAGGAATAGAGTCCGCTAATGCCATTGGAAGTCATTGCGCCATCGGCCATATTCTCTGAGGTAACCATAATTCCCACACCTCCTGACAATGCTTGCATATACTGGTCGTATGATGCAGCATAGGTAACGAAAGTACCTGATATTTTTGGCCACTGGTTTCTGTAATTAAGAGTAAGACGCGGACAAATCTTTGATCCTGTCAATGCAGGATTCAGATACATTGGGTTGCCATAAAACTGTGAAAAGGAGGGATCCTGAGCTCTTAAAAAACCCGAAGCAGAGAGAATCAGAACCAAAAAGAGAAGCTTTTTTTGCATAGCGTGTATGGATTTTTCGGCAGCCAATATTACGAATATTTTCAATATATCACGGTTTTACCTTAAAAAAACTACTTTTTTAAAATAATTCGGCAATAACAGCGCCTTCCCTCCGTTTTTAATCTATTAAATTCAGTTAGCCGGTTGTCGAATCAGGTAGCGAAGATATAAACAAAACAAGCTCAATCATCGTTTCTATTATTTTTTTTTGCAGCCGTACCTGTTAATATTGTTTTTTTGTAAGTTTTACATCTATATTTATTGCTTGTTCCAAATGATTGAAAATGAACTATAAATACAAAGTTATACTGCCAATCCCTTCAACCTTCCGTAGGGGTATGTTCTCGTCACTTGTATTTTTTTCAATTTTACTTTTGTATTTATCACCAAAAGCCCAAAAGGTAACTCTTAATTATGCTCCCTCTTCACAACTTGCAACCGGTAACTGGGCAAGGATTGTTGTAAATGCCCCCGGCATTTATAAAATCACTTATGAGGAGATGCAAAATATGCAATTGCCGGTTGCCGGCGCATCCTCCTCTTTTATCAGAATACATGGTTATGGTGGAATGTTGCCTGAAAATGCAGGCACTTTGCGGTATGACGATCTACCTGAAATTGCGGTTAAGATGTTTGATGGTGGAGATAATAATTTTGGCCCCGGCGATTATTTTCTCTTTTGGTCACCCGGACCCCATACCTGGAAATTCAACAGTCAGTTCAGCTCATTTGAGTCACAAAACAATATATACACTGACCATTCATCTTATTTCATAACTATCGGAAATACACCCGGCCTGAGAATTAGCGCGGCAACACAGCCTTCATCGGCATCTCAGATTGTTGAGTATTATGACTATCATGAAATAATAAATCCTGAACTCTATAACTTAATCAAATCCGGACGTGGATGGTATGGTGACCTGTACGATATCGTTACCCAGAGGGACTACTCTTTCAGGGAGGCTACACTGCGTTCCGGCTCAGAGATGAAGTTGCGTTTCAGTGGGGTGAGCCGTTCGTCAAGGGGCAGCGTCTTTATACTAACCATCAACGGACAGGAACATCAGCTTCCGTTTTCTGCCATCTCTACCGAGCCGAATACAAATTATGCCTTTATATCAACAAAACGCTTCACTCAACCGGCTCCATCCTCTTTTGCAACAGCCTCTGTGAAATATAATAAACTTACAGGCATGGATCTCGGATGGCTTAATTTCATTGAAGTGAATGCTGAAGCAAGGCTGAAATACGATGGACAACAGCTCCATTTTCGCAAGAGTGGTTTGTCGGGAGCCGTTGAATATAGAATCGAGGGAGGTACAGCCGGCATGGTTCTATGGGATGTCACTGATCCTCTTAATCCTCAGGAAGTAACAGGTTCTGTTCAGGGCAATAGCCTCTCATTCAAAGCCACATCAGATACTATAAAGGAATATGTTCTTGCTACAAACGCAAACCTCCTTGCAACAAGTTTTGCCGAAAAGGTTACAAATCAGAATCTGCACGGAATGCAAACACCGAGGATGTTGATAATCTCTCCTCCTGAATTTATGAGTGAGGCAGTGCGTTTGGCTACTTTTCATGCTAACCGTGATGATATCTCAGTTTCCGTGGTCACCCCACAGGCCATATATAACGAATTCTCTTCAGGATCCCAGGATATAAGTGCAATACGTGATTTTATCAAGATGTTATGGCATAAGGCTGAGCCAAATAACCTGCCCCGTTATGTCCTGCTCTTTGGAGATGCTTCTTACGATTTCAAAAACCGTGTTCCCGATAATACGAATCATATTCCAACCTATCAATCGCCTGAATCATTGCATCCCATATACTCGTTTGCTACCGATGACTTTTTCGTTTGTATTGATGATCAGGAGGGAGGTCTTACTTCTGATGTAGTTGATATTGGAATCGGGCGTTTGCCGGTGCGCAATATAGAAGAAGCTGTCATGGCGGTTGATAAGATATTGCATTATGCGCAGGATACGGAGAAGGTTAATGGTGATTGGCGGAATGTGATCGCTTTTGTTGCCGATGATGAGGACGGCAATATCCATATGAGCCAGGCCGACCAGATTGCCCGGATGATTGACACGGTATACAGGAATTACAATATCGATAAGATATATCTTGATGCCTATATGCAGGAGAGTACTGCCGGCGGTCAACGATCACCCGATGCCAATGCGGCACTCAATCAGCGGGTTAACAAAGGTGCCCTCATAATCAATTATACAGGACATGGCGGTGAAACAGGCTGGACACATGAGCAGATACTGGAAGTGAAGGATATTGTGGAGTGGACTAATTACGACAGGCTCCCGGTATTCATGACCGCCACCTGTGAGTTCAGTCGCTATGATGACCCATCCAGAGTGTCGGGTGGTGAATATGCATTCCTGAATCCTTCCGGCGGAGCCATAGCCCTCTTCACCACTTCCCGGCCTACTTATGGGACCCCAAATTTCAATCTGGCTCGTAATTTTTACAATATTGCACTTCAACCTGTAAATGGAGGAATGCCAAAGCTGGGCGACATTATTCGCTTGGCAAAGGTGCAGACAGGGGCAAGTGATAATACAAAGAAGTTCATCCTGCTGGGCAATCCGGCCATGACCATGGCTTACCCTGCCTTAAATATATTGACCACTTCCATCAACAACAAACCTGCCTATAATAGTCCCGATACCCTCAAAGCCATGCAGTTTGTAACCATCAAAGGGATTATTGCCGACGCGAATAATGTTAAAGTGGAGGATTTTAATGGCAAAATAAATCCTACAGTCTTTGATAAACAGAGCAATATAATCACCTTTGGCAGCGATGGAAACAGCATTATGTCGTTTTCGCTCTGGCGAAACATCATTTATAAAGGCAGAGCGGAAGTGAAGAATGGTGAATTCTCCTTCTCTTTCATCGTTCCCCGTGATATTGCTTATAATTATGGGCCCGGTAAAATAAGTTACTATGCTACCAATGGTACCACCGATGCGTCAGGTAATTACAGTGACCTTACTATTGGTGGCTTTTCTGATGAGGAGATACAAGACTTTGAAGGTCCTGACGTTACACTTTTCATCAACGACAGCAGCTTCCGTGAAGGGGGTTTCACCGATGAAAATCCTGTACTGCTTGCCTATATCAGTGACTCAAGTGGTGTAAACACCATAGGTAACAGTATCGGTCACGATATTGTGGCCATACTTGATGATGATACCCGAAATCCTTTTATTCTGAATGATTACTATGTAGCTGATATAAACACCCATAAAAGCGGTTCTATCAGGTTTCCGATGTATAATCTGCCGGCTGGCCCTCATGCCCTGCGCCTTCGTTTATGGGATGTAAACAATAACTCGGTGGAAGTAAGTACCAGTTTTGTAGTAGCACCTGATGATCAGCTTGTTCTTAATGATTTGGAAGCATGGCCTGTCCCCATGCGTGATAATGTTACTTTTGCCATTGGTCATAATCAGGCCGGAAAGGAACTTAGCCTGACCTTGTCTGTTTATAATCTCACCGGCAGTCTGGTAACCACATACCAAAAGAAACTTTTAGCAGGTGGTTTCCGCACTCCTGTATTTCAATGGGATGGTCGGGGTCTTAATGGCAGGCCTTTAACACCAGGTTTTTACCTCGCTAATCTTAGGGTGGAAACACCTGAAGGGTATACCTCTGATAAATCTGTTAAAATTATAATTGCACGTTAACTATTTTATTGCTCAATACTGGTCTATGAAAATCAACCGATTGTTTTTGCTCACTTGTTTGCTTGCTTTTTCAACTATGGTGGCTGCCCAGAACTACTCTGTTGCGCCTGAGTGGGAACAACCCACCAAAATAGTCAGGGGCAATGAATTGCCATTGTCTGCACCTTCATTTGTCAAAGCCCAGTATCCCGGACTCCCTGATGACATGCTTCCGGTTTATGCAAAATCAATTCCTGTGCCTTCCAATACTACTGGTGTGGAGGTGACCATTGACAGTGTTGTATATGCACCATTTACCGATGATGAGCTGAATGTGTTAAATGGCATGGTTTTGCCTGAACAGCCTGAAGCTTCTGTATCACTGATGTATTATAGTGGCAATCCTGTTGCAGTGGTTAATATTAAACCGTTTGGCCGGAATCCCGGCACCGGTATGCCGGCAAAACTTGCACATTTTGACTATTCACTTCATACCACCACAACTTTACAGGGCGACTCTTCTACAACGGTTCACCGGTATGCCAAGCATTCCCGTCTCGTTTATGGCGACTGGTTTAAGTTATGGGTCAAAGAAACAGGAATACACAAAATAACTTATGAAGATTTACGTAACATGGGAATGGTGCTTGATGGCGTAAATCCAAACAATATCAGTATGTTTGGTCGTGGTGGTGCCATAATGAAGGAGACTGCCGGAATGAGCAAATATGATGATCTCACAGAAATTTCCATACGTGTTGTCACTGCCGATCCAGGTACATTCGCTCCCGGTGACTATATTTTATTTTATGGCGAAGGGCCTGTAACCTGGAAGCTTAATCCACTCACAAATCGAATAGATCACGCTACCCACCTGTATACGGATGCCATAAGCTACTTCATAACAGCCGCCCACTATCCGGGGAAACGTATACCTACAGCTGATCCGGTACTTGTTGCAGCCAATACTACCAGCAATACCTATACCGCTCTTACTGTTTATGAAAAGGAAGAGATAAGCCTCATAAAGAGTGGACGCAAGTGGTTCAGCAATAAATTGGACCATTATACTCGCAACCTCACTCTACCGGAATTTAATTTTCCTGATATCGATGTATCGGTTCCCGTACAGATGGGATTTGGATTAGCAGGAAGTGCAACGGCACAGATGACTTTCAATATCAAGGTTAATGATGAAGTTGTGAACACTACCACTATTGCCAAATATACCGGCGATAACGACAAGATTCGTGAAATAGCTGCTTTGCAGTCGTTTAATGCGAATTCAGATAAAATGCGTGTGGTTGTTCAGTTTACTCCACCCAACAGCACCGCCTTAGGATGGCTCGACTATATTTCTCTCAATGTGCGCAGTCGTTTGAAGTTTTATGGGGCACAGATGAATTTCCGTGATCATCTTTCCATTGGTGAAAGGAAGGTTACCACCTTTAGTCTGGAATCAACAGGTGCGGCTCCTGAAATATGGGATGTGACCGACCATTCGTATGTTCACCAGATACCAATTGAAAAATCAGGCAACATTTATAATTTTAAAGTCCACACGCCATACCTTAGAGAGTTCATTGCCTTTGATGGCACCTCCTGGTTAAAGCCTGAATTTGAGGGCAAGGTTGCCAATCAGGACCTTCATGCACTGCATGGTTATGATATGATTATTGTAACCCATCCCATGCTGCGTAAACAGGCTGATAGACTTGCCAGACTGCATAACTCAATGGGTGAGATCTCCGCAAAAGTGGTTTCCCTGCCTGATATCTATAATGAGTTTTCATCCGGTCACCCTGACATTACTGCCATACGTGACTTCATGAAGATGCTTTACGACCGTGGCAAGGGCAATGGTACCGCTCCACAATACCTCCTCCTGTTTGGCGGTGCATCGTATGATTATAAGGATAGGATTCTCAACAACAATAACCTGGTTCCTACCTATGAGAGCTATAATTCCATTAAAGCCACCGTTTCCTTTTTAACTGACGACTATTATGCCATACTTGATGACGGCGAGGGTGGGGGTGAATTGGTTAACGGACTGCTTGATATTGCAGTAGGAAGACTACCTGTGCGCACTGTGGAGCAAGCCACTGATGTGGTCAACAAGATAGAAGCCTATCTTACCAATAATAAGGCTACACATGGTGACTGGCGGAATAACCTGCTGGTAATAGCTGATGATGAAGACCGCAATGCTCACCTCATGCAGGCTGAGAGTCTCTGTTATGAAATAGAGCAGAACTTTCCACTTTACAACGTAAATAAGATTTATTTCGATGCTTTTGTCCAAAATAGTACACCTGGTGGAGGCCGCTATCCGGATGTGAATAGGGAAATTACCACTCAGGTCGACAAGGGAGCCTTGATTACCAACTATATTGGGCACGGAGGAGAATTGGGCTGGGCTGATGAAAGAGTACTTGAGATAGTTGATATCCTTGCTTGGAACAACTTTAATCGTATGGGCCTATTCTTTACAGCTACCTGTGAATTCTCACGTTTCGACAATCCTCAGCATACCTCAGCTGGTGAACTGGTATTCTTTAATCCTGATGGTGGGGCAGTGGCAATGATTACCACTACGCGCCTTGCATTTGCATCTGTAAACCAGAATCTGAACGAGAGTTTCATCGATACAGTGCTGAGCAAAACCAATGGAATTCCCCGAATGGGAGATATTCTCAAATATACCAAGAATGATAATAATAACTCCGCCAACCTGCGCCATCTCACTCTGTTTGGTGATCCCGCCCTTCCAATGGCTCTGCCACGCTACAATGTAGTCACTACTTCCATAGTTGACCCGGCCACCGTGAGTATCGTTGATACGCTTTCAGCTAACGCCCTGATAACGGTTAGTGGTGAAGTGCAGGATTACTCGGGCCAGACACTGTCGGGCTTTAATGGTGAAGTATATGTCAAAGTGTATGATAAACCCACTACGGTTAGAACACTGGGTCAGGATATTTATAGCTTTGAAGCAAATTTTGAAGTGCAAAAGAATGTTATCTATCAGGGTAAAGCCAAAGTGGAACAAGGCCTCTTTAGTATCACTTTCCCCGTACCGCAGGACATTGACTATAACTTCGGGAAGGGGAAAATAAGTTACTATGCCACTGATGGAGTGGACGATGCCCATGGATATTATACCGATTTTATCATTGGTGGCTCCAAGAAGATTATTGAAGCCGATGAAACCGGCCCCCAGATCACACTTTACATTAACGACACCACCTTTATTGATGGAGGACTAACGAGTGAGAATCCCAAGTTGCTGGTTTATTTACACGACGAAAGCGGCATCAATACTCTGGGCAATGGCGTCGGTCACGATCTGCTTGCCACCATTGATGGTGATAGCTATAGCTCTTCTCCGCTGAATGATTTTTATGTAGCTGACCGCGACAGTTATAAATCAGGATTGGCAAGATACCAATTCTTTAATCTTGACGATGGTCCTCACACCGTTACGGTTAAAGCCTGGGATGTATTTAACAACTCATCTGAATCATCCATTACTTTTGTGGTGAAAAGAGATATCAGGCTTGATATCGATGATGTGATAGCCTACCCAAATCCCTCCAAGGGAGAAGTGGCATTCAGATTCAAGCATAACCTGTTTGATGCAGTACTAAACGTGGAAATTGAGATTTACGATTCACAGGGAGGCCTGGTCCGTATACTCAATCCCGGTAAAATCACTGCCGATGGTTATATCATTGATGAAGTGAAATGGGATGGATTATCGAACAATGGAGCGGTACTGCGCAACGGATTGTATGTGTGCAGGGTAAAGGTGCTTGACAGGAATGGAAACTCAAGTGCCTATTCTGTAAAAGTATTAATGGCCAAGTAGTTAACGGTTCTCAGGCGATAAGTTGAATCTTTCAGGATGTTTGGCTGTCTTGGAGCTGTAAAAATCTTCCATTATCTTCAGGTCTTCTTCAAAATTGCCTGAAGGATAAATGCTTTCTCCAAAACCACCTTCTTTTTTCTTGTAATCAAGGAAGCCCATGCTGACAGGCACACCGGCGCTCTGGGCAATATAGTAAAAGCCGCGTTTCCAGTGTTTGTTAAGCTTACGCGTACCTTCGGGCGTTATGGTGACAATAAACTTTTTACGTTTATGGAACTCTTCAGTAATCTGTAATACTACATTTGAACTGCGCTTCCTGTCAACCGGAATACCACCCATAGCTTTTAGTATCCCTGAAGTGTACCACTTGAAGATCTCTTTCTTAATAAGAAAATGTGATTTAATTCCCATTGAGGTGTAGCCAAGCCAGCCCATGAAGAAATCCAGATTAGCAGTGTGCGGGGCCATCATAACCACAGCTTTGGGAGCAGGCAACTCCCCAACAATCTTCCAACCGGCCAATTTAAGCACCGCTTTGGCAAAAAATTTCAGTAACATAAATCCTTAACATTGGGCAGCAAATATAGTCTTTAATATGTTTCCAATCTGTTTTAACTGGTTTCGTATGGTCAAAATGGCTTATATTATGTTCAGAAATTCTTTTTTATTTCTATGATTTTTTCTCTTAATTCATAAAATAGCAAGAAATTCAATATCTTATCCCTTTGAAACAGCGATTTCTACAGATATATCAAACCACATTCATTTATTGTTAATAGTAGACTTTTTAAGATATTTAAGTATATTTGCATTATATTTCAAAATTGGGTACTATGAAAAAAGACGACACAGATTTTATTTTGACTGAGGAGACCAGGGAAACCGTGAAGGCTTATCTGGCAAAAAGGCAAAAAGTAAAGAAGACCTTTCCAAAGAATAAACCTGAATACAATTACGATTTCGCAAAGTTGAAAAAAAAGTAAATTGAAGTTTTGAGAATTAGTCGTTTAAAATTTTCAGTAGACCGGGGGGTTGACCAGAGGAGATTCGAGAAACGTGCCGACTAATTGATTTTAAAGTTGCTGTATCAATGGTGCAGCAGTGATTTTCTTAATTTTCAAAACCTAACATTCGCGGGTTCAGTTTTTAACAACTGGTCCCGCGGGTTGTTTTTACGGATTTGCCGTAACCTGACTTTAAAACAGGCTTAAATTAAGGGTTCAGCCTTATGTTTATGCTTTCCGCAAGTCTATATTTCGTATATTAGCATAACAAATAGGTGAGACATGAGTACTTTAATTGATCTGTTGAACGACAGCGTTGCCAGGTATGGTGATAATATTTACCTGTGGGAGAAGCAAAATGGTGCCTATCAGGGTACTACCTACCGGGAAACAAGAAATCAGGTATTGACTATTACTGCAGGCCTGATCTCTTTAGGTATTCTACCTGGTGATCGTGTCGCTCTTCTTTCTGAAGGCCGCAATTCATGGATTATAGGTGAACTTGCCATCTTACATGCCGGTGCTTGCTGTGTACCGCTCTCTGTGAGGCTGGATCCAGGCATTGACCTTAAGTTCAGATTACTGCACTCGGGCAGTAGGATGATTCTGGCTTCCGCCCAACAAGAAGCGAAGATTGCCGAGATTCGCGACTTGCTTCCCGATCTTGAGCGTATGATCTGTCTGGATGAATCACCTAATGGGTCGGAAGAATCCGGTTCTGTTACAGTTGGCAATAACCGAAGAAAAGGTGATGTTACCTGGAGCCGGCTGATCCAACTGGGTGAAGTTTTCATGAAAGAGCATCCCGGTGAACTTGAGAAACATATCAAAAGTGTAACTCCCGATACACTGGCCAATATCTCATACACCTCGGGTACCACAGCTGATCCAAAGGGGATTATGCTCACCCACCTTAACTATTATACCAATGTAAAACAGGCTTTAACGCTAATGAATATCCCGCCTACCCATCGGACGCTGGCGGTACTGCCCTGGGATCATTCCTTTGCTCATACAGCCTGCCTGTACTGCTTCATGGCTATGGGAGCCTCCGTTGGCTCGGTTCAAAATGGTAAAACCATGATGGAGACTATTCGGAACACCCCGGTGAATATCAAGGAACTTAAGCCTCATATCCTTATGAGCGTCCCGGCCCTATCACGCAACTTCCGTAAGAATATAGAAGCTGCCATCGACCAGAAAGGCAGGTTCACCCGTATGCTTTTTGAGCAGGCTC
>CALCQV010000082.1 GCA_937894795.1 uncultured Bacteroidales bacterium
CATTTACCGTAAACCATGAAAGGCCGTTGTCAGTTGAACGGAAAATGCCTTTTCTGTAAGTTCCTGCATACAGGATTGTACCATTGGAAGCCATTGAACGGATCTCAGGGACGGCAGGCGGTGTAATGCCTTGGAAATTATCGTTTTGTGCTGTCCATGTAATTCCATTATCAGTTGAGATATAAAGGCCTGAAGTGCCGGCGGCAAAAAGATCATTGCCATTGCCAAAAAACACCGTTGGATAATATTGACCGGCGTAAGCCGATATTGCCCATGAATCACCATTGTCGGCTGAGTGATATATACCCTGTCCGGTGGTAGCAACCACATTAGAGCCACTCACACCGAGTGCACTAATATCTTTACCCATGGCCACAGGACTTAAACCACTATTTACTGAAATCCAATTGGCACCATGGTCAGATGAGCGGAATATCCCCTTGCCAAACACACCTCCCGGAGATCCTGCAAACAGGTAAGCGTCGTTTTCAGTAAAACACGAAATATTACCCCCATAAGGGCCATTGGTTGGTTCCCAGCTTTGAGCCGACAACTTTCCGGTGGCAAGTCCAAGAAACAAAAAAGTACTTAACACCAGATTAATGAGTAGTGATCTTTTCATGATTGAAAATTTGTTTGTTTATTTGTTTGTTTGTGATTGATTGTTTTCTGAATTTGAAGATTCCGAACCATTCATGACAGAAGAACCTGTTTTTAAATTGCCTGCCAGTTTAGACAGAACAGAACGCTGAACCAGCAACTTTTTGATGTACTTTTCATTTTTGGCGATATTTTCAGAACCTGTTGCACCATTATCTGCTTCATTTACGATTGGATGCTTACTTTGCTTTTTCAATTGATGCTGATTTTTTGTGCTTGCAAATATCCAATACGACAAACCGTTTAAAAAATAATCTGCCCCGACAATATAGCTACAGTTGCAGAAATGAATCTCTACATTTTATCTACAAATGAGCGTATAAAGTTGATATTGAGTTGTATAGATAAATTTATGAGGAATGTGCCTTAAGATGGTTCCATAAAATGGAAAGGGTAAGACACCGTTTATCGGCTAAAGAAAGAATATTTAAAAAGGGCAGGAAATTAAATTTGTGATAAGAAACTTACCAGATTGGTTTCAGAATTGGCAATCCCCAGTTTTTTTCTCAACCGGTATCGTGCCTGATCAATGGTTGAAAGCTGTTGGCCGGTAATTTCCGAAATATCCTTGGTTGACATATTCAATCGCAGGAAGGCACACATCTTTAATTCATTTTGGGTAAGATCAGGAAAGGCTTTCAACAGTTTCTCATAGAAGCCTGCATGAACCTCCTGGAAACGCAGCGAGAACTCATTCAGCATTTTATCCTCCGTGCCACTCCTCATCTCCTGACTAATGAGCGTAATTGCCTCTTTTGCTTCCTCTCCCTTTGCACTCTTCTCAAGTTGCACCAGTTTCCTGGAGACATCTGAAAGCATTTCATTCTTTTTGATCAGCGAAATCAGATTTACAGTCAGCTCCCTGTTTTTGATATCCAGTTCTGATTCAATCTTTTCTTTTTCCAGGAGAACTAATTTCGACCTTAATCGGTGTTTTGATAAAATCAAACCCAGAATAACCAAACCTGCAGCCAAAACCAAGATAATTATGAGGATAAAGGCATTCTTTCTCTGCTGCTCTTTTTTTCGTTCGAACTCCTTTTTTTCATAATTGTATTGAAGTTCAATTTTCGACAACAGCTTTTGCTTTTGAATGGCAAATAAGCTGTCATTGGCCATATTCTCCAGCATTACAAATTTATAGGCATTGAGGGTATCACTTTTCGAAGTATAAATTTGGTTGAGCATATTAGCTGCCGGTGCAATTATCCTGTAATAATTGTTATTCCTGCCCTCATGCAGCGCCTTCTTAAAATAGGGAATACTTTCATCAATCTTATTATCAGTATAATAGCAAAAACCGAAATTCAAATAACATTCAGCCATGTGGATGCGGTTATTCAGGCCCGTAAAGAGATCGAGCGACTGCTGAAAGCTAATCAGGGCTTCCTCGTATTTGCCTGTGTTCATCTGGCTGTAGCCGATATTCATGATATTGGTACCCTGCCCCAGCTTGTCGCCAAGCTTAATATTGATGTCCAGAGCCTTGCGGAGGAAAAGTATGGCTGTATCATATTTCTCCAGATCGCCATATACCACGGCAATATTATTATACTGCCGCTTGATTTCATGCAACGAATTAATCTCTTTAGCAAGAACCAGTGCATTATTGAAATACTCCAGAGCCTTGTTATTATCCTGCTGATTGTAGAAGTCCATACCAATATCACCCAGCGCACCTGCAATTCCGTCCTTGTCCTCAAGATTCTCATAGAGCTTCAAACCCCTGAAGAAATACTGTGAACTATTGTCATAGTCGCCCAATTCACTGAAGATGGAACCGATAAGACCCAGTGCAAGGGCAAGTTCAGAGGAATAGTCAAGATCTTCTGCAATTATCATAGCCTCCTGCGCCTGTTCCATTGCATTCTTAAAGTCGCTGCTCCTGAAGTAATAATTACCTGATTTCAGCATAGCCTTCACTTTACCATGGGTATAACCGGCTTGCAAAGCAATATCGTAGGCCCTTTTAGATAAAATGATTCCAACAGAATCCTCCATGTAATGGTTTTCGGGCCTATCCAGAAAATTCAGAATTAAATCAACCTTATCCTCCGGTTTGTGTAATTTGCGCAGGTCACGGTTCAAATCTTCAAAGCCCCTACTTTCCTGGGCTGTTCCCACGGATGAACAGAGAGTAATTAAAAAGTAAAAGAGTAAACGCAGCCAAGCTTGCATACTACTTATGTTCAGGTGAGGAATCCGGAAAGTCGAATTGCAAATTTACAATACAAATAAACAACAAAATCAACAACCCCCAAATAGAGGCTGAGCCAAAGTTGGATAAACCGGAATCAACAACGATAAATTCCGGCCGTAAAAATGCGTGTCAAGGGAATTGTGGGAGCAAGAGAATTTTATTCAATTCTCAGGAGGTTAAAACTTCCCCAAACCTCTATAAGGCTAACGGAATCAACAGGTTAGGAGGAAATTTGAATGAACGGATTTTTGTTCAGAAAAATATGCTGTATTATGTTGAGAAACAGGGCGTTAACTGGGGTAGGGGAAAAGCGATAGAAATCCTTTTGGGAAAATGATTGGAGGAATGGTGGTTTTGTGTAAGAGGCTGATAAAGAGAGAATAATATTTTTCCAGTTAACTATTCTTCTAATCTATTAACCTTAATTTGCTCAAAGTTGTCTTTTTTCAGAATTAATGTAGCATCCTCATTCTTTAGATAAAGAAAGATGTATTTTGGTGTTTGACCTATAGTAACTGTATCTTGATTAATGGTAAAGTTTTTATCAGGATATTCTAGATTAACAGTTATTTTACTTCCACCGTACTTAATTTTATTTATATCACCATTAGCACTAAGTAATAGATAAAAGTTTATAACAATGAAGTATGCTAAATATTCAAGATATTTTAACGTCTTTTCAGGATGTGATTTCTTTAATATTATATCCATCCTAGTGGTCATTACACCCATTAAAAACAATAAATGAAATGGAAGCAGAATGAATGAAGATTTGGAATAGAATTTAATAGTTAAATATAACGCTGGATAAAGGATGTATCCTATTATCAATAAAGAAAATAGGATAACATTCGACTTAACAGCATTATTTATTGTGAATTTGCTCTTTTTAAAGGGAGGTATATAATCACATCTAGGTTTGGATAATGTGTTTACATTTACCAAAGAGTATAAAGCAAAAAGCAACAGGCCACAATTTACTGCATCGGGTAGGAAAATTATGAATAAATCTGTAAAATCAATGAAGCTGAAAATATTTAAGTAGAATTCCTGATAAAAAAAGGACAACTTAAAGTAGCCTAGGACTATTATAACTATGGATCCGAATGTAAATAGATCGCTATTTAGCAACTTAAATTTATTCTCCATAAATCAGAGCAATGAGTAGTTTACAGTAACCTCCCCTCGTGAATTTTTATCACCTTCGCCGGCACCCCCACTGCAGTACAATTAGCTGGCAATGACTTACTGACTACAGCCCCAGCACCTACAATTGTATTTTCACCAATTGTCAATTGATTAATAATTTTGGCACCTGTACCTACATAAACACTGTTTTCAATGATAACTTCTCCTGAAATATTGACTGAGGGCATAAATGATGAATAATCGCCAATAATAGTATCATGGCCGACTGTACATGACAGGTTGAGTATTACAAAGTCCTTTATTGTAGTGTTTACAGTTATTATTACTCCAGCGCAAATAATACAGCCTTTCCCAATATTATTGAATTTGCTGTTTCCTATTAAAACTCCGGGATGAATCAGCGAAGGGAAATTAACCTTTGGATTGGTAATCTTCTCAATAACCTTGCGCTTGATTGTTGGATCACCTAATGCGATTGCAATGCTAAAGTCTTCACTGTAATGGTTAAGCTCATTGATTCCACCTAATATAGGGTAGTCATTGATAAGCTTTCCATTTTCAATGCCATCATCGAAGTAACCTATGAATTCATAAGTTGGATTAATCTCATTTATTTGCTCAATCAGGGAATGAACTTCCCTGCCAAAACCTCCTGCTCCAAAGATGGCTATCTTAATCATGTAATAGTGTTTCTTGATTTCCTTTAAATGCCTCAGCCGTTGCTTGTCCTGCCTGGTTTATGCCTTCACTTTTGAAGACCTTCTTAATTGTCATTAAAAGTATCTTAAAATCCAATGCAAATGAAATATTGTCGACATACCACACATCGTATTCAAATTTCTGCTGCCATGTAATGGCATTACGACCGTTTACCTGAGCCCAACCGGTTATTCCAGGCTTCACTTCATGGCGGCGTTTCTGCTTTTCATTGTATAATGGGAGGTATTGAATCAATAAAGGGCGTGGTCCAACCAAACTCATGTCACCTTTCAGCACATTAATCAATTGGGGAATTTCATCCAAGGAAGAGTTTCTAATGAATCGACCAATGGATGTAAGCCGATCTGAATCGGGGAGGAGATTGCCCGCTTTGTCCCGCTGGTCGTTCATTGTTTTGAATTTGATGACATTAAAAATCTTACCTTTCTTTCCTGGTCTAGCTTGAACGAAAAAAGCGCCTGCTCCTTTGTTGGCAATTGTTAGCCAGAGCCAAATTGTCAGAAATATTGGACTAATTATGAGTAAACCAATGAGAGAGAGTGTAAAGTCCAAAACATATTTGAGGAAATGGTGGTACATGTCTTAATGATTTATTTCTTCCAGAGTATACCCGGCAGTCACCGTTTCTATTAAAACCTTTTTGACTTCTTTTGTAGTTGAATCGATTAACTTAAACTTTGACTGATCAAAAAATGCGTAGTTTACTCCACCCTCATGCATGGCACTAATATATTCAACTCCGTCAATTCCCAATGATTTAATGAATTCACATAGATATTGTGAAGGTAAATATTCGAGGTCGGAGTCTTTCCTTCTTAATGGTTTTGAGAGTGCAGTACTGAATTGCTGGAGAATATTCTTATTGCTGACATATTCTTTTAAATCAAGGTCGGGTGAGAAAGGTGAGATGTTATGAATATCACTTAATAAAACTACTTTAAGATCTTCTAAAAGTTCAAATTTTCCTACAGACACGTAATCCAAGAAAGAAGCCCTTACTTCATAAAGTGTTGTTTCTTCACTTTTAGCCAGGTATAAGTATGAAATTCCTGATGGATTTGCTCT
>CALCQV010000083.1 GCA_937894795.1 uncultured Bacteroidales bacterium
GGAGTTTGAAGTGGTTCAAAATGGTTCAATGCCTGCAGCGTTAAAGGTGGTTCAGGGTGGTTCAAGAGTTGTTCAGAAGAGTTCCGGGGTTGGTGGGAGTGGTTCAGTTGCCGGTGGGGATAGTTTTGAGGGGCTTGGCGATGGGGTGTGGCTTCATGGGTTGCCGGGGGTGGCGGGTGAGAATGTATTCTGCATGACGGAGGATGTCTATGGGGCCATGTGGTTCGGGAGTGTGAACGGGGGATTGACGCGCTTTGATGGCCGTGAATTCAGGCATTATACCACGGCTCATGGCCTGGTGAGCAATAATGTGCGTGAGCTTTACTATTCGGCGCGCTTCGACCTTTTGTTTATCGGCTGCGATCGTGGCTTCAGCGTTTTCAACGGGCGCACCTTCCATTCCTTTGCCAGTTTCGAGAATGACGAGCCGTATGCCATGTCGTTCATGGAGGGCGCCGGTTATATGGATGTTCTGCCTTATGCGCAATTCTGCATGTGGCGCTATTATCCGGCTACGGCCAATATTACGGCCAATCTGTTTTACAGCCGGGCACCGCTGCCACTTATAAGTCCCCAGCCTTCTACCTCCCCGTTGGTGCTGCCTTCGGGCGATACGCTCATCGGTCATGAGCGCAGGGGTTTCCGGGTGCAGAACCACGGTCTGCTGAAATCGTTCAGGGGTATGGGACAGGTATTTGACATGACGGCCGACGAAGAAGGGAATGCTTGGCTGGCTGCCTGGTCAGAAACGCCTGAATCAAGGGAGGAACCCGGCGGCCTCTTCAAATATGATGGGGTGAATTGCATCCGCTACAGCGAAAAGGCAGGCATCACCGATCCCGGGGTGTGGGGCCTCTATTATGACCGCGACTTCCGCATACTATGGGTGGGAACGATCAACAGCGGCCTATACAAGATACCCATGTCGCCTTTCGAGTGGTTCTCGGCGCGTGATCTGCCCGTCAAGCCGGCGAATCCCTATAAGTCACCCAAAACCTTATCGGCCATCCCCAACCCCTATGATGCACTGAAGCAAAATCAACCCGACAAATCGTCCATATCCACCGCCGCCGTTATGGGTCATGGTCAGCGTCCCGATGACGACACCCATCGTATATTGGATATTTCACCTGGCAGCAATGCCTCAAACCCACCGGAGGGCAGTACGCCAAACCCGCTGAACGGCAGTACGGCCAACATATCAGACCGCAACAATTCAAATTCCCTTGATGGCAGTACCAATTACAGCCTTAAGTTCTATTCCCTTCTGGTTTCTGCCTCCGGCGATCTCTTTGCCGGGAGTGAGAGCGGCATCCTGCACCTCCCTGCCCACGGATCCGGCTTCCGGTGGCTGGACCTCAGCGGTGTATTCCAGCCGGGCAATGATGGGCTCTATGAGTTCAGGTGCCTGCGGGAAGATAGTCGCGGCAATATCTACGCCACATGGCATAATCCGGCACTGGTGCAGTTCAGCAACATCCAAGAACAAAACCCTGCCCGCCAAGGCAGCACCTACAACCACAGCTTATCTGACAATACCGGCAGAACAGATGACCATAATCCTGTCCACCGGTTCAGTACCCGGATACAATGGACCTTCGAATCGACGCAGCATTTTGACATCGACACGCGCGATACCGCGTGGTACGGCAACAAGTGGTACCCGGGAGTAGTGCGCACCCCGCTGCACCCCCAACCCGGCAAGGCACGCACCAATCACGTGCTCACCCTGCTCAGAAGCAACATACAATATTCGCCCCCCGAGGCCAGGGCCTACCCGTCGGCCACTACCGGCGCCCCGAAGTTCGTGGTATCAGTTGAAGCCCGCGGTGACACCATGTGGTACATCAGCCGGTACGATGGCCTCTACCGCTCACTGCACGGCAAGTTTGAGAACATGAACCTGCTAATGACTGACACCCCCCCACCCCATTCCGGAGGCGTTTACTACGATAAGCCGGCGCTTCCTCGTAATATACGCGACCTCTGCTTCGATGAATCGTACAACCTTTACCTGGGCACCGATGATGGCGATGTGTGGATACTCGGCTACAGCCACCACGGTGTGTGGGTCAGGAGGATACTGCATGGCGGCACCGACCTCATTGGCGATGCCGTGAAATTCATGGTCGCCGATCGGAAGGGGCATCTTTGGGTAGGTACAAACCTGGGCCTCAATCTCATCACCCTGCCCCATGCTGCCGCCGGAAACATGCAGGCCAACCATTACCACGCCGGTAAGGGAATGCCCTACAGCAACCGCTTTTATAACCAGCAGACCGGCTACTACGACTGTACGGGAACCACTGCCGCATGCGACCACAACGGCAACCTGTGGATTGGCACCGACCATCACCTGCTGCGCGTGAATGCCCATCACACCCCTCCACCCGCCCCCAACCTACAGATCACCGCACTGGAGGTCAACATGCAGCCAAATGATCCCGGCAAGGTGCACAAGGTTCCCCACTACCGCAACAACTTCGTGATCCACTTTGCCGCAACCAACTACCTGAACCCCCAAAGCGACCTTTACCGTTACAAGGTAGAAGGGCTCACCGATCAATGGACCGAATTCGGCACTGACACCAAGGCCGTGCTTAGCGCCCTCAACCCCGGCACCTACACCTTCAGGGCAGAGGCCATCAACCTGCTCAATGATTCGGCGAAAGCCTCCATAGCCTATACCTTCACCATAGGCAAACCCTGGTATGCCACCATCGGCTTCAACATTGGCGCCCTGCTGCTGCTGATTGCCACCATAGTCATAATCATTCGCCGCCGTGAGGCAGATATCCGCCGGAAGGAGCAACAGAAAACCATGGTGGCACGACAACTTGCCACCCTTGAAATGCGCGCCCTGCAATCGCAGATGAACCCCCACTTCATCTTCAACTGCATCAACTCCATACAGGGCCTCATACTCAACAACAAGACCAGGGAGTCTTCGGGCTACCTGCTCGACTTTTCACGCCTCATGCGACTGACGCTGGAATTCGCTTCAAGCGAACGCATATCGCTCGACGATGAGCTGCAGTACCTGCGCCACTACCTGAGCCTCGAGGAGATGCGGTTTGATGGCAAGTTCCGCGCCAACATACAGCTTGACTCCGACCTCACCCCCTCAATGATACGCATACCCCCCATGATCATACAGCCCCACCTGGAAAACGCCATACACCACGGCCTCATGCCCAAGATGAACGGCGATGCGCAACTCACCATCACCTTCAGGGAAGAAGCCGACGTGTGCCGCTGTATCATTGAAGACAACGGTATAGGGC
>CALCQV010000084.1 GCA_937894795.1 uncultured Bacteroidales bacterium
CTTCTTAATTCTAGATATTCCATTTTGAGGATTACCTTTTAATAATAAATTGATTAATATAATTCCATATAAATGGAATATCTAGAATTAAGAAGCTTCATTTTTAATCCATATAAAGTTCAGTGATAGTCGATACTAAAAAATTGAGCTCTTTGCTAATACAATTCCGTAATGATAGGAATTACAAACAGAGCTACATGGCCACTCAATTAGGTATATCACAAAAAGCTTATTCCTATCTAGAATCCGGGAGGTGTAAAATGGATCTTATTAGATTTCTCAGAATTGCCGAAATCTTTGAAGTTGATCCAATGAATATTATTAGTAAAATCACAGATATTGATCATCCATGGAGTATATGTAAAGAAAGAGAGACTTACGAAGACCAGATTTTGAAATTGAACAAACATATCAATTATCTAAAGTCTCATAACAAAATTCTGAAAGAAGCAATCAGCAACTTGATTGACCATGAAAACAGTGACTTTTAATCTTAGAAAACCATTATAAACATTGTGTTTAGAGATATCAATATTCAGAAATGTAAATCTGCTATATAATTATGTCAATTAAAAATAACTAAATTTTTTCTTAGGGTATTTCTTTGGATTTTTGTCATATTAAATATAACGATCCCATGAAAACCAGATTTTCTTTAATAGCTATCACAGTATTAATATTATCACATTGCTCTCTAAGCACATACGCCCAGGACTGGCAATGCATTAAAACTGATGGTGAATACATCTATGGTTATTCAAACTCGGGGAATATAAGCCTGAATAAGTCCATTAGAATCGATAGTGTATATTACAGTTCAGGTTTAACTTACTATACTAATCCTCCAACAATAAACGGGACAAGTCAGTGCGAGAACCCGTTCAGTTTTTCCTTTTTGGGAAAAAAGATATTCTCTGACACTGAAGGATTTTATCATTTCATTAACAGTAACAATGATACTCTTCATGTTAAATCAAATGCAGAAGTTAATGAAAACTGGATCTTTTACATGAATGAAGAGGATAGTCTCATAATACTGGCAAATATTGATACAATAATTTACGAATCGTTTAGCGGAACGACTGACTCAGTTAAAATTATAAGTTTTACGGCTCAGAATCTTTCAGGTATAAATATAGAGCATTCAATTAATTCAATAACACTACAACTGAGCAAACACTATGGGTTTAATAAGATATTCGAATTTTATGACTTTCCCCAATGGATATCATCAACCACTTTAAGAGGAATAAATCCAGTAAAGAAAGGTTATGTGAATTTTGGAGATAAGGAGATCTGGGACATACAGCCAGGGGATGAACTGCATATTTTTTCTGTATCATTATCCCCGGCCCCATGGAGTTACAGTTACTATAGTTCTGAATTAATTCAGACACTTATAGACAAGTGGGGGAGCTATGACAGTGTTTTGTACCTTAAATATCTTGTATCAAAAAGAATTTTTACCAGTGGTTATGCTACGAATCTTTTTGATTCTGTCTATCCTTCCTATTTCAATACAGAAGCTATCAGGTTCAATGACCCCGGGAGACGCTCATGGAATGCAGCACCTGGCGAAACATATTTTTATACTAACTATGCCGGTACATATGCCACAACCTACGAAATCAAAGCTTCAACTGATTCATTGTACCAGAAAAAAACATATCTGAAACCTGAACTCATAAGGGTAACAGACTCGTGCTATAATTATGGAGGATGGGTATATGAATACGGTGATTTTTATTGTGTAAAAGGAGCAGGTGGGCACTACTATAATATGAATGAAGTATATTCTGGTGATTATCCTGATTCCTGGAGCAGACTACTGCATTATTTTAAAAAGGGAACTATAACCTGGGGTACCCCACTCGATTATTCAAAAGTAAAAGGCTGGTGGCCATTCCACAACAGGATGACTTTTACATATGGCAGAAATGCAAATCCCGGTATTGTCAGTGGTGAATATCTCCTTAAATTGAGTGAGAAATCTGATTCAACTGGCAAACACTATGTTCCGGAAGTATATAATATTGGCAATACGGCCGGGTGCTGGAGAAATGGCAGGATTGGCATGTTTGGAACACATATTTATACTGATTATAAGGGCAATTATCAGTTTATCAGTAACAAAGGTGATACGCTGACGATACAGACCTTAACTCCTCTGAATGAGGAATGGACATTCTTCAGGAATGATTCACTGAATCTGGTAATAAAAGCACGTTGCCAGTCGCTTTCACCAGAAACGGTAATCAATACGGTTGATTCAGTACAGCATTTTAAATTCCAGGCATATGATCTGAATGGAAATAATGTAAATCACCCAGTGAATAATAAAGAAGTAGCCCTTAGTAAGTTTCATGGCTTTATATCCATGTTTGACTTCTTCTATTTTCCTGATTCAATCAATAATACAGGCTTTACTCTGAATGGTTATACCCCAAAGTTTAGAGATTATTATACAGCAGAAAAACAGATAGGTGTAAAGAATATTAATCTGGGTGAAGCATATAATATTCAGATCGGTGACCGTGTTGATATTGTTAATACAAAAAGAACAACTACTGAAGAAATAAGAACCCTGAAAACCAGATACCTGATAGAAAAGACCGGGTATTTATTAAAATGGAGGGAATTAAGCAAGGTAATAACTACTTCGTTAACAACCGGCGATAGCACCATAGCTTATTTACAGGATACAATCGAGGTTCAACCAGGCATTTCTGAATCGAACTTTAATAAGAATCCCGGCCAGCTGGTTATAATAATGGGTGAAAGAAAAGCTATAGGTACCAGATATTCTCCTGACAGCTCATTATACAACGGACTTGGGATTAAATATTTCACATCTGACAATTATAATCTCCTCAATCCGGATGACAGCTGTTATCAGGTATCAACCGGTTGCGAATATTTCTTTGTAGAGAGACTTGGAGGTCCTTACGAAAAATGCATCAGTGATGGCTATTCAAGCACTGACGAGCTGGTTTATTATAAAAAAGGTGAGCAGACATGGGGTAATCTGTTAATGTTGAATCATCCGCTTGGTAAATTACCGGAAATCCCACTTGATTCAGCAATCTCAGTATATCCAAATCCTGCGGACGAGATAATTGTGTTCAAACTTCACAGCCTTTTTAATTCTATCTTAAGTATTTGTATTTTCAATTCTGATGGCTCACGATTAATGGATATCCCTGTAACCGGTAAGAAAGTAAATGTAGATGTCAGGCATTTGAAATCAGGCATCTACTTTTACCGGCTAGATAATAATCTCATAAAAGGAACAGGTAAATTCATTAAAAAATGATGGCAGTACCTGAAATACGTTGACCGAAAAATCAGTTGATTATCCTACTAAATACTGTATCTGTATTTAGATTTTCATCCTGCTTAATATTCAAATCAATCTAAATTATATGCCGTAACAACCAATTTATCAACCCATATTTGTTCGCTTCCAGCATACCAGACATAACAAGAAATAATAGCATCACCAATAATCTCCGGAGTTAAATACTCGATCTCCAATTTATTCCAATTATTAGGGTTAAATGTAATACTGTCTTCTTTAAAACTGACGGTACGATATTTCAGATGTCCGTCATCATTGGATGTAGTCAAAACAAGAAATATCTTATCCTTGTTAACGGTAGAATCACCATACACGTAAGCTGAAGCTTTCAAATAACAATAATCCTTACTTGTTATTTTGTCATATGGTATTTTTAATCCTGGGGAGAATTCAATACCATTTCCCATTAGGAAGGCACATGATCCTTCGAAAGGCACCGGATAATTCAATGAATCAATCAAAACCTGATCATTAAAACCGAGATCTACTAATTCAACTTTTGTAAAATTCTCTTCTTTGGGGATTTCATCGGAAGATACTCCTGATCGCTCAACCATAAGCAACTTTCTATCATCCCATGAGACTGAGTTCTTACCAAGTACTGCAAAATAATAATCTTTGGTCATCCTGCTTCCATCAATTATACCCATTCTAACCTGCCACGCCTGGTGTAAATTCAGGATCATGAAAAACAAGAAAATAACACTTATTACACTCTTGACGATTAAACTTTTCCTACTTAATGTCTCAACAACAAAGGCAGTAGGTATTAATAAAATTGCATATGATTCAATGAATGCTCTCCACCCATAACTAACCAAACTGGTAAAGGAAGCGATCAAATATATGTTTATCAATATAAACAATATAGCAGGCCAGAAATACTCTCTTAGTTTTTTATAGATAATAACCAAGCCTGCGATTCCCAATAAACTTAATGGAGAATAAATAAACCACCCTTTACGAAAACCAAATAGTACATATCCAATTCTTGGATTTGATAAATTCAATGTTGAAGCGGCATCATTATATACATTTAATATAAGGCTACCACCATAAAGGTAATTATAGAATAATTGAGGTAAAAACAGGATAATAGCAACACTAATAGCAGCTGCAAGCTGAGCCCAGTATTTTTGGACTAAACTAAGTTTTTCAAGAAAGGATTTTTTATTGACCACTCCCCATAATACTGGAATAATACCGACAATCCCATCTGATGGACGAACTGCAATGATAAGTCCCAATGAAACGCCAATTAAAAGTGCATTAGTGTAATTATGCTTTTGATGCCATTTAATAGTAAACAATATTAAGGCAGCAAATAATGTGAAAAGATAACCATGTGGAACATCATTGCCAATGGTTATAAAGAAAAATAGATTCGAACCGACAAATACAACCAATAAGGTTATAGCAGTAATTTTCTCACTGAAGTATTGCAGCAATATTTTACGTGAAATTATCAAACCTAAGATACTAAACAGTGCTCCGTAAAGCACCAATGCCCATTGATAAGGCTTTGAGAATCCATCTTCAGGATAATCGGTTGCCAATGCATACAGGTGACCGGTAAAGAAAGCCGGTGTCCATAATAATGACATTCCCATATAAAATCTAATTACCGTATTCCCTTTATCAGTTTGCATGAATTGGTAATAGCTGGGAGTACACTGATACTTTTCATTAATAGTTTTGTACCAATCTCCCTCTAATGCAAGATCATTATAAATAAAGGTGGCTGGTAAAAATAAGTAGTTGCCGAAAGAATCGTAAGCCATGTAATTCCTTTGCGGAAATGAAAATTTCAATCCAATTATTATAATTGAAAATAACACGACAAAAATAAGTGACCATTTTTTCCAATTCATGATGGTGGTTTTATATAGAGAAATGTACTTGCTATGTAAGCAAATTGTTGGCTACGACATTACAAAGATGATAAAAATTTGATTAATACTTAAGGGGTAAACATCAACAACTTTCGAAAAAAAAGAATGTCAGTAGAGCCTAATTCCTTAGATTTGCATTTAACAATCAATAAAAAATTTAAAAGAAGATTTTGAGTAAAGAAAATCGCAGAATAAAGGACTTCCTCAAGAAAATTCTATTAGTTTCTCTCTTATTCCTCATACCCATACTTTTAATGGTAACTTCCATTACAACAATTCGGGTTCAAGAGAAAAGCTGGTATGGAAGTGGTTATGATCCTTCATACGCATACCTATATAACTCATTGAACATGGCCCGTTTCAGGATGGTTGGCCATATTGATCACCCCGGTACTACCATGCAGGTAATTGGTGGTGTTATACTTCAAACAGCCTGGATAATTGATCCTTATGGAGGCAAGAATCTTACAGAAGCGGTACTTAGTGAGCCGGAGCATTATCTTAGGATATTAAATACAGGAGTGGCAGTATTGGGTGCTTTGTCATTACTTATTGCCGGAATATTTGTTGCAACTTCCTGCCGAAATATATGGTATGCCCTTTTGCTACAAACTATTCCGTTTCTGTCCGGTCTGATTTTATATAATGGCTTCCTAAGGATATCGCAGGAAAGTGTGCTAATGATAGCTTCAGTTGTCATGGCTGCATACATTCTATTCTGGTATTTTAAGAACAGTAGCTTTCATGAGAAGTCATTTGTAACCGGATTTGGCATTATCACAGGCTTTGGAATTGCTTCAAAGGTCATTTTCATTCCCTTAATGCTGATTCCATTAATCATATTCAGCACTAATAAGAACAGAATACGTTATCTTATAGTATCTGCTCTTGGTTTTGTTTTCTTTACCATTCCGATTATACCAATGTATCCTAATATGGCATGGTGGTTCATCAATCTTTTTATTCATTCGGGTATTTATGGTCAGGGAGCAACAAGTATTATTGACCAGTCAAACTATCTTAGCGACCTTAAGGGGATAGTAATTGGTGAGCCATTATACTTGGCAATATATATTATGACTTTGATTGCTCTAGCCACTCTTGTATTTGCCAGATTTTTTTGGAAAAAAAGTTATGATAAGCCTGCCACTCTAATTTTCATCGGGGTAATTCTAACTGAGACTTTCGGGTTTCTTATTGTGGCAAAACATCCAAAACTTGCCTACTTGTTGCCTTATGAATGCATTTCAATTGTGGGTGTCATATTGGTCATTCATCTGTTTACAAGATACATCAAGAATCATTGGATTCGAAATTTGCTAACAGGGATAATTGTTATACCATTTATTTTATTTACGGTTAAGTACGGCATTAAATCTAAAGAGGAACTCTATTCAGTCAGTAAAAACTGGAAATATGAAGAGGCATGGCGCACTGCATCACAAGTAGGAGTAGGATGGGCAGTCATAGGTGTTAACCCTGGTCCTTCACCAATTGCTGCAAATTATTTTGCTAATGTATATAGCAAGAACCGTTATAGTAAAATGCTGTATAAAATTTATCCTGACCAGTATATATTTGATTCCTATAAAAACCTGTTACTGAACTGGAATTACGACACGCTTTCATTTGATGAAATTATGAACAAATACCAAGGTAAAATTGCCATCATTGGTGATAGTTATCAAATGGGCATGACAAAGGATTTGCTTACCAAAGGTAATTCAAAGATTCAATTTGAAAAGATGTGGTCAGGAGGGGCTGAAATAATAGTACCTCGGGAAACAAGCAACTTAGCTGATTATTCACCAAGAAAGTTATTATATTCAGGTGCTGAAAAATCGGATATTAATCAACAACTAATCACTTACAATTTAACACAATTCGATAGTTTTGGCGAATATTCCTCACTTGAATCTTTTGATGGACGAGGCAGTATCATCACTAACAATAAATCACCCTATGCTTTTTCGCTCAAAGAAAAAGATGTTGTACCCGGCACTACATTCCACATAAGCGTTTTTGCCAAGGGTAATCCATTAAAAGCAAATATTGTTGGTGCTGCAAATAATACTATCAATTTTTATGCAATTGCTACTCAAAAGAGTGAAGAAATCAGGAATGGTTGGTTCAAGATAAATATTGACATAATAATAACGAAATTCATACCTGACAACCAATTGAATATTTATTGCTGGAATAGTGGAGATGATGTCGTGTATTTTGATGATTTTTCTATGGAGCGTTCAGTCATAAAGTCAAATTAACTATGAAGAATACTGCATCAGAGATTAAGAGCGAAGCTATTAAAGCTATTGATAAAATAGCTCCGAAAAGAGAACTGTATATTAAAAGGAATCGGCATTATTATGATAATCTGGTAAGCTTTTTCAGGTTTAATATTCCTGAAAATTCCAGTGTGATTGAAATAGGGTGTGGAACTGGCTTTTTACTAAACGCTGTTAAACCATCGCATGGTGTTGGTATAGACATTTCGCCGGCTATGATTGAAATTGCCAGAAACAAATACCGTCACCTTACTTTTTATCAGCAGGATGCTGAGAACCTCGAGTTGACAGAAAAGTTTGACTATATCATTATTTCAGATACATTGGGCTATCTCGAAGACATTCAGAAAGTGATAAACAAGCTAAAGTTGATTTCTTCTCCTGATACGCGCATTCTAATTAATTACCATAGTTTTTTCTGGGAACCCCTCTTGAGTTTTGCTCAAAAGCTAAATCTTAAGATGCCTCACAAAAGGCTCAACTGGCTGAATAGATCAGATGTCGTGAATCTCTTGATTCTTGAAGGTTATGATGTGATCAAAACTGGAAAGCGTTATCTGATGCCTTTATATATACCACTGATTTCATGGTTCTTCAATAAATATCTCGCTTATCTGCCACTGTTAAACAGTATGTGCCTTACAGGTTACATTATTGCCAGATTACCGGAACAACTGCCATCTGACAATAAGCAATACTCAGTTAGTGTGATCATTCCGGCCCGAAATGAATCTGGTAATATTGAGGATGCCGTGAAACGGGTGCCTGAGATGGGGAAACATACGGAAATTATTTTTGTGGAAGGGGGATCTTCCGATGACACCCTTGATATCATAAAGAAAATTTGTAATCAATATGCATCAGTCCGTGATGTTAAATATCTTATCCAGTCAGGCAAAGGCAAAGGTGATGCCGTTAGATTGGGATTTGAACAAGCTACCGGTGATATTCTCATGATACTGGATGCAGACCTGACAGTGCCCCCAGAAGACTTACCCAAGTTCTATAATGCTATTGCTACCGGTAAGGGAGAGTATATAAACGGTACAAGATTGGTTTATCCGATGGAAGATGAGGCAATGAGAACATTGAATATTATGGGTAATAAATTCTTCTCCATAATGTTTTCATGGTTATTGAGCCAACGAATAAAAGACACTTTATGTGGGACAAAAGTCCTGTCAGCTGAGAATTACAGAAAGCTTAGTGCCAACCGTTCTTATTTTGGAAACTTTGATCCATTCGGTGATTTTGACCTTATATTCGGTTCAGCTAAATTAAATCTTAAGTTCATTGAAGTGCCTATTAGATATCATTCTCGAAAATATGGTGAAACTAACATTTCAAGATTCTCACATGGATGGCTGTTGTTAAAAATGGCATTTTATGCAATGAACAAGATAAAATTTGTACATTAACATTAACCGAATATTTCTAACTTTCGTCCCCTAAAGAATATGATATTTTCTTCTAGGTGCTCAAACTATTAAAATAAAAACAATGCAGCGAAGACAGATCCTGAATCCTTTAATATTGCAATTTACACTGCTGGTTGCAGTAATTTACTGCCCTTATTTTTTACATCTTGGAAATCTCCCAATACATGCATGGGATGAAGCACGTTTGGTTGCTAATGCACTGGAGATGAACGAGAATGGCGACTATTTAGTCACTCATTTTAATGGCCAGCCTGAAATGTGGAACACTAAGCCTCCTCTAATGATATGGGCACAGGTAATTTCTATGAAATTAATTGGAGATCAGGAACTCGCATTCCGATTACCTTCAGCAATAGCAGGTTTTTTAACCTGTCTTTTAATTGCTTTTCTTTCCATACGTTATTTGAAGAATTTCTGGTTTGGGTTTATAACTATATTAATTCTTATTACCTCTGAAGGACATTTAGGCTTTCATGTGACCCGGACAGGCGATTACGATGCAATGCTAACCCTATTCATGACAGCATATTCCATATGTTTCTTCTTATGGACAGAGACCGGTAAGACAAAATTCCTTCATTTGTTTTTTACGGGAGTTCTTTTAGCTGTTTTAACAAAGAGTGTACAGGGTCTATTCTTTTTGCCACCATTATTCATTTATGCGTTGATCTCAGGAAAGCTCTACAAATTATTTACATCAAAATGGCTATATATCAATTCTATACTCTTTATTATAATTGTTGGAGCTTATTATCTGGGAAGAGAATCTGTTAATCAGGGATATCTAAAAGCGGTTTATGAAAATGAACTTGGTGGGCGCATGTTAAATACAATTGGAAATCATAAGGGAAAATTAACTTTCTATATTGAGCTACTTTACAATAAGCAATTCATGTTTTATTGCACACTTGCTCTGCTGGGGTTCTTTTCCTCATATGCCATTTCCAATAAAACCACCGGAAGATTTATAAGATTTTCTACCTTGCTTTCTTTTACTTATTTAGTCATAATATCAATAGCTAAAACAAAACTTGCATGGTATACAGCTCCTTCTATTCCTTTGTTCTCAGTTCTGGCTGCAGGACCTGTTTTCCTGGTTTTAGAATTGATTAATAATAAGATTTCTCATTCTAAACAATATAACTCTCTCCTAATTAGTACATTGTTTCTGATGTTGGTATTTATCTATCCATATTTCACTGTCATTGACAAAGTATACAAGCCTAAAGAGACTCCGGAAGCCTGGCATTTTACTTTAATCAGCCATTTCCTAAAAGATGCCGTTGACAAGAAGTATGACCTCAATAATCATTTGATCTTCTATAATTCCTACAGGGTACAACTGGACTATTATGTGCATCGACTGAATAAAGATGGAGTGAACGTAGCTTTTGCTGACTTAAATAATATTAAGCCTGGTGATCGTGTACTTATAGGTATTGGGCATGACAAAGACCAATTAAGAGACAGGTTTAATACTACTGAAATATACATTCAGGACCATGTACGAATTTTGCGTATAGATTCAAAAAAATAAAATAATGAGTACTAAACAATCGAATATTGTACTGAGTATTGTGATACCGGTATTTAATGAAGAACTGGTTCTCGATGAGATGATTTCAAGGCTTCATAAGTGTGTTTCTGAAATGAATATCAATTATGAAATGGTTTTTGTGAACGATGGTAGTTCTGACAGGACACTTGCATTGCTTAAAGAACAAGCTAATAAGGACAGCACTATACGTTTTGTAAGCTTCAGTCGCAATTTTGGGCACCAGAATGCCGTAATCGCAGGTATTGTAAACTCCAGTGGTGAGGCAATTGTTATTATTGATGGGGATTTGCAGGATCCGCCTGAACTGATACCTGAGATGTATGCCAAATACAAAGAGGGCTACAAAGTAGTTTACGCAAAAAGAAAACAACGATTAGGCGAGTCAGTCTTTAAAAAAGCAACGGCAAAACTGTTTTACAAACTCCTAAAAAAAATTACCTCATTTAATATTCCGGTTGATACAGGTGATTTCAGACTGATTTCCCGCGAAGTTGCCAACCATCTTATCAATATGGGGGAAGGCAGTAAATTTCTGAGGGGTCAGATCGCCTGGCTTGGATTTAAACAAACAGGCGTAGAATTTGAACGTCAGGAACGGAAAGCTGGTAAAACCAAATATACCTTCAAAAAAATGATGCGCCTAGCACTTGACGGGATCACTTCATTTTCTAACTTCCCGCTTCAGATTGCCACATTCCTGGGCTTTTTATTCTCATTTATCGCATTTTTAATCATCCTCTTTGCTCTTTACTCCAAATTCATTTTGCATGAAGTTGTCACAGGCTGGACATCCATCATGATCAGCTCTATGTTTATTGGCGGTATACAATTACTCTGTATTGGTATCATTGGAGAGTATATCAGTCGTATTTCAGTGGATGTCAAAAGAAGACCACCATTTATTGTTGAGGAAACTAACTGCAAAAATCAACCAAACAATGATTAGTTTGAAAAGAATTCCATTGTTCATTTTAATAATAATTTCATCACTATTTGTTTTGAATTATTATGGTGATGCTATTATTAATCCTAACAGTTATGTGTTTAGTGAGAGTAAAGATGCAATGAAGAATTACTTTACCTATGCATCTCATCTTAAAGAAAATGGAGTAATCAATTCAAATATAATGAATTACCCTTATGGAGAAAATTTCCTATACCTCGATTGCCAGCCCTTATTAACTGTATTATTTAAGATATTATCAGGTCCCTTCCCTTTTATACTCAATTATAGTGTTGGTATTATCAATTTTCTAATGATTTTCTCTATGGTATTATCAGCGATATTTCTATATCTGATCTTTATTGAGTTTAAAATCATTAATATTCTTTCGATAACCGGAGCAATTGCAATAGCAATTTTAGCTCCTCAGATATTTAGAACTTCGGGACATCTGGCACTTTCCTATAGCTTTTTCATTCCTTTGACCTGGTATTTGTTCATTCGGTATTCTAAGAGTAGATTTCAGTTGAAATGGTCAATCATATTGTTTATTAACAACTTAGGATGGTTTTTTGTACATGCATATTTAGGAATGATGTTGACTTCGTTCCTTTTCTTAAGCTATATTTTTAATTTGGTATTTTTCGGAAGGAGTAAATATAGAGACATCAAACAGTGGCTCTACTTTTCACTGCAAACTCTTTTACCTGTCTTCGTATTCTGGTTATTTATAACATTGACTGATAAACATGTTGGCAGGACTAATAATCCATCGGGTTTTTTATATTATGTTACCAATTTCCAGTCTGTATTTTTACCTAATCATTCACCTCTGAAACCTCACCTTGAAAGTTTATTTGTTATAGAACAAAATTGGGAAGGCTGGGCATATATTGGTGCTGGAACAGTATTTGCTTTCTTACTCTTTCTCATCAACAGAATAATCAGACTTTTTAAGAAAAAATCATTCGCTGATGATAGTAGTTTACTCAAAAACCAATTCATTGTACCGGCGTTGTTTTCATCACTCGTTCTTTTACTGTTATCAATGGGTTATCCCTTTAAATGGAACATGGAATATTTACTTGATTGGTTTCCGGTATTAAAAAGTTTCAGGGGAATTGGCAGATTTGCGTGGGTATTTTATTATGTCACAACAGTGTCAAGTATTTATTTCGTATACCTGATTTTTGATTCAAATAAAAGAAAAGCTGTTTTTTTAATTTTGGCATTAATCATACCTCTTTCCTATATATGGGAGGGAATTCCGTATCATGCTGAAATGGGTAAGAGTTCCCGTCAGCATTCTAACCAATTTGATAAGAATCAACTTTCTCACTCAATTACCAGTGGTCTAAGATTTGCTATCAAAGATTCATATCAGGCAATACTTCCTCTACCATATTACAATATTGGATCAGAGAATTTCACAAGATTCGGGACTAATAAGATTTATAAGCTATCAATGCTGATGTCATACCATTCAGAAATTCCATTGTTCGCAAATTACTCAACAAATACAAGTATTTCTGAAAGTAAAAATCTTATCCAGGTATTATCTCCGGGCTTTTACCCTAAAGTCGTCATTAATGATATTAAAAGTGAAAAGCCCTTCCTGATCATCTACAGTAATGAAGAACTAACAGTTTACGAGCAGGCAATCCTTGATAAAGGAACAAAGATATATTCCGACAATGATTATTCGTTATACTCAGTCACAAAAGATGAATTATTCAGGAATACCTCAGCAGAAGAAATCAGGAATTTTGAGCAATTAAGGGACCGCTTAACAGATGTAAATGGATTCTTATTAACAGTATCAGACAGCATAGCTTCAGTTGTAGATACTAACGCTGTAATATCCTATAACTCCTATGAAGATACGCCACAAGTAATGTCGTTCAGAGGGAAAGGAGCATATTATGGAGAAATGAAAAACTACAACCATTTGGCAACATTTGATCCTTCAAGATTAAATAAAGACAAAGAATATGTTGCAAGTTACTGGATGTATAATGATGGGGAAAATTATGGACAGGATGCATTGAATTCTATGACTTTTATTGAGTCAAAAGACAAAGATGGGAAAGTGATCAATTGGTTTGGAATGACGAATCCAGCAAGAAGTTTTGTTATTAATGGTTCATGGTCATTGATTGAGCTAACATTTAAAATACCTGATGGAGCTAAGAGTATTACTATTTGCTTAAAGGACGATGATGATTCAAAAATAAAGTTTCACGTCGATGATATTTTAATCCGTGCCAAAGATACTGATGTATACATGGTTATGAAGGAAGAGAACGGAAGTGTTGTTGAGCTTTTTAAGAATAATCACCGTATATCGTTGTAAATATTTTCTGGTCTATCTGGAATAACTTAACCATAAACATGAGACTGAAGAATATCTTACTTCTAATAGCAGCCTCCATTATACTGAAGGTTGCCTATCTGATTTTTGCTTACTATGTGTTGGATAATCCTGAAGTCCTCACATTAGATGGTTATTCAAGTATTCTTAACCGCAATGATGCATCTTGGTACGAGAAGATTGCCAATAACTGGTATCCCGAAATTACCGATGTAAGAGACCTGGGTTATAGTCATGATGCCGATTTCAAACAGAGTGAGTGGGCCTTCTTTCCATTGTACCCATGGCTTAATAGGGTGATGATGTCATTGTTCCATATTACTTTTAATCAGAGCGGATTCATTTTGTCCCTTTTGTTTTCATCCAAAGCGGTCACTCTACTGCAGTCTGGTATTCCTGTTGTTTCCGTTTCATTACTATTTCTCCATGATGTACTCGGAAGCTCTATTCTTTACCCTCCTGATCTTCGCTTTTATTTCCATTCATACCCGAAAATATTACTTTATCCCATTCCTGCTATTCCCGCTGGCTCTTGTACGACCATTCGGAATAATTGCCCTGGTGCCGCTCTACTTGTATTATTTGGAAAGGGAAAATATTCTTGATGGGTATAAGCTGGATCTTAAGACTTTATTCAGTAGAAGGAATATCCTTAAATCACTGTTATTTATTACAGGACCCATAGCATTCCTGCTTTATCTGGTGTATCAGAAACAAATGACTGATCAATATTTTGCCTTCAGTATAGCACAGGCAGGTTGGTATCGGGAGTTCAGACTTCCTTTTCTCTCATTTTTCAGAAGTGGGGACTTCGCTACTCAATTCAATTCGGTTTTCACAATATTGCTGATCGTTTTTGCGGCGTTGATTTGGAAACGGAATCCCCTGAGTCTGAATATATTCATCTGGCTAAGTATCCTGGTTCCCCTGTTTTCGGGTTCAGTAGGATCAATGCCCCGATTCGTTTCAGTATTATTCCCCTTAACTATAATAATTGGGACCTGGCTTTACCGGACCAAATACAGGAATGGCATACTGCTGCTGTTTTTCACCTTGCAGATCTTTATATTTTATTATTGGCTGCAATGGCATCCTTTCAGCTTTTAGATCAGTAGGCTCTTTCGTTCCGTCCTTCAATATAGTTTATAAATGCCCTGTTAACTACCTTGTTCCCGCCGGGTGTGGGAAAGTTGCCAGTAAAGTACCAGTCGCCGGTATTGTTGGAAATTGCCTGATGCAGGTCTTCAATGGTCTGGTATACAATCTGCACTTCGGCATTGCATCCCTGAGGTGTTACCAGTTCAGATATTTTGGCAGAGATCTGGCTGGCAGTAAATGGACGGTAAATATCTTTAACATAATTCACTACCTGTTCCTTAGGCAGGAATTCCTGTTCTTTTGATTTACGATAAACCTCATTGATGATATGCGACTGGTTGGTTTCACGCAACAGTTCAATGGCAGCGTTGAAAGCTATGAAATCACCAAGGATGGCCATATCAATACCATAACAGTCAGGGTACCTGATCTGCGGTGCCGATGAGGCAACAACAATTTTTTTAGGACCCAGCCGGTCAAGTATCCTGATAATACTTTTCCTGAGTGTGGTTCCCCTGACAATTGAATCGTCAATGACCACCAGATTATCCGTACCGGTATTTATTACGCCATAGGTAACATCATAAACGTGTGCGACAAGGTCATCACGGGCG
The DNA here is from genome assembly GCA_937894795.1 of uncultured Bacteroidales bacterium. Lineage (GTDB taxonomy): Bacteria > Bacteroidota > Bacteroidia > Bacteroidales > Lentimicrobiaceae > Lentimicrobium. Next base: position 15,562 of record CALCQV010000084.1, read on the forward strand.
GTATCCTGTGTAATAAAAGTGCGGAGTTTGATATCCTTCACAGCCACTTTCTCAATACGGGGTTTAAGGGTCATGATCTGGTCAATGATTGCCGGTGTTAGATTCCCGGCATTTTTCAGCAACTGATCCTTTTTGATATTATCGCAGAAGTGGTCAAGTTCCTCTACCAGTCCGTAAAATGCATCGGCGGCAGTATTGGGTATATAGGAGAATACGGTGTTTTTGATATCATGTCCTACTGCATCCAGTATGGCAGGTGTAAGAGCCTTGCCCAATCTTTTACGTTCACGGTAAATCTCAACATCGGTACCGCGACTGAAATATATTCGCTCAAACGAACAGGCTTTCAATGGAGCAGGTGCCAGTATCTGATGCTGGGCAGTGGTGCCGTCTTTTCGAATAATGAGTGCATTACCCGGATTAATTTCCTTTACCTTATGAAATGGAACATTCATGGCTGTTTGGATCACCGGTCGCTCAGAAGCCACAATCACCACTTCATCATCATGATAATAGAAGGCAGGACGGATTCCGGCAGGATCGCGGAATACAAAGGCATCTCCATGACCGAACATCCCGGCAATGGCATAACCGCCATCCCAGCTGTAGGAGGCATTCTTCAATATACTAACCACATCAAGTGAAGATGCAATCAAGGGAGTTATCTCCTTTTTGCTATACCCTTCATTCTTATACCTGGCATATAACCGTTCATTTTCTTCATCGAGGAAATGCCCGATCTTTTCCAGAATAGTTATGGTATCAGAGGTTTGTACCGGGTATTGACCAAGATCAACAAGCCTGTTGAAAAGCTCATCCACATTGGTCATATTGAAGTTTCCGGCAAGTACCAGATTGCGGGTCATCCAGTTATTGGCCCTGTATACAGGATGAAGATTCTGTACACTATTCTTGCCAAAAGTACCATAGCGCAGGTGGCCCATAAATAGTTCACCGGCAAATCCTGTGGCATGTTTCAGGCCATGAAGGTCATTAAGACGACCGGGAACCTCTTTTGCATACCTGTTTATTTCACCATAAGCAGCATTAAAGACATCCGCAATTGGGGTATTTGTATTGGAACGATGCCTGTCAATATATTTATTGCCGGGTACCGGGTCAAACTTAATGCAGGCTATTCCGGCACCGTCTTGTCCGCGGTTGTGCTGTTTTTCCATCAGCAGGTGAAGCTTATTAAGCCCCCACGTTGATGTGCCATAACGGCTCAGGTAATACTCCAAAGGCTTGAGCAATCTAACCATGGCAATTCCGCATTCATGTTTTATCTGCTCGCTCATATCATTTGGATGTTTTGATTATTCTGATATATTTGTGGTGTAAATCATTCACTGAAAAAGAGGTGCAAAATTAAGCATTTTCTTCTGATAGTGACCCGGCATCCTGATGAACGGATTATTGACATTAAACATTCTAACGATGGAAAAGATTACAATTAGACACGCAACAATGGAAGATATGCCATTTATTGTTGAAAGTCAGGTTAAAATGGCACTGGAAACGGAAGGCATGATTTTAAAAAAAACAACTGCAACCAATGGGGTACAGGCGGTTTTTAATAATCCGCTCAAGGGTTTTTATGTTGTGGGTGAATCAGAAAGCACCCTCTGCTCCTGTTTGATGATTACCCCCGAATGGAGTGACTGGCGGAATAATTGGGTTTGGTGGATACAATCGGTTTTTGTCACTCCTGAAATGCGCAATTCGGGGGTTTTCAAGCTCATGTATCACTACATTAAAGCCTTGGTTGTTCAGCATGAAGATGTTGCCGGGATAAGGCTCTATGTTGACAATACAAACACGAGGGCCCGGGAAGTATATAAGCGCATTGGTATGAGTGATGAACACTACCGGATGTTTGAATGGATGAAATAAAAAAAACAAATTTATGAGATCAATTATCGCAATTTTATTCATCAGCCTTTTGGCTACAGGCATTTATGCACAAAATCCATTAAATTGCAGGGGACCGCTACCGGAGAATATTTTCAGGCAGAAACACAAGTCAGTAATGATGCAAAGCAATGAGAACCTGAAGCTTGATGTGGCAGCTGCCATTGCTATGGAAAACTGCATGACCGCTGAGCAGGTGAAGAGCATAGCCGCCCTGTTCAATGACGACTACCTTAGGCTTGATTTTGCAAGGCATGCCTTTGTAAATACAGTTGATAAGCATAATTTCTATTTTGTTTACGATGCTTTCACCTACTTATCCACTGTTTTCATGCTGCATGATTATGTACAGTCTTATGACCGGCATCCACATGATTACTTGCCACCGGTGGAACCTCCTGTAGCACCTCCCACAATTGTACCTTGTAACGTCTCTCCGGCTCAATTTGATGATATGATCCAATCTATCAGGCAGGAAAGTTTCAAATCCACTAAAATGTCTCTTGCCCGGAATATCATAAAGTCAAATCCATGCTTCACTTCCAATCAGATCAAGGATATTGTGTTGGAATTTGCCTTCGAAAGCGGGCGACTTGAAATAGCTAAATTCGCCTGGGATTATACGGTGGATAAAGAGAACATCATAGGGAAGAGAACGGGTCATATGAAATTTAAGCTT
>CALCQV010000085.1 GCA_937894795.1 uncultured Bacteroidales bacterium
ACGCCTGATAAATTTGTCACATTTTCACTTTTTAATACCCGATATTTGTAAAGTAATTAAACCTCAGGTGCATTGAACTTTCCCGGCTTCATTGTACCAATCTCACCGAAAACAAAAAAACCTGCAATCCCGGCAGGTTTTTTTTTGCTTCGTCATCTGTAATATGAAGAATTTGACTCCAGCATTTATTAATAGACACCTCTGCTTTCAGCAGCAGATACTTCACCTCTAAGCAGCAGATACTTCAGCTTACATTAAATGAAACAGGTGGTCATTGTTTTTTAAATTTAACAATGACCACCTGTCAATCAATTATTCAATGCTCTGTTAGAGCCTTGATATTATTTCTTTTTGTTGGGAAGTTCCAAACCGTAACCGTACTTCTTGTCAACACTTTTGAGTACAAAACTCAGAATTATGGCAAGTGCGCCAAAAGCGGCAAAAATCAACTCAGGGATGGTATAATTATATTTTGCATCCACTATACCGGCAGTAATCTGTTCTGATACACCAGGATTCGAGGCATTAAGAGCCCAACCAATAAGAATAGGAACGGCAAAGAGGCCAATGTTCTGAATCCAGAAAATACTTCCATAAGCTGATCCCAGGTATCTGTCCTCAACAATCTTTGGCAGTGAAGGCCACATAGACGCAGGCACCAATGAGAAAGCTGTACCTAAAATTACAATGGTACCAATTGCGATAGGCACGTTGAATACATCTGATGGCACAAGTGCAAAAATAAGATGTGATATTGTAAGAAGGATTGCACCATAAAGCATCATAGAAGCACCCTTACCTTTAAAATCGAGGAATGCACCCATGAACGGGGTTAAAATCATAGCACCTATGGGGAAATATGATACATAAGCAGCAGCAGTCTTCATATCAAGATTAAGCTTGGAAACAAGCATATCAGTTGCAAATTTCTGGAATGGGAAAATTGCTGAATAGAATAGGACACATAAACCTGCAATGGCCAGGAAGCCCGGATTAGTGAATATCTTTTTCAGATCACTAACCTTGAATTCCTCTTCCGGATCAGAACCAACACTGGTTACGCCCATTTGTTTATCCAGTTTCCTATCCATAAAGGTATAGATGAAGAAGGTAATGAAACCAATACACAGGAATGCAAGTCCCATGAATACAGCATGTGAAGGACCACCAGCCTCATTGAATATAGGCGACAATCTGAATACGGCAAAAACGCCCAAACGGGCTACTGCCATTTCCAAACCCATTGCAAGTGCCATTTCCTTGCCCTTGAACCACTTAACAATGGTTTTTGAGACCGTAATACCAGCCATCTCAACACCAATACCAAAAATTGAAAAACCAAAGAATGCTAGTTTGGCCGAAGCAGGAATACCTGGTAGAAATGAGCCAAGTGTGTTGGCTAATCCTGATTCTGCAAACCCGGTTGTTAAGGCATAAAACTTCAAACTTGCACCAATTACCATGGTCAATCCGGAAGTGATGAGTGTAAACCGGATACCCATTTTATCAAGAATGATACCTGAGAAAATCAGGAAAAATGCGAATACATTAAGGAAAAATTCCGATCCGCCTAACATACCAAAAACTTCAGGACTCCATTTATATATGGACTCCATGTCTTTTTGCAAAGGAGCTACAACATCAACAAAAAAGTATGCAAAAAACATTGTTGATGCAATCAGTGCGAGAGCAATCCAGCGTGCGATTGGTGAATCATTGAGTAAAGTACCAACTTTCTCTTTCATACGATTGATTTTAGATTAAATGACTGTTGTGTGGTTATTTTAAGGGCATTTGAGGCCCCTTGTACTCGCTTAAAGGCCGTAAATGTAATTAGTTTTTCTGTACTATGGTACCGTATGTTTATAAATTAATAATTTTGCACCACATTAATTTATTATCATGACAACCAGGTATCTAACATTACTTATACTCACTGTAACTCAGGTATTTCTATCGTTTAATTCAGCAGTATCACAAACTGATAACCATAAGAAAAGCAGCTATCACCGCAATGTTATCCTATTAATTGGTGATGGAATGGGGATTTCCCAACTATATCACGTGATGTCGGCAACACCTGATAAACTGAATGTTACCCGATGCACCAATACTGCCCTGGTAAAAACCACATCAGCCAATGACGAGGTTACGGATTCAGCGGCCGCAGGAACTGCTATAGCCACCGGCTCCAAAACCAATAACGGTTCGATTGGTGTTGATGCAAACAATAAACCACTTGAAAGCATACTTAAAATAGCTGAAAAAAATGGGCTTTCAACGGGCCTTGTAGCTACTTCCAACATTACACATGCTACCCCTGCTGCATTTGTTGCCTCTGTTGAGCATCGCGGTCAAACAGATCATATTGCCAGGCAGTTTCTTCAAACCGATATTGACGTATTTATTGGAGGCGGGTTCAATAGTTTCGCAAAAAGAAAAGACAACATCAACTATATAGATAGCCTGATAGCCACAAATTACAGCATTGCCACTTCACTTGATGATCTGGATAAAGTCCACTCAGGTAAACTTGCCGGACTTCTCTATCCCGATCATGCTCCCAAAATGCTTGAAGGACGGGGTGATATGCTGAGCAAATCCACCGCAAAAGCCCTTGAACTCCTTTCTCAAAATGGCTCCGGCTTTTTCCTTATGGTTGAAGGCTCACAAATTGATTGGGGCGGACATGACAATGACATAAACTATATTCAAAGTGAACTACTCGACTTTGACAAAGCAGTGGGTATTGCCATTGACTTTGCACTGCAAGACCCTGAAACATTGGTTATTGTTACAGCCGATCATGAAACAGGTGGCTTAACATTAATAGAAAGCAAAACTGAAAAAGGAAAAATGGTTCCGGCATTTTCAACCGGCGGCCACTCCGGCTCACCGGTTGGCCTTTATGCTTTTGGCAAAGACGCTGAAAAATTCAACGGTATAATTGATAATACTGATATCTTTAAGTTGATTTTGTCATCTTTCGGATTTAATAATTAACCAAATATCTTCCAGAATGATAATAGTAACAGGAGCCGCAGGTTTTATTGGCAGTTGTTTGATTTCAAGCCTTAATAAGGAAGGATATACTGATATTGTAGCCGTTGACGACTTTAGTAAAGTAGAAAAGAGCGGCAATCTGAAAGATAAGGTTATAAGGGAAAAGATTGACCGTAAGAAACTCTTCCATTGGTTTATTAACAACAGTGATGAAATTGGATTTGTCTTTCACATAGGCGCCAGAACGGATACCACTGAATTCAATGTGAAGGTATTTGACGAACTGAATTTCGGCTATTCAAAGAATCTGTTCATTTTATGCAGCCAATATAATATCCCTATTGTGTATGCATCCTCTGCAGCCACTTATGGATTAGGAGAATACGGATACAATGACGACCATGGTATTGTGGATAAACTAAAGCCGCTGAATGCCTATGGTGATTCAAAGAACAACTTCGACAAATGGGTTCTTGAACAAATTGAAACACCTCCCTTTTGGGCGGGCATGAAATTCTTTAATGTGTATGGTCCTAATGAGTATCATAAGGCAAGAATGGCGTCGGTTATATTCCATGCCCATCGTCAGATTATTGAAAATGGAAGTGTTAAGCTATTCAAATCCCATAAACCTGAATATAAAGACGGTGAGCAATTGAGAGACTTTGTTTATGTGAAGGATGTTGTAAAGGTGCTAATCTTCATGATGAAACAGAAACCTGCATCCGGATTATATAATTTGGGTACGGGGAAAGCCCGTTCATTCAATGATCTCGTTAAAGCAACCTTCAATGCCTTGAGTTGCCCGGTGAAGATTGATTACATTGATACACCTGAGGATATCAGGGAGAAATACCAGTACTTTACAGAGGCAAATATGCAAAAGTTGATCAATGCCGGTTATACAGATGCTTTTATGTCGCTCGAAGAAGGTATCACTGACTATGTTACCAATTACCTGACCCACAAGTTATACTATTGATAGATTTCCTATAAAGCTTCACTCACTTTGCAAATACCTTAGTAGCTGAAATAGGCAGTGATACCAGGGTACCCACAATAAGCAGATGCCTTTATAGTGTTGCTTTTTTACTTTGATCAAGAGGTAATATCGTGGCAACCCTTTCAACTACGGGCTTTTAACCTGCCTTTTATACACCCTGATTAAAAAATGAAATTTAGATTATCTCTTCTGTAATCAGCCTACTTGAAATATTGACACTTCATTAATACTCCATTTAGTTCAACTCCAGTACAGGTCCAGTACAAGTCCAGTACAGGTCCAGCTAATACATCAATTTACTGGATCTATACTGGAGGTGAACTGGACCTGTACTGGAGTTAGAAAAAATCAATCTCAAATGGATTATATTTAAATCTTGCAAACAAGACAAACCAATATAGTGATATGATTGAAAGTTGATCAGCCACCATGCAAGGTACAACCAACTATAAACTGATGTTTACTTTAGCCTGGTTCAGACTTGGTTGAACTTAGAGCCTGTAGTATAAAATGTAGAGAAATGCAAAGAAATGTATGACACTTCAGTGGTTGCTGACATGAAATAAAAATAAAACTGATGAATAAATTGAAATTACAGTTCTTCCTTCAACTCAAGTAGAAAAGCCTTGATATCCTGTAGAGTTTTTACCACCTGATGATTATCAACCACTTCGGCAAAGTTTCCCTTAAGTTTTTCACGGGCACCCTGTAGGGTATAACCCCGTTCTTTTACCAGATGATAAATGATATGAAAATTATCCACATCAGCTTGCGTAAAGAACCTGTTACCCTTCTTATTCCTAAATGGTTTGATGATATCAAATTCCTTCTCCCAAAAGCGTATTAATGAAATATTTACATCGAATAAGGCAGCCACTTCACCTATGCGATAATAAACCTTCTTAATAACAGGCTTTTTGTAAGGCATAATATTAATCGAGGGTTTGTGATGGTCGTTGTGAAAGCTCAATCATCAATTCATATTCCTCAGGAGTGAGGTCATTAAAGAAGAAGTTGATTGGATCAATTGCCCTGGAATTTTTATGAACTTCGTAATGGAGATGCGGAGCTGTTGATTTTCCTGTATTACCCACTCTACCTATCACCTGTCCACGCACCACTTTCTGGCCTTGCTTCACTTCAATCTTCGAAAGATGAGCATAGAGAGTTTTATAGCCAAAACCATGATCTATTACAATGCAATTTCCGTATCCGCCTCTTGATCTTTCAATTTCTGTTACTTTACCATTTCCTGTGGCATAGATGTCAGTGCCTACAGGAGCAGTAAAATCAATTCCTTCGTGAAGTTTGGTTACTTTGTAGAACGGGTCAGTTCTATAACCGAAATAGGAACCAATTCTTTTTAATTCCTTGTTTGAAACAGGTTGGATGGCAGGAATGGAGGCCATCATTTCTTCCTTGCGTTTTGCCAGCTCAAATACTTCATCGTACGATTTTGATTGAACATAGAGCTGACTGGTGATAATATCCAACTTTTTCGTGGTACCCTTGATAATATCTGAATTTTTATATCCTTCAAGTTTCTCGTACCTGTCAGCACCACCAAAACCTGCTTTTCTAATGGAAGAAGGGATAGGTTCAGATTCAAATATCACTCTATAAATATTGTCATCCCTATCCTGTATATCGGTCAAAACCGCCTGAACTTTATTTAACCTATCATTGAGAATCTTATATTGCAGTTCATACTGTTCCAACTCACGTTTCAACATACGTTCTTTTGGCGAATCCAAGAAATTATAAGCCAGCAACAAAACTACAGAAGCAAATACCATTCCTGTTGCAACTATTGACAAGAAACGGATAAATTTCTGGCGGAAAGTGACTTTGACTTTCTCTATTTTTAATGATTTAGGATTAAAATGATAACGAATCTTTGACATCGAAGTTACTATGAATGAAATCTATAGGCTGTAATCCCTCACTCGATGGAATTGAGTGTGTCGCAAAATTAATATTTTAAACTAAATTTGCAAACCTTAAAATGTTAAATATTGCTCTAATAGCACCCATAAATTCCACAACACGCTGAATATGAATGCAAAAGAAACACGTCAAAGCTTTCTGAAATTTTTTGAATCAAAACAACACCATATAGTCACATCGGCACCAATGGTCATAAAAGATGACCCCACGCTAATGTTCACAAATGCCGGTATGAACCAGTTTAAGGATATTTTCCTAGGCAACTCTCCGGTTAAATTTGATCGTATAGCCAACACTCAAAAATGTTTACGCGTATCGGGCAAACATAACGACCTGGAAGAGGTTGGCCATGATACTTACCATCATACTATGTTTGAGATGTTAGGCAACTGGTCGTTTGGTGATTATTTCAAGAAAGAGGCCATTGAATGGGCGTGGGAATTTCTTACAGAAGTTGTTAAAATAGACAAGGACCGTATTTATGTAACCATTTTTGGCGGAGACGAAGGTGATAACCTTATGGCCGATATGGAAGCATATGGTTATTGGGAAAAACATATTGCAAAAGAGAGGATACTCAGAGGAAGCAAGAAAGATAATTTCTGGGAAATGGGTGATTCAGGTCCTTGTGGCCCCTGCTCAGAGATTCATGTTGATTTACGTGATGATGAACAAAGAAAAGCCATTGATGGTGCATCGCTGGTTAATGTCGGCGATCCGCTGGTGATTGAAATCTGGAATTTGGTTTTCATGGAATTCAACAGACTAGCCAATGGTTCTTTGCAATTATTACCCGCCAAACATGTGGATACAGGTATGGGATTTGAGCGACTGTGCATGGTACTGCAGCACAAGAAATCAAATTATGATACCGATGTATTCCAACCTATTATAAGTGAAATATCAAGAATAAGCAATATTGAATATGGGAAAACACCGGCCACTGACGTTGCAATGCGCGTTATTGCAGATCATTTGAGAGCTATTGCTTTTGCCATAGCCGATGGCCAACTGCCTTCAAACAACAAAGCCGGTTATGTAATACGACGTATACTCCGCCGTGCCGTTAGATATGGTTACACATTCCTCAACCTGAATCAGCCTTTCATCAATAGATTGGTTCCGGTTCTGATAAGTGAAATGGGCGACTACTTTACCGAATTGGTCATTCAGAAAGAACTTATTATTAAAGTAATCACTGAAGAGGAAGCTTCATTCTTGCGCACATTGTCACATGGCATTTCAAAGTTCAACCAATATATAGCCAATAATCCAACAGCTATCATTTCTGGTGACTTTGCCTTTGAACTATATGATACGTATGGATTCCCCATTGACCTTACCTGTTTGATGGCCCGTGAGCAGAATCTGGAGGTTGATATGCAATCATTCCAGGAAGGGCTTGAACAACAAAAAGAAAGATCACGTAAAGATGCTTCCGTTGAAGTAGATGATTGGATGGTAATCATTAATGATAACAAAGAAGTATTTGTTGGCTATGATACGCTTGAAACTGACACCTATATAACAAGGTATCGCAAAGTAAACTCGAAAGGCAAATCATACTATCAGGTTGTGTTGGCTGAAACGCCCTTTTATGCTGAATCAGGCGGCCAGGCAGGTGATATAGGTATTATTGAGATCGATGGACAACAAATTCATGTTGTTGACACAAAAAAGGAGAACAACCTTATAATACATATCTGTACCGAGGCACCTAAAGATCCCTACAAGCCGGTACATGCAATAGTATCAGAAGAGCAAAGGACTACGACAGCCAACAATCACTCAGCCACACACTTACTGCACAAGGCACTGAGAACAGTGTTGGGCACACACGTTGAACAAAAAGGATCATTCGTGAATCCGGATTATTTGCGGTTTGACTTTGCACACTTCCAGCGAATGAGTGAAAACGAAATTCTGGAAGTTGAGAAAATGGTAAACAACCTTATTCGCAAGAATTTTAACAGGCAGGAATGGCGTGATATCCCTATTGAACAAGCCAGAGAAAAGGGAGCCATTGCCTTGTTTGGCGAAAAATATGGCGATAAGGTACGAATGATAGGCTTTGGTGATTCCATTGAACTATGTGGAGGAACACATGTGCCGGCAACGGGTCAGATTGGATTATTCAAGATTGTATCAGAATCAGCCATTGCCGCCGGTGTTCGCAGAATTGAAGCAATCACAGGCGAAAAAGCGGAAGCATTTTACTATAAACAGAATGAACTGCTGAATGAAATAAAACTTTTGTTAAAGAATAATAATGATCCGGCAAAAGCTGCAAAGAACCTGTTGGATGAAAATGCAGAATTAAGGTCAATCATTGAACAAGCCAATGCAGAGAAGGTGAATAACATTTACCTGCAGCTCTCTGAATCGTACAAACAATATGAAGAATTCAGACTAATAACAGCAAAGGTTAAGCTAGATCCAAATGCCGTAAGGGATTTAACATTCAAATTGCTGCACGGTGCAGAAGACCTGATAGTGATTATTGGCTCACATTACGAGAACAAGCCACTGTTAACAGCTGCTATATCAGAGACACTGGTTAAACAAAAAGGATACAATGCTTCAGTGATTATAAAAGAACTGGCCAAAGAAATCAAGGGAGGCGGAGGCGGTCAACCTCATTATGCTTCAGCCGGAGGTAAAGACATAAACGGACTCGATAATGCAATTGCCAGGGCCGAGAATTTGATACTTACTAAATAAGACTATATATATGGTTTAATCTGTATCGGAAACATTTTTGCCGGTGCATTGTTATTTACCTTAATTTCGAAAACAGCAGTTCTACGACCATCAAAAGGCAAAATGATTAAGTATTCAATAAAAGATCTGGAGCAATTATCAGGTATTAAAGCTCATACTATTAGAATCTGGGAAAAAAGATACCAGTTGTTTGAGCCTGAAAGAACCCCTACCAACATTAGATATTATTCTGATGAGGACCTAAAGAAATTGCTTAATGTTACCATTCTGAATCGTAATGGATTCAAGATATCAAACATTGTTTGCATGAATCACAATGAAATGAATGAAAGAATCATAGAGATTTCTGATTCATTTCAGGACTTCACAAATCAGATTGAGCAGCTCACAATGGCAATGATTGATTTTGATGAGATACGTTTTGAACGGGTATTATCAACTTCTGTCATCAAGCTTGGTTTTGATGAGACTGTTACCAAGATACTATATCCTTTCTTTGAAAGAATAGGAGTTTTATGGCAAATAGGCACCATTTATCCTGCCCAGGAACATTTTGTTTCAAATTTGATACGCCAGAAATTAATCATAGCAATTGATGGGCAGACCGGTAATATTAAAGATAATCCACTCACATTCTTACTTTTCCTGCCTTCAAACGAGTGGCATGAACTGGGGCTGCTTTTCTATAATTACCTCATCAGAAAAGCCGGCCACAATGTGATATATCTCGGACAATCACTTCCGATGGAGGATCTGGCTGAAATTAAAAGCAAACAAAGCATTGATTGCCTGTTCACATCATTTACCACAAATATCTCTCAGAAACGGTATAGTGAAACCATAGGTCATATAAGCCAAATATTTTCTGAAAATAAAATTTACGTTTCAGGTATTCAAGCTCTTGAGCATGATATTGAATTACCCCAAAATGTAGAAGTGATTAAACAACCAAAGCTATTTCTTGAACAAGTTTTATCGCTACAATTGGGCTGATTTTCAATAGCTTAATATAGAGCTATTGCTATATGTCCTTTATATGGACATTTTCTTTACCTCTCTACAATACCTTAATTCTTCATTTTCAGTTTATTATACAAACTGTAGATTTAACTACTCATTTTATTCCTATTTATGGACAATTATTGTCCTATATTGGTCCATTTTATATTTTGTTAACATTATACAATTGCTTGTTGCTTTTTTCTTAAACAATTTAGAATGGTTTTATTTCCTTTAATTTCAAATGTTTAAGCATTTTGACTCCGATTTCAATATTAATTCTACATTAAAATGCATCTCCATGTTTAAAACTGCATACTATTTGTTAAACAGATAGTATACATTAAAACAAAAGGTAGTTATGACAGCCATAGAATTCAACAGCAAGCTTATAAGTTTACACGAGAATCTTTCGTTTTTTGCCAACACCTTAACCAATGATAGAGAAGAGGCGAAAGACCTCATTCAGGATACGTATCTCAAAGCTCTTATACATAAAGATAAATTTGAAGCAAACACCAATTTGAAAGCCTGGACTTATACCATAATGAAAAACACTTTTATCAACAACTACAGGAGAAACCAGAAAGCTAATACTATAGTGGATACTACTGAGGATTTGTATTTCCTTAATATCCCCCGTCGTTCAGATTTCGTTTCACCTGATTCACAGTTACAGACAAAAGAGATACAGGCAAGCATTGCCAAGCTTGAGGAGGATCAACGCACTCCGTTTGAAATGCATACTGATGGTTACAAGTATAAAGAGATAGCTGAGAACCTCAACCTTTCAATAGGCACCGTTAAAAGCAGAATATTCTTCACAAGGAAAAAGTTAATGGGATCATTAAAAGATTTCAGCAACTAAGAAAATATAAACCACAAAAAAAGAGCTGCGCGATGTAGCTCTTTTTTTATTACCGTTAACGGGTATATCATTATAATGCTTTCTGCTTATCCAACATCTCCGCTTCCTGATGTTCACAATAAGGAATAGTAAAATAGAAGATTGAGCCTTTACCGGGTGATGATTCTCCACGCATTTCACCACCCATCATTTCAACAAATTTCTGTGAGAGGGTTAATCCTAAACCAATACCTCCATAGTTTCTGGTATTGCTATCGTCAACCTGCCTGAAACGTTGAAAAACAACATCCAGTTTTTCCTGAGGGAAACCCATACCTGAATCTTTAACATAAAATTCAACCATTGAATTATCCTTCAGGTCGTAACCTATCTCTACAAAACCTTCATTAGTGTATTTAAGTGCGTTTTCAATCAAATTATACAAGGTTTGCCTTAGTTTTCGGGGATCAGTATAGATTGCAAATGAATTATCCTTTGCCGATTTTCGCATCCTGATACTTACGTTGTTTTTGCCATTGATCTCCTTTTCAAGATTGAAAAATGTAACCAACCCGGTCAATAATTCATTGATGGGGCAACTCTCCTTATACATTTTGGTAATTCCTGATTCAATAAGGGCAATGTTGAAAATTTCATCCATCATGTCAAGCAGCTTATTGCTGTTTTTATGAATGATTTCAATGTATTCCTGATTTTCAGTATCCGCATCGTTTGTCTGTTGCAATAATGACGAGAAACCCATGATTGCATTCAATGGGGTTCTGATCTCGTGCGACATATTGGCCAGGAATGACGATTTTAACTTATCTGACTCTTCAGCTTTGTACTTAACCAGTTCCAACTCACTCTGAACCTTATTATACAATTCAGTTTTCTCTTTTAATTGTGTATCCAGTTTCTTGTTTTGCATATCAAGTTTTCTGGCTGTAATCAAGAAGTAAACACACAAGAGGAGAAGCACAGCAACACAAACCAGGAGTAGTAGCATATTCATCTGCATTAACAAGATTAGCACCGGCAAAGTCTATTAATCAACATTCAAATATAAGCAATAAACCACACATCATACATATCGTTATTCAAAAACAATGGTATGAATTCCTGTGTCGTAAGGTTTGAAAATCACTTCCTTTATCCACTCATAATGCTTCCGGTTATTGACAAAATCAAGCTTATTCGTGTCAATTATCAGAATTCGCATATCATTCAGCTTACGTAGATATTCAAAATAGCCATCCTGAATCCGCTGGAGGTATGAATTCTCAATATTCTGCTCATACGACCGGCCTCTGAGTATAATATTTGATTTTAACCGGTTGATGGAAGCATACAGGTATACTACCAAATCAGGACCAGGGAGTGAAAGATTGATAATATTAAACAGTTTTGAATAAAGATTATATTCATCGTCAGGCAATGTTGCCTTAGAAAAGATTAACGACTTGCTAATGAAGTAATCAGATATAATCAGATTCTGAAACAAGTCAGTAATAGACAATTCCGTCTTTAACTGCTGAAACCTGCTGGCCAGGAAAGAAAGTTCAAGAGGGAATGCATATTTATCAGGATCTTTATAAAACTTGGGAAGGAAGTCGTTTTCCTCAAATTGCTCGAGTATCAATCTTGAGTTAAAATCATCAGACAACATGTGGGCTAAAGATGTTTTTCCCGCTCCAATAGTACCTTCGATGGCAATATAATTATACATTCGGCAAATTTCTTATAAGTATTTTCGAACCCAGCGATTATCCTCGCAATTGATTAACAATTCATTAACCGTTATATTAAGCACAGGATGTTGAAAGTCAGGTGCAATTTCAGCTAATGGAATAAGTACAAACTTACGGAATTGCATTCTTTCGTGTGGAATTACAAGATCTTTGTGCCGTATTATTTCATCATTAAAAAAGATAATATCAATATCAATTGTCCTGGGTTGATTTCTTATTCCATTACGTTTTCTGCCGAGTTCCTTCTCAATCTTTAAAATCACTTTCAACAAACCAAAAGGATCCAATTCTGTTTGGATTTTGATGACCCGGTTTAAATATGGTAATGGTTCAATAGTACCCCAGGGCTCCGTTTCATAAATGGATGAGGTTGCTTTAACTATGCCGGCTCTCACAGAAACAAGATCTATGGCTTTATCCAATAAACTTTCCTTTTCACCAAGATTACTCCCCAGAATCAAATAAACCTCATTCATGCATTATTATTTAACGACAAATGTAGTCTGTTTTTTAAAATATTCTAACTTTGAATTACTAACAAAATAAATGAATGCCATGAAACAATTCTTCAAATTCATGCTCGCCTCAATGGCCGGTTTCATAGTAACTTTAGTGATACTATTTTTCCTGGTCTCAATATTTGTGGCCTCTATGGTATCCTTAGCCTCTAAGAAGGAAGTGATAATTGAGCCGAACTCAGTATTGCATTTGACTTTTGACAAAGCGATACCTGAAAGAAGTCCTGCGGCTCCTTTTGCATTCAGTTCCAACAATATGTTCAGGACAACGAATGTACCGGGATTGCTTGAAACGCTTGATCTGATCAAGAAAGCAGCAGAAGATGACAATATCAAGGGCATCTACCTTGATCTGAGTGATATTCCTTCAGGATTAGCCACCCTAGAAGAGATCAGAAATGAACTCCTCGAATTTAAGAAATCAGGAAAATTCATCTATTCGTATGGCGAAGTGTACTCCCAGAAAGCATATTATATGGCATCAGTAGCTGATAATATATGCGTAAATCCCGAAGGATCCATTGATTTTAAAGGATTGACCGGCGAAGTGATGTTCCTAAAAGGAATGTTGGCAAAGCTTGATATCAATGCACAGATTATAAGACATGGCAAATACAAAAGTGCCATTGAGCCATTTATAGCCGATAAAATGAGCGAGGCAAACAAGGAACAGACAATTACCTATGTGGGCGGAATTTGGAATCACATGGTTAAGCAAATAGGTGAGGCCCGGAAGATAGAGACAGATAAACTCATGTCGATTGCCGACTCATTATCACTCGAAACAGCAGAAGATGCAGTTGAATATGGCTTTGCTGATCAGGCTGCCTATAAGGACCAATTTATATCGATGCTAAAATCAAAAATAGGGCTGGATGAAGATGGTAAGCTGAAATTAGTAACATTGAATAAGTATAAGGATACAAAAGCACTCAAAGTTGAAAAAAGATCAAAAAACAAGATAGCCATTATTTATGCAGTGGGTGATATTGGCGGTGGAGAAGGAGATGATGAGACCATTGGATCAGAGCGTATATCGAAAGCTATACGTAAGGCTCGAATGGACAGCACGGTAAAGGCAATAGTATTCCGCATTAATTCGCCGGGTGGCAGTGCGTTGGCATCTGATGTTATTTGGCGCGAAGTTAAGTTGGCCAAAGAGGTGAAACCTGTTATTGCATCAATGGGTGATTTGGCTGCATCGGGAGGCTATTATATTGCTTGTGCCGCTGATACTATCATTGCCAATCCAACTACACTTACGGGTTCAATTGGCGTTTTTGGTATTATTCCTGATTTCCAGAAATTCTTTAATAATAAACTCGGTATTACTTTTGACCACGTTAAAACCAATACCAATTCTGACTATATCTCAGTTACACGCCCGTTGACTTCATATGAAACCAAAGTTATGACAAATAGCATTGAGCGTATATATGGCACGTTCATAAGCCACGTTTCAGAAGGCCGGTCAATGTCAGTTGCTAACGTTGACAGCATTGGACAAGGAAGAGTTTGGTGTGGTATTGATGGTAAGCATATAAATCTGGTTGATGAAACCGGTGGCTTGAGGAAAGCAATAAAAGTGGCTGTTTCAATGGCTAAACTTGAAGATTATAGAATTGTAAGTTTCCCTGAACAAAAGGACCCATTCACTCAAATACTGGAAGACATTTCAGGTTCTGAGCCTTCTGAAAGTAAACTCCGTGAAGAGTTCGGAATTTTCTATCCATATTATAAGGAAATCAAGTCCCTTTCAAACATGAAAGGTGTGCAGGCCCGTTTGCCTTATTCAATTGAGATAAATTAATGTTGGCAGACAATTCCTGATGAATTTTCTTAATGAAATCATCAGGTTAATATAGCCAAATAAACAATTATAAAGGAAGACGAGGATGGAAATG
The DNA here is from genome assembly GCA_937894795.1 of uncultured Bacteroidales bacterium. Classification (GTDB taxonomy): domain Bacteria; phylum Bacteroidota; class Bacteroidia; order Bacteroidales; family Lentimicrobiaceae; genus Lentimicrobium. The sequence continues at coordinate 14,694 of CALCQV010000085.1, forward strand.
TCCACCCTCGTCTTCTTTTATACACCTATTTAATTATTGAAAATCTCGCAGTGACAACCAGCCTTATTCCATCACAAACCAAGCTAAACTTTCCAGTCTAATGTTAAGACGGTGTGCCTAAACGGTCAGGCACCATTAACCAATCAGAAACCTTTCAAAGCTTTATGACGTGAGTAGAACTTTATGCTATCAGTCTGAGCTTTGTTCATATCATACAGAGCCACTTCCCAATCGCCGTACATAGAATTGGGCAACATCACATATCTCTCACCAAATTCCTTACGCAGTTTATCCACACCCTCTGCCCTATCACGGTTTGGTTTATCTTCAAGCAGGTTGGTCAGATCATTAAGATTATCGCCAACTAACAATGAAATATGATACTTCTCCAATAACTTGTTTCTACGGCCTTCCTTACTATTCTCATCCGTTCGCATAATAACATGGTCATTATCGGCCATCGGGAAACCAAGTTGCTTAAGATTCTGAATAGTTGCATCTTTTAAATGTTCCTTCCTATTGGTAACGTAGAATACGCTTAATCCATTGGCTCTGGCATAATTGAGAAAGTCAAGTGCACCGGGTACAGCTTCTGCCTCAGCCTTCAGGCACCATTCATCCCAACGAACCGGATAACTAATATCATCAATTATACATTGTGCCTGATATGGACTATTGTCGAGCACTGTTTCGTCAACATCCACAATTACGATTCTGTGCTTATTTACATTCTTATCTGTCAAATCTTTATCAATTAACAGTTTCCCCAGATTAAAGGACTGATAACAGAGAGCCCTGTATTCAGCAGCCTGCTGATGATAAAGAGTTCCGAGAACCATGTATTCATTATCGTATAAATAGACAGTAGCTGTATCTTTAATCAGATCCTCAGCCTGGCTTATAACATCCTTTTCAGAATCTTTTGGTTGATCAGGCCTATGGCAACCTGATAGAACAATCATCAATACAGTGAATAAAAATCCAAATTGTTTCATGGCAGTATTTTTAGAAAAAAAAGAGCCGGAAAGAATTTTCCGGCTCCAAAATTAGTCAATTTATAACCTACTTTGATTCAAAAACCATTTGTGACATTCTGCGATAGCTGTTGTATCTCCATTTAGCATTCTCTTCAGCTGCAGCAAATAATTCACCGGCTTCCACAGGGAATGATTTCTTAAGTGAAGTATACCTTACCTCAGAGTTAAGGAATTCCTGGAATTTGGAATAGTCAGGCTCTTTGGAATCCAACTGGAACGGGTTTTTGCCTTCGGCTTCAAGCATAGGATTGTACCTATACAATGCCCAGTAACCTGCTTCAACAGCTTTTTCCTGTTGTTCCTGAGCTTTACCCATACCTGCTCTGATACCGTGGTTGATACAAGGTGAATAAGCAATGATGAGTGATGGTCCGGGATAAGCTTCAGCTTCACGAAGTGCTTTCAGGTATTGGGTTTGATTAGCACCCATAGCAACCTGAGCAACATATACATAACCATAACTCATTGCCATCATTCCAAGATCTTTCTTACGGATCTTCTTTCCACTGGCAGCAAATTTAGCTACTGCACCTACAGGTGTTGATTTGGAAGCCTGGCCTCCGGTATTGGAATATACCTCTGTATCCATCACTAGAATGTTTACATCCTCACCTGAAGCAATTACATGATCCAATCCACCATATCCAATATCATAAGCCCAACCATCACCACCAAACATCCATACTGATTTCTTGATGAAGTACTGACTAAGCTCAACCAACTCCTTGGCAATAGGGGTATTCTCTTTTTCAAGTAATGGCAATAGTTTTTCAGAAGCAGTTTTGGATAATGCTGCATTATTCATACCATCAATCCATTCCTGAGCAGCCAATTTCAATTCAGCATTAGCTGTTTCACTGATGAGAGTGGCAAGTTTAATTGAAATACGATCACGCATTTTGCTAACTGCAGTTGCCATGCCAAGTCCATATTCAGCATTGTCTTCAAACAATGAGTTACCCCATGCAGGGCCTTTACCCTGAGCATTAGTGGTATAAGGAGTTGAAGGAGCTGAACCACCATAAATGGATGAACAACCTGTTGCATTGGCAACCATCATCCTGTCGCCGTATAGCTGGGTAACCAACTTGATATATGGAGTTTCACCACAACCGGAGCATGCACCTGAGAACTCGAACAAAGGCTGAGCGAACTGACTGTTCTTCACGTTCTGTTCTTTAGAAGCAATAGTATCCTTGTAAGTTACATTCTTTGTAATAACATTCCATAAATCCTGCTGTGCCATCTGACTCTCGAGAGGCTCCATAACCAAAGCTTTTGTTTTGGCAGGACAAACGTCGGCGCAATTTCCACAACCGGTACAATCAAGAGGGCTCAACTGAATACGGAATTCCAATCCTTCAAAAGTTTTAGGAATAGCCTTTATAGCCGGAGTTCCTGCAGGCAAAGTAGCCATCTCTTCCTTACTGATGAGGAATGGACGGATACAAGCGTGAGGACAAACAAAAGCACACTGGTTACACTGAATACAGTTTTCAGGTTTCCATTGGGGAACATTCACAGCAATACCGCGCTTTTCATAAGCAGCAGTACCAGCCATCCAGGTACCATCTTCACGACCCAGGAAGGCGCTTACAGGCAAATCATCACCTTTCATTGCATTGATAGGTTCAACCACCTTTCTGATAAAATCAGGAACATCACTGTAAACTTCATTCTTTACCGGAACAATTTGTTTCCATGATGCCGGAACATTAACTTTAATAACCTCACCACCCCTATCGATGGCAGCGTTATTCATTTTAACTACTTCCTCACCTTTCTTACCAAAATCCTTAAGTACAGCTTTCTTCATGTAGTCAACGGCCATGTTATAAGGAATTACCTCAGAAATCTTAAAGAAGGCTGATTGCATGATGGTATTTGTTCTACCACCCAAACCAATTTCCTCTGCAATAACAGTAGCATTAATAATGTAGAAATTGATTTCGTTTTCAGCAATGTATCTTTTGAAATTATCAGGAATACGATTAAGTGTTTCTTCCTCATCCCACAAACTGTTCAACAGGAATGTCCCACCCTTTTTAAGGCCTTTGAGCATGTCATACTTCTCAAGGTATGCAGGCACATGGCAGGCCACAAAATCAGGAGTATTAACAAGATACGGGGAGCGAATAGGCTGATCACCAAAACGAAGGTGTGAAGTTGTTACACCACCTGATTTCTTTGAGTCATAAGCGAAGTAAGCCTGACAATACTTGTCGGTAGTTTCACCAATGATCTTAATTGAGTTTTTGTTGGCACCAACGGTACCATCAGCACCAATACCATAGAACTTAGCCTGGTAGGTACCCTTGGTAGAAAGATCTACTTCAGGAAGCAAAGGCAGTGATGTGAAAGTAACATCATCAACAATACCTACGGTGAAATTATTCTTAGGCTCATTCATCTTCATGTTGTTCACAACAGAGAGGATCATAGCAGGAGTTGTATCCTTTGAGCTTAAGCCATAGCGGCCACCAACTATTAAAGGTCTGTTTTCGCTGGTATAGAAAGCTTCTTTAACATCCAGATAGAGTGGCTCACCATTAGCACCCGGCTCCTTGGTACGGTCAAGTACGGTAACACGCTTAACCGATTTAGGCATAACATTGAAGAAATACTTAGTAGAGAAAGGACGATACAAATGAACAGATACAAGGCCCAGTTTCTCACCTTTAGCATTAAGAAAATCAATAACTTCCTTGATAGTATCAGTTATTGAACCCATTGCCACGATTACATTTTCAGCATCGGGTGCACCATAATAGGTAAATGGATGATATTCACGGCCGGTTAGTTTAGTAATTTGCTGCATATACTCTTCAACCATGTCAGGCAGAGCGTTATAGAAACTATTGGCAGCTTCACGTGATTGGAAATAAATATCAGGATTCTGAGCGGTACCGCGAGTAACGGGGTGTTCAGGATTCAGGGCTCTATTACGGAAAGCTTTCAGGGCATCCCAGTCGAGCAATGCGGCCAGGTCTTCATTTGAAGGAGCTTCAGCTTTTTGAATTTCGTGAGAAGTACGGAAACCATCAAAGAAGTGAAGGAAAGGAACGCGTGAGTGAATGGCAGTTAAGTGAGCAACGCCGGCGAGGTCAAATATTTCCTGTACACTACCTGTTGCCAGCATAGCAAAGCCGGTTTGACGTGTAGCATAAATATCAGAATGATCACCAAAAATTGAAAGTGCCTGAGCGGCGAGGCTTCTGGCAGAAACATGGAATACAGCCGGTAACAACTCACCTGCCATCTTGTACATGTTAGGTATCATCAATAACAAACCCTGTGAGGCAGTATATGTGGTTGTTAACGCACCTGCCTGCAGTGAACCGTGTACAGCACCGGCAGCACCTGCTTCAGACTGCATTTCAGTAACCTTGACCGTTTCACCAAAAATATTTTTCCGACCATGAGATGCCCATTCATCAACATACTCAGCCATGGTAGACGAAGGTGTGATTGGATAAATGGCAGCTACTTCACTAAACATGTAGGCGATATGTGCCGCTGCATAATTCCCGTCACATGTAACAAAATTTTTCTTTTTTGTCATATCAAATTTTATTTAAAAGACTCATTTACAATGCTTTTCAAAAATCCCTGAAAAGCTCTGCAATATTACTCATTTTTAGTTAATCAGGACTTAAAAACACACTGAAACTATTGAGAACCACGTAATTTATAATCGTTTTAAATTGTTCCTGTTTTATTAAAACTACCCCATAAGATTTCCAACAAAATCCGTTTCTCGTTGTTAATAAGCAAAACACAAAACCGGAGGCAATATGACTGATCTTTCAACAACATTCATGGGAATAAAGCTGGCAAATCCAATCATTGTCGGTTCCAGCAATATGGTTGACAATCCTGAAAAGCTAAAACAGCTTGAAGAATCAGGAGCGGCGGCAATTGTTTACAAATCGCTGTTTGAAGAGCAGGTTCAGTTGGAGAGCTTTCAGTTCCATACTGAGATGGAGTTATACAATGAGCGTAGTGCCGAGTCTATTAATCTATATCCCGGTATGGAGCATGCCGGCCCTGCCGAGCATCTTCTTAAACTTCGCCAGGCTAAGCAGAGTTTAAAGATTCCGGTCATAGGGAGCTTGAATTGCATATTCACTGAGACATGGGTAGACTGGGCATTGCAAATTGAGCAAACCGGGGTTGACGGTATTGAGCTAAACTTCTTTAGCCTGCCTCGTGACTTTGAAACATCAGCAGCCTCAATCGAACAGGAACAAATTGCAATAGTCAAACAAGTATGTCAGGCAGTGTCAATTCCGGTAAGTGTTAAATTAAGCCCATTTTATACGAATACCTTACAAGTGATAAAACGTATGAATGATGCAGGAGCAAAAGGTTTTGTACTCTTCAACAGAATGTTTGAGCCTGATATCAGTACCAATGCTTTAAAACATATTGTTCCATTCAATTTAAGTGAGCATGGTGACTACCGGATGTCGCTTAGATATATTGGAATACTCTATAAGAACCTGAATGCTTCACTTGCAGGTTCCACAGGTATACATTCAGGAGCCGATGTTGCCAAGATGATACTTTCAGGTGCTGATGCAGTACAAATTGTTAGTGCCATTTATCTTAACACACCTGCAGTGATAACACAGATTCTGTCTGATCTTGGTAAGTTTATGGAATCAAACAATTTCAAAACTTTGGATAGCTTCAGGGGATCATTGTCAAGAGATCACACCAAGGATCCCTTTGTTTATAAAAGAGCACAGTATGTTGACCTGCTCCTTCATTCAGAAAAGCTATTGAGGTCAGACAATCAGGTATAATTGCTGTTCCAACTTCACTACTTACGATTTTTCTACCTGACGGGATAAAGAGAGCCGCACTATGGCATATAGCATAACAGCAGCACTTATCCATTGAACAGGGCTTAAAAGCCGGTTGTTGAATAAATAATCAAAGATTATTGCCGAAAGAGGAAAGAATAGTTCAAAAATGGTTGAGAGCATTGCCGGCACTTTTCTTAAACCATAATAGTAGAGAAAGATAGCACCTGAGCCGACGGTAAGGGATATAATCAGAATTATAAGCCAATTATGAGGAGTAACAACCTCAAATTCACGCAAATGCCCTGTGAATGAAATAAACACCAGCATGATTATGCTGGTAAATCCATACCTATAGAAAGTTGCGGCATAAAACGACAGCTTACGAAGCACACCTTTACCGGCAACTGTTGCAGCACCAAAGGCAAATGCAGCAACCAGGGAATAACCTGCAGCCAGGGCTGTATTTGTACCGGTAGAGAAATCAGGCAATCTAAAACCAAACGTAAGAAAGTAACTTGCCACTATTGCAATACCTGCCCATAGATAAAAATTCTCTCGCATTTTTTCTTTCAGGAAAAAGTAGGCAAGAGCAATAGCAAAGACAGGTTGTAGTTTTTGCAATAGGACTACAACTGACAAACTCTGGAATTCAACCAGGAACAAAGCTTTCACAATTGCCAAAGTTCCAAGGGCACCACCTAAAAACGCAACAAGTATGAGCAGTAATATATCATTCCATGTCAGGATGGACAAATACCTATATTCCCTGAAAAGAAAAAGATTCATTATTATAAAAGGGATGAAGTGCACAATGAACACAACGAAACCAATATTAAGGTTATAGAGTTGCGGGGTAAGCACAATTCCATCCAATCCCCACATTATAGCCGAAATACTTATGGCAACACAGCCAATAAAAAGTGATGATTGCAGTAGTTTGGACACAGCCTTATGAGTTTGTAGAAATACTAGAACAACAATCGAGCTTCATTCTTTAAATACTCCATAGCCCTTTTTGTTTGCGATTGTTCAGCATTGGCTTCACTTTGAAAAATAAGCTGTGCCAAATCAGAAGCTGATGCATCGTCCTTCAACTGTGAAGAAGCATCATTTATTGAAGCTATGATTGAATCGTGTGCCTTTTTTATTAAATCCCAGGCTTCAGAAGAAATATACAGTTGTTGGGATAAGTTATGATCAAATTCTTCTTTAATATTGTTCATCAGCATCTGTTGCAGTTGAGCAGCCGTTTGTCCGAGTGACACATTCCTAAGAATTACCTGCGACAGTTCCATTCGCTCAAGCAACAGAACAAGACGTTCATAAGCCTGTAATCTGACAGGAGTAATTATTTCCTTGTTCTTAAGGCCGATTTTAACAATAAGCTTTTCTTTTTCAGTCTTAAGATAATACTTCACAAATACCCATACAGTAGCAACAATAATTAATACCGGTATTAACAGGAATAAGAACTCTTTGATGAATGTCATACGGATAATTCTAAAATACGTGCAAATATCGGAAATCTTTCCATTTTGACGACTTATTCCTTGCTTAAGGTATTTTTATTTCATTATTTTGCTCGATCTTAAAACTTTTTAGATCATGTTTACTATTGAGAAGAATATGTTAAGTGATAGAATTAACCGTTTGGCTGAATCTGAAACGCTGGCAATGACCAGAAGATGCCGTGAGCTTAAAGAAAAAGGAGTTGATGTAATTAACCTCAGCATTGGGCAACCTGATTTCAATACACCTGAGTATATTAAAGATGCCGCGCGTAAAGCTTTGGAACAGAATTTCACAGGCTACCCTCCGGTTAGTGGTTATGCTGATCTTAAAAATGCGGTATGTTTTAAGCTTAAACGTGATAACAATCTTGAATACCAACCTTCGCAGGTTGTCGTGTCGACGGGTGCAAAACAAGCATTGGCCAATACCATTCTCAGCCTTATCAACCCTGGCGATGAAGTCATTCTTCCAACCCCCTATTGGGTTTCATACAGAGAATTAATCAAACTAGCTGAAGGTATTGCTGTTACCATACCCGCCACGGTTGCCAACGATTTTAAAATTACCCCTGAACAACTGGAGAACGCTATTACTCCAAAAAGCAGAATGTTCCTTTTCAGCAGTCCTTGCAATCCAACCGGATCTGTTTATTCCAGAAGTGAACTTGAGGCATTGGTAAAAGTTTTTGAGAAATATCCCGATATCTATATAGTATCAGACGAGATTTACGAGCTCATCAATTTCAATGGAAAACATGAATCAATAGCCCAGTTTGAATCAGTTAGGAACAGGGTTGTTATAATTAACGGGGTATCAAAAGGATTTGCCATGACAGGTTGGCGATTAGGTTACTCGGTTTCATCACCGCAGATTGCAGCCGCATGCGACAAGCTGCAGGGACAGATAACCTCAGGAGCAAGCAGTATTTCTCAAAAAGCTGCTGTTGCAGCTCTAATGACTGATCCCTCCATATCAGAAGAACTACAGAATATGGTACGGGTATTCAAGACTCGTAAGGAACTCTTCTTTAATTTATTATGTGAAATACCCGGCTTTATTACCAATAATCCGGAAGGTGCATTTTATTTCTTTCCTGATGTTACCAGTTATTTTGGAAAGAAGGACGGATATCATGTAATTGAAAACAGCACCGATTTGTGCAATTACTTAATTGACTCCGCTTTTGTTGCAACGGTACCAGGTGACGCATTTGGGAATCCTGACTGCATAAGATTATCATATGCAACATCAGAAAAAGATCTGGTTGAGGCAGGCAGAAGAATAAAAGAGGCACTGGCAAAACTCACTTGAGTAATTTTATGTGGTATATGAGCGTTATTTGTCAGTATTTATAATATTACACTGACCTTTATTAACTTTGTTGAACTTAATTCGTTAAAGGAAAGGACGCCTTCCTCTTTTGAAGGACTTCAATTATAATTTAATCATCATAGATGAATAAGATAGTTCAGTTACCGGTTAATTTTGCTTTAATTGGTGCTGCAGGCTATATTGCGCCAAGGCATATGCGGGCAATAAAGGATACCGGCAATACTCTGGTTACAGCATTGGACAAGTTTGACAGTGTAGGTATACTTGACAACTACTTTCCTGATGTAGATTTCTTTACGGAACCTGAACGATTTGACCGCCACCTTGATAAATTAAGGAGAATAGGCACTAATAAAATTGAATATGTCAGCATTTGCTCGCCAAATTACCTGCATGATGCACATATCAGGCTTGCACTTCGCAATGATGCCAACGCTATCTGTGAGAAACCCCTTGTTCTTAATCCCTGGAATGCGGAAGCTCTTATGGAGATTGAAAAGGAAACCGGCAAGAATATATTTACCATACTGCAATTACGGTTGCATCCCGCCATTGTAGCCCTTAAGAAGAAAATAAGTGAAACGTCAAGCGGTAAAATATATGATATTGACCTAACCTATATTACCAGTCGTGGACGTTGGTATTTAAGGAGCTGGAAAGGTGACACTACCAAATCAGGAGGCATCGCCACAAATATAGGCATTCACTTCTTCGATATGCTGCAGTGGATTTTCGGTGAAGTGCAGAGTTGTGTTGTTCATACTTCTGATTTGAATAAAACCGCCGGATTCCTGTTACTTAAAAATGCACGTGTCAGATGGTTTCTCAGCATAGATTATAATGATCTGCCGCCAGAAGTTAAAAAGGCCAGCAAACGCACATTCCGATCATTGATGATTGAAGGTGAAGAAGTGGAGTTCAGTGATGGTTTTACCGACTTGCATACACAATCATACCGCCATATTCTTGATGGCAATGGCTTTACCGTTACTGATACATTGCCCAGTATTCAGATTGCACACTCCATCAGAAATTCAGAGATATCCGGCCTGAATGGTGACTATCATCCATACCTGAGGAATACTGAATCTCAAAAATAATACGCACTCGTAGAAAACACACAAATACAGGTCATAATTATCACAAAAATAGAAAGCATAAATAACACTCAATCCATCTTGTAAAATGAATGAATCAATAAATATTTGCATCATCGGACTCGGATATGTAGGTTTGCCATTGGCAGTTGAATTTGGAAAGAAATATCCGGTAAAAGGATTTGACATCAATCAGAAGAGAATTGACGAACTGAAGAATGGGCACGACCGCACATTGGAAACATCTGATGAGGATTTAAAAGCAGCCATTCATCTGGAATATACCACCTCATTGGAAGATATCAGAAAATGCAATTACTATATTATAACTGTCCCTACCCCAATTGATCATCATAAGAGACCTGATCTTACTCCACTCATTAAAGCGTCAGAAACTGTTGGAAAAGTTCTGGGTAAAGGTGACATAGTAATTTATGAGTCAACGGTATACCCTGGTGCCACAGAGGAGGAATGCGTTCCTGTATTGGAAAAATTCAGCAACCTTAAATTCAATGTTGATTTTTATTGCGGCTATTCGCCTGAACGCATTAATCCCGGCGATAAGGTACATACTGTTACCAAGATTTTAAAGGTTACTTCGGGTTCTACTCCTGATATTGCTATAAAAGTCGATAATCTTTACAAGAGCATCATTGTTGCCGGAACTTACATGGCATCAAGTATAAAAGTTGCCGAAGCTGCCAAGGTAATTGAAAACTCACAACGTGATATAAATATTGCTTTTGTGAATGAGCTTTCATTGATTTTCAATAAGATAGGTATAGATACCCAGGAGGTATTGCAAGCGGCAGGTACTAAATGGAATTTCCTGAAGTTCTTCCCCGGATTAGTTGGCGGTCATTGCATTGGTGTTGATCCATATTATCTTACTCACAAGGCCCAGGAGCTGGGTTATAATCCAGAAATTATTCTGGCAGGCCGCCGACTTAACGATAATATGGGATTCTATGTTGCTAACCGTGTTATTAAGAAAATGATTCAGCGTGGGCATACTATTGCAGGAAGCAATATTCTTGTTCTTGGCATTACCTTCAAAGAAAACTGTCCTGATATCCGCAACTCAAGAGTCATTGATCTAATAAGGGAATTTCAGGAATACTCTTGTAAGGTTGATGTATATGATCCCTGGGCAGATGCCGCAGAAGTAAAACACGAATATGATGTTGATCTTTGCGCCGAACCAAGGAAAGGCTATGATGCAATAGTATTGGCGGTTGCTCACAACGAGTTTCTGAATATTGATTTCATTGGATTGGGCAATGGCAATACAGTTATTTATGACATCAAGGGCCTACTCGATAAGAGTATGGTCGATGAAAGGCTCTAAGTTGTTTCGGAACCTCTTGCTATTATACTCTTAACCAAGGTAGATTCTATGTAAGGTTAGCGTATTTATTCAGCTTTGTCTAAAGGGAAGCCATCACTTGACCATATTGACAATACTCCATTATTATCGTAGATGATATAAGCTTCCAAGTTAGTATTTTCTTTCAGGAACAGTTTAGCTTTTTCAAGGCCCATAACCATAAATGCAGTTGCATAAGCATCGGCTGTCATACAATCATCTGCTATAACTGATACGCTCAAGACAGAATGCTCAACCGGGAAACCGGTAGCAGGGTCAATGGTATGCGAGTATTTTTTACCATTCTCTATAATATAACTTCTATAGTTGCCACTGGTAGCAAGTGCTTTGTTATTTAATGGAACCGCAACTTGTATTGACCGTTCATCCATTGCATTTTCTGTTGGTTTCTCAATTGCAACTCTCCAGGATGTTCCGTTAGTTTTTTTTCCTTTCCCAAGCACTTCTCCGCCCACATCTATAAGATAATTTTCTATACCCTTGCTTTCAAGGAACTTACCGATTAAATCACATGTATACCCTTGGGCTATGGCATTAAAGTCAATCATCATCCTGGGATCTTCCTTATACAACTGTTTATCCACAAGTTTAATCTTATGATATCCAACCAAGGGCAGCAAACTGTCAACCATGACGGAATCAACCTTACTGCGCTCTGTATAGCCAAACCCCCAGACATTTACCAAAGGCATAACGGTTATGTCAAATGCACCATTGGTGAGTTCTGATACTTCCATAGACTTATTGAACACAGTCTCAAATATCTGGTCAGCTTCAACGGTACTATCATTTCTGTTGAACCTTGAGATTACTGACTCTTTTGAATAGACAGAGGCCGATAAGTCAAAACTTCTGAACAGGCTGTCCATTTGAATCTGAAAATTTCTTGAAAAGGCATCATAATAGGTAATTGCATAATATGTGCCCTGGGCTTCACCCCTAAAGCTAACAGGCTCCTGATTCTTCTTACAAGATATAAGTAACATGGGTATTAGGATAACACCCATGATTAACAACCGGTAAACATTCTTTACATTAAAGGTAGAGTTGATAATGCATTTCATTACAAATAGAGTTAAATAAGCTTACGAAACTAAACAATTATTCAATAACAAAAGCCCTGCTATTCACAGGGCTCTGCTATATATATTCGAAATATTCACACTCATCAGAATCGATATGGTGGGTCTATAGAAAAAAACCATTTACTATACGATGACCTCCCTTTTAATTTATTGAATGGATTACTCCATCAGGATAAAAGAAAGATTAATTAACCACCAAAATCGTCGTATGCAATATTCTCTTTGGGTACACCAAGATTATCAAGCATTTTAAATACTGCTGAGTTCATCATTGGTGGGCCACAAAGGTAGTATTCAATATCTTCAGGCTCTGCATGTTTATTAAGATAGTTATCAAGAACTACCTGATGTATAAAACCTACATAGCCTTCCCAATTATCTTCAGGTAATGGCTCAGAGAGAGCTATATTGAATTTAAAATTTGGAAAATCCTTTTCAATATCCCTAAAATCCTTCTCGTAGAACACTTCCCTTAAGGAGCGTGCACCATACCAATACGACACTTTACGATTTGTTTTGGCAGTGTGGAATAAATGGAAAATATGAGAACGCAGAGGTGCCATACCTGCTCCACCACCAATGTAAATCATTTCTTTCTCGGTTGGCTTAATATGGAACTCACCATAAGGACCTGAAACCATAACCTTATCACCCGGTTTTCTGGAGAAGATATATGATGAACAGATTCCGGGATTAACATTCATAAACTGGTTTTTCGATCTATCCCATGGTGGAGTGGCAATACGAATATTAAGCATCACAATATTGCCTTCGGCAGGGTGATTAGCCATAGAATAAGCCCTAAAAATAGGCTCAGGATTTTTCATTTTAAGATTCCACATATTGAGTTTATCCCAATCGGGTCTGAACTTCTCTTCAATGATCATATCCTTATATTCAACTTCACAAGGGGGAACATCTATCTGAATATAACCTCCTGATTGGAAATCAAGAACTTCACCTTCAGGCAAGCGCACAACAAACTCTTTAATAAAGGTTGCCACGTTGTTATTGCTAACAACTTCACATTCCCACTTCTTGATACCAAATATCTCTTTAGGCACACCAATTTTAAGGTCGCCCCTAACTTTTACCTGACAACCTAAACGCCAATGGTTCTGCTGTTCCTTACGGGTAAAGTAGCCTTGCTCAGTAGGCAATATCTCACCGGCACCTTCAAACACCTGACAGCGACACATGGCGCAGGTACCTCCACCTCCGCAGGCTGATGGAAGATATATCTTCTCATTTGCCAATGTAGAAAGCAATGATCCACCGGGTGACACTTCCAGTTCCTTCTCATCATTGATAAGAATCTTTACATTGCCTGGAGGTGTAAGTTTAGCTCTAACCCAGAGAAGAACTGCCACCAGGAGCAGAATTACAACCAGGAATACTGCAATACTTATTAGAATTATTGATCCCGTTCCCATATTATTTAAACGTTCTTTAAAGACAACAAAAAATTACAATTTAATGCCCATGAAGCTCATAAAGGCGATTGCCATAAGCCCCGTAATGATAAAAGTAATACCTAGTCCACGCATTGGGGCAGGTACATTTGAATATCGGATTTTCTCTCTGATGGCAGCAATGGCAATAATAGCCAACCACCATCCTACTCCACTGCCCAGACCAAATACTGTAGCTTCGGCAATTGTTTCATAATCACGCTCCTGCATAAACAAGGCTCCACCCATGATTGCACAGTTAACAGCAATCAACGGTAAAAATATTCCAAGTGAATTATATAAAGCAGGAGTAAATTTCTCTACAATCATTTCCACTAACTGAACCATAGCAGCAATAACAGCAATGAACATGATAAAGCTTAGAAAACTAAGATCAACATTGGCAAACTCATCACCCATCCATGCGAGGGCTCCTTTTTTGAGCAGGAAATTATCAATGAGATAATTGACAGGAACTGTCACTCCAAGAACAAATATTACTGCAATACCCAGCCCCATTGATGTTTTGACTGTCTTTGAAACTGCCAGGTATGAACACATACCCAAAAAGAATGCAAAGATCATGTTGTCGATAAAGATCGACTTAATAAAAATATTTATCAGATTTTCCATCGTTACAGTCATTTATGATTTATCAACAAGATCAGCATTCTTTGATCTCTGAACCCAGATTATTATCCCAACAATAATTAGAGCCATTGGCGGCAATATCATAAAGCCATTATTCACATAACCTGCTGCATAGAATGAATCAGGAATGACCTGCATGCCAAATAGTGTTCCTGAGCCGAACAACTCCCTAAAAAAGGCTACAATAATCAATATTAATCCATAACCTAATCCATTACCCACGCCATCAAGAAATGAAGGCCATGGCTTGTTGGCCATTGCAAATGCCTCAAGCCTTCCCATAACAATACAGTTAGTAATAATAAGCCCAACAAACACAGAAAGTTGTTTGCTGACATCATATACATAAGCTTTGAGGAATTGGTCAACCAGAATTACCAATGTGGCAATTACTACAAGTTGGACAATAATACGTATTCTGGGAGGAATAGTATTTCGTAATGAGGATATAACTAAATTAGAAAAAGCGGTGACGACAATAACTGAAATTGCCATTACAAATGCCGGTTCCAATTTAACAGTAACAGCAAGTGCTGAACAAATTCCCAAAACCTGAACAGTAATAGGATTATCTTTATTCAGAGGTGCAGTCAGCAATTTCTTGTTTTTCGTTGAAAACAAAGGTTCTCTTACTTTCTCAACTTTCATTTCCTGTGGTTTTTAATGTATGTAATGTAGTTTGACAGGTTATTCTTAATCATAGCATCAACGCCCATGCTTGTGATTGTACCTCCTGAAATGGCATCTACACCATGGATAGGATCGATATTAGAGTTTGCCACTCCACCTTTAACAATGTTTATTGAGGTAAATTCGCCATTATCGTCAAATATCTTTTTACCGGGAAATTGATCTTCAAAAATGGGAGTTGAAATTTCGGCACCTAATCCCGGGGTTTCTCCCTTATGTCCAAAGCTAATACCTTCAATAGTAGAAAAGTCGCTTTTCAGGGTCATATTACCCCAAACCGGTCCCCATAATCCATTTCCCTGTAAAGGGATAATATATAAAGTATCCATTCCTTTTACACAGATATAGAGAGGGAAAACAGGCTTTTGTGTAGTCTTACCTACAGCTGCATCCTGCTTTATCTTTAATTCCGCTTTGAGATCTGTTGTAAATGCTCTTCTGTCGCCGGTAATGAATTTTCCTTTACTGTAAACTCCCACTTCTTCACCGGCTTCATTAATCACAACTTCCTTTATGATATGCTTATCATACAATGCTTCGGCATTAGCAGTAGTTGACTCAATTTTAGCTGACATAAGCATATCCTGGATTTTCTCAACCTTGATATTCTTATCTTGAGCAGGTTGCAACAATATAGCGGCAGCCGACAAGAGTGCTGCAACCAGAATCACCATTACAGCCGAATACTTGAAAATATAACTGTTACTGAACATCTTCTTCTTTTTTAGATTAATGTGTAGTGATATTAAACAGTTTGAGGTTTAGCATCCATTGCATTATTCTTCCTGGTGCGTTTTAACCTGCGCTTAATGTTTGATTCAACCACATAGTGATCAATTAACGGAGCAAATACATTCATTAGAAGTATTGCAAGCATCATACCTTCAGGATAGGCGGGATTGAATACTCTAATCAGTACTGCAACCACCCCAATGAAGAAGCCATACCATATTTTACCCATGCCTGTCTGGGCTGCGGTTACCGGGTCTGTCGCCATATAAACGGTTCCAAAGGCAAATCCGCCCATCACCAGGTGGTAATAGAAAGGTATTTCCATATATGCATTCAGGCCAATTATTTTACCCAATATCCCCATGAATAAACCACCGGCAACTACCGACAACATAATGCGCAGACTGCCTATACCTGTAACTGCCAATATAACAGCACCAATGAGAATCGCCAATGTTGATGTTTCTCCAATTGATCCGGGTATAAATCCAAAGAACATATCAGCAAAAGAATGTGAGAATGTCACTGTTCCGTCACCTGTACCTAAAGCAGCTTCTGCTAAAGGTGTAGCCCCTGAAAAAGTATCAGCTTTCTCGGCAATCCATACTTTCTCACCCGACATGCTTGCCGGATAAGCAAAGAAGAGGAATGCACGAGCCGTAAGTGCCGGATTTAGAATATTCATGCCAGTACCACCAAAAACCTCTTTACCTATGATAACAGCAAAAGCGGTTGCCACTGCTACCATCCATAAAGGTATATCAGGAGGGAGCACTAAGGGAATAAGCATTCCTGATACCAGAAATCCTTCATTGACTTCATGATGGCGGTATTGTGCAAAAATGAACTCAATACCAAGACCAACAACATACGAAACAACCACTATTGGAATCACTTTCCAGGCTCCGTAAGCTACTTTAGCCCAGAAGCCTGTTTCAATTGCATGAGAAAGAAAATGCTGATAACCTACATTCCAGATACCAAATAAAAGTGTTGGAATCAATGCTATCACCACAACGCTCATTGTGCGTTTCATATCTATACTATCCCTTATATGACTTCCGCTTTGAGTGGTATGGTCAGGCACAAAGAGAAATGTCTCAAAGGCATCAAAAGTGGATTGAAGCTTCTCATACTTCCCTCCTCTTTGAAATTGCGGTTTAACTTTATCAAGGAATCTTCTCAGTGATCTCATCCGTGAAATATTATTATAAATGTGTACTAATTCATTTCTTTACGCATAATCTCCAGTCCTTTTCTTACTAAGGCCTGTATGTTGGTTTTTGACGTATCAATAAACTCAACCAATGCAAAATCTTCAGGTTCAACCTCATAAATCCCAAGGTTTTCCATCAGGTCGATATCTTCAAATATTATAGCCTTTATCAGCTGCAGTGGCAAAATATCCATAGGAAAGACCTGTTCAAACTTCCCTGTCATTACATATGCACGCTCTCCCCCATGAAGGTTTGTATCCAGTACAAATGTCTTGTTGGGAGTTAAAAAAGCCGGGAATGATCTTGATGTACTGAACTTGCTGAATCCGGGCAGTGCCCATCCAAGGAATTCGTGATAATTTCCTTCTTTAATTACTGTAACAAGAGAATCATAAAAGTCAAGGTAATTGTCAGGCCTTATTTTTGATCCGGTCAACACGTTACCTGAAATGTACCTCACATCGGTGTCGCTCACATTTGATTCTACCATTTTCTTGATACATCCACCTCTAATGGTTTTATAGTATCCTGTCTTAATGACTTCTGATCCCGCAAGTGCAACTATAATCTCTGGATTAATGACGCCTTTCAAGAAGAGATAACCAATGGTGGCAACATCCTGGGGCTTAATTGTCCAAACAATTTCACCTTTATTAATAGGATCAAGATGATTGATCTGGGTACCAACATTTCCGGCAGGATGAGGCCCCTTAAACAGGGTGATCTCAACATTCTTTGCATTCAGGAACTCGGGCGCTTTTGTATCCTGACCAATATTCAGATATACCTTACCATCAGTTAATCCTTTCAAAACATTCAAACCGGTTTGGAACTCATCACCTTTACCGTTTATCACGAAATCATAGTCGGCAGCTAGTGGTGCAGAATCAAAGGCTGAAATGAAGATAGACTTTGGTGTTGTGTCAGGATTGGCAATGATGTTGTATGGCCTCTGTCTGATGAGAGTCCATAATCCGCTTTTTAATAGCTTTTCTTTTAACTGTTCACGTGCTTGGGATTCAGGTTTTGCCGGTTCAAAATCTATTTGCTTATTAACATCCTCAGCTTCAATCCTGATTTCCAGCAATACTCTTTTATCCCCTCTTTTAATTTCCGTAACCTTGCCACTATGCTGCGCGGTGAATACAATGTTCTCACGAAATTTATCAAAGAATATGGGAGTTCCGGCTTGTACCTGATCTCCTTCCTTGACGAGCAACCGTGGGAAAACTCCGATAAAATCGGCTGGCTTTATGGCAAAACTTTCTGGTTTGATTACTGATAAGGTTTTCTCGGCAGCTCCTTTAAGCTTAATATCCAAACCTTTAGTAATTTTGATTGTCTTCGGCATAGTTTATGTTTATCAGACTTTCATAATTTTAGAAGAATGGCAAAATTAATGTTTTTAACTTAACAATAATTAGCTTCACAAACTTTTATGTAGATATTTGCATGTATTACTTGATAAGGCTGTAATGCCTATCTTTGTAAAAATATGCTGCATTAACAAAATCAATATAGTATTGTTCATCGATTCACAATGAAGAAACATAAAATTTACAGACTTTCCATGATTTTCCTGTTACTACTTTTGAATACAATGACAGGTATTTCACAAGTGCTTGAGGATCTGACTTTAAATCCCTCCATTCGCACGGTACTTCTCTACAGAACCGGTGCAGAATTAACGCCTCCGATATTAAATTTCGGCACTGATGAAAAGCTGACCCTTTCATTTGATGATCTCGAAGCAGGCTATACACCTTGGCAGTATACATTTATACATTGCAATGCCGACTGGACACCCACTGACCTTTGGCAGAATGAATACCTTGACGGCTATACTGATGATTATATTCGTAATTACAAGTCATCGTTCAACACACTGCAACCATACACAAATTACAGTATTGAGATCCCTAATCGCGAAATAAGCTTCAGAATTCCAGGTAACTATATCCTTAAAGTATATCCTGAAGGTGACCCCGACAATCCTGCATTTATGCGCAGAATTCTGGTACTTGACAAAAGGGTGACTGTCAAAGCATTGGTACGCCAGGCAACCAGAATTGATGAACGGTTTACTCATCAGGAAGTGGCATTCTCCATTTTCAATCCTCAATACCCTATCAATGAGCCTTATAATGGACTCAAAGTAGTGGTTCTTCAAAACTTCAGATGGGACAATGCCAAATTTAATGTCAAGCCTCTGATGCTTCGGGATGGTGAACTTGACTACCAATACACTGATGGAACCCTCTCATTTGAAGGAGGCAATGAATTCAGGTTTTTTGACATCAAGAGCCTTCGCTATAATTCAGAACGTATACGATCCATTGAAATAAGGAACAACAGGTATATCGTAGATCTCTATCACGATAAGCCAAGGGCTTTCAAGCCTTACATCACCGAAGAGGATATCAATGGCAGCTTCCTGGCAAAAACTGATGACGGTCAGGATGTTTCTGACGAGGGTGAATATGCATGGGTAAATTTCTTCATCCCCTTTGAATTGCCTTATCCTGGAGGGTCCATGTTTGTAGTGGGAGGATTCAACAATTGGAAACACGACCAGTCGATCACGCCAGAAAAGGGAAGAATGAACTACAACTATGCCCGTCAGGGTTATGAAGCACGGCTATTGCTCAAGCAGGGTTACTATAATTATATGTATGCCTTTGTTGACGATAAGACACAGCAGATTGACCTGTCGCAGGCAGAAGGTAGTCATTCGGAAACCGGCAATAATTACACTATCCTGGTGTATAACAGGGAGCAGGGCAGCAGATACGACAGGCTCATCGCCATTGAGATTATGGAAAAATAAATCTAACGGAAACAACCACCCAACACCTCCACGTCTAAAAAAAACACGTAAGTTTGGAGGCGAAAACTGAATTGACTGATGGATAACTTTATTGTTTCGGCGCGTAAATACAGACCGGCAACTTTTGCTACAGTTGTCGGACAATCAGCTATAACCAACACCCTAAAAAATGCAATCAGGAATCAGCAGATAGCCCAGGCTTTCCTATTTACCGGCCCCCGGGGAGTAGGCAAAACCACCTGTGCGCGTATCATGGCAAAAACCATCAACTGCACTGCAATCAGAGAAGATGGTGAAGCCTGCAATGAATGCCCGTCATGCCTTTCATTCAACAAATCGTCATCTTTCAATATCTTTGAGCTGGATGCTGCTTCAAACAATACCGTTGATGACATCAGAACTCTTGTTGAACAGGTACGCATCCCACCGCATCAAGGATATAAAGTGTATATAATTGATGAGGTGCATATGCTCACACAACAGGCTTTCAATGCATTTCTGAAAACCCTTGAAGAACCGCCATCTTATGCCAAGTTCATACTTGCAACTACCGAAAAGCACAAAATACTGCCTACCATCCTTTCCAGATGTCAGATATTTGATTTTCGCCGTATAAGTGTTGACGACATAGCCCATCATCTACAATATGTGGCAGAGAGTGAAAATATCATCGCTGAACCGGAGGCACTCCATGTTATTGCTCAGAAAGCTGACGGAGGTTTGCGTGACGCTCTTTCGATGTTCGACCAGCTTGTAAGTTTCGCAGGTAATACGCTTACCTATAAACAGGTTATCGAGAATCTTAATGTGCTTGACTACGATTACTATTTCAAAATAGTTAATTTTATACTGGCGGGTGATATAAGTCATACCTTGCTCACTATCAATGAAATAGTTGACAACGGCTTTGAAGGACAGCATTTTATCACCGGACTGGGGCAACATCTGCGCAACCTTCTGGTGAGCAAGGATTCAGTTACCCTTCAACTTCTTGAAGCCACTTCTTCAATCAAAGAACAGTATTATACGCAGGCGTCCAATTGCTCTGTACCATTTATATTACAAGCCTTAGAAATAATCAATGATTGTGATATCAATTACAAAACCAGCAACAACAAGAAGCTCCATATAGAAATAGCCCTTATGCAGTTGTGCAAACTGGCAATGCCTGAAGGTTTGGTGATCACCGCTATTCCCAAACAGCAATCAGAGCCTCAGATAAGCAAACCTGCCGTCACTGTTGCTACTAAACCAACTGTTCAAACACCCGAAAATAAGCAATCGACAGCCCCCCCCCCCTCATCGCCAGAAACACTGCCAGAAAAAAGTAACAGCCCAAAATCAAAGGCCCCCTCTTTATCGGGCATGAATCTTGGAAGTCTGTTATCAGGTCAAAAACCGGGAAAAGCAGAGAATACTGATAAGAAAGCGGATGAATCTCCTGAAGAATCCTATGGAAATGAACATATCTCCATCAGTGAGGTATTGCAGATATGGCCTGTTATGGCTAAGCAGCTATTCAATGAATTGCCTTTGATTCAGAACACTCTCCTCTGGCAACCTCCACAACTGCTTGACAATAATGTTATCAGTATTAGCATAGAGAATCCGATTCAACAGGATGAAATATTCAGACATAAGAGTACTATCACCACTTACCTGCGGAAGAATCTTAAAAATGACTCAATCAATATTGAATCAAAAATGATTGAATCGCAATCTACCACAAGAAGGCCGTACACTGATAATGAAAAGTTCAATTTCATTGCCGACAAGGCACCAATTCTGAAGGTTATGAAAGATCAGCTTGGTCTGGAACTCGATATGTAAATATTGAATAAAGATACCTGCTGAATCAAAATTTGTTTTAACTGGTATCACTACATATTCAATACGTTGCTTAAAGTCATCTCAGCAGCATGATATTCGGGGAATAACAAAGCATCACCATTACATCACCAATACTGGAATGTTTCTTGACCATTCTCAGGCGTTAGTTTCTGAAGATCAGTTTTCCCTGTTCTACATCCAGATGAATCATCTGATCCTTTGTCACTTCACCACCCAGGATCTTTTTCGACAGTTCATTTAGCACATTACGCTGTATTACCCTCTTCACCGGACGGGCGCCATAGTGAGGATCATATCCTAACCTGGCTATCATTGTTACGGCCGCATCAGAAGCCTCAAAGGCTATATCATTCTTATCCAACAAAATTCTTAGGCCTTCCAGCTGTAATTTCACAATCTCATTTATCTCTTTCTCTGTCAGAGGCTTGAACATAATGATCTCATCAATTCTATTCAGGAACTCAGGTCTGATGGCCCTTCGCAGCATCAGCATCACCTGATCCTTCATCTCACTGTACACGCCATCACGGTTCTGACTATTCATCTCTTCCATCTTTTCATTGATATAATCAGATCCCAGATTTGATGTCATTATAATGATTGTATTCTTAAAATCGGCTGTTCTGCCCTTGTTATCTGTAAGTCGACCTTCATCAAGCACCTGAAGCAGGATGTTAAATACATCAGGATGGGCTTTCTCAACTTCATCCAAAAGCACCACTGAATAAGGTTTACGTCTGATTTTTTCAGTCAACTGTCCACCTTCATCATAACCCACATAACCGGGAGGGGCACCTATGAGACGTGAAACAGTATGGCGTTCCTGATATTCAGAGAGATCAATTCTCACCATAGATCCTTCATCATTAAACAGGAACTCAGCCAAAGCCTTTGCTAATTCTGTTTTACCAACGCCTGTAGTCCCCAGAAATATGAATGACCCAATAGGTCGTTTGGAATCCTGCAGCCCCGCTCTACTTCTTCTAATAGCATCTGACACTGCTTCAATAGCTTCATCCTGACCTATGACCCGTTTATGCAATTCATCTTCCAATGTCAGCAGCTTCTCTCTCTCACTCTGCAGCATTCGGGTCACGGGTATTCCCGTCCACCGTGATACAATCTCTGCAATCTCCTCTCCTCCGACTTCCTCCTTTATAAGAGCGTGCTGTGTCTGCATCTCATTTAGCTTCTGCTTTAAAGAAACCAGCTTTTGTTCAGCATCCTTAATTCTTCCATACTTGAGTTCAGCCACACGACCATAATCACCATCCCTCTCCGCTCTATCAGCCTCAAACTTAAAATCCTCAATTTCCTTCTTGGTCAGCTGAATTCCTTCAACCACATCCTTTTCAGCTTTCCATTGTGCGGCGATAGTATTTCTTTCTTCTGTCAGGTTAGCTAATTCCTCCGTTAGTATCTTCAACCTGTTTTCATCGCCTTCCCTTGCTATTCCAGCCTTCTCAATTTCAAGCTGTTTTATTCTCCTGTCCACCTGATCCAGTTCTTCGGGCACTGAGTTTATCTCAAGCCTCAATTTTGCCGCCGCCTCATCAATAAGGTCAATGGCTTTATCGGGGAGGAATCTTTCACTTATATATCTCTGTGATAGTTCTACAGCAGCAATGATAGCCTCATCCTTTATTCGAACCTTATGGTGTGATTCATATCGTTCCTTCAGACCACGCAATATTGAAATAGCACTTAAGGCATCAGGCTCTTCAACCATAACAATTTGAAACCGGCGTTCAAGTGCTTTATCCTTTTCAAAGTACTTCTGATATTCCTTGAGAGTAGTAGCTCCAATGGCCCTAAGCTCACCCCTGGCCAAAGCAGGCTTAAGTATGTTGGCAGCATCCATGGCTCCTTCATCGCCACCTGCACCAACAAGTGTATGAATCTCATCAATGAAAAGTATTACCTCACCGTTTGATTCTATGACTTCGTGAATTACACTTTTTAATCTTTCTTCAAATTCTCCCTTATACTTGGCTCCGGCGATGAGTGCCCCCATATCGAGTGAGAATATGAGCTTTGATTTAAGTGTTTCAGGCACATCACCATTAATTATTCTGTGGGCTATCCCTTCTGCTATGGCTGTCTTCCCAACACCCGGCTCTCCAATCAGTATTGGATTGTTTTTTGTCCTACGGCTAAGTATCTGCAATACACGTCTTATTTCTTCATCCCTGCCTATCACCGGATCTAACTTTCCCGCCCGTGCCAGATCATTAAGATTTCTGGCATATCTGTTTAAAGCATTCCAGGTCTCATCAGCAGTGGCAGTATTTGAACGGGCCCCCTTTCTAAGTTCCTTAATAGCTTCCATCAGGTCCTTTTCATTTACTCCCTGCTTTTTCATCAAACCTGAAGTTTCATCATTTACAGCGAGTAAGCCAAGCAATAAATGTTCAATCGAGATGAATTCATCGTTCATCTTTTTTGCATAATTGGAGGCTTCCTGCATTGCTCTGTTGGCCTTGTTTCCAAGGTATTGCTCCCCACCACCCGTAACTTTTGGGAAGGAGCCTGTTAATTGCGCCAATGCACTTTTCAAAGCGTCTATATTAACACTGAATTTGCCTAATAAGTAAGGGCAGACGTTATCGTCAGTTTCCAATACTCCACGTAAAATATGCGCAGTTTCAATCGATTGGTTATTGCCGGCTAATGCTATTTCCTGCGCTTTCTGCAGTGCCTTCTGCGATTTTATAGTGAGATTATCCATATACATTCAATTTTATTTTTTTATAATCAAATAGCCTGCCAGTCAGTATAATTGACCATAAAACGACATATTGACATCACTAAAAACCACGTCAATGACAGTATGACACAAATAATTTCACACGTAAACAAACAAATATCCGTATGTCATGTTAACTTTGCCAAATAATCAAAGTTTCACAATATGGCAAATCGTTTAAGTGATCCAATAGGACGGCTAATGGGATTACGGTACAAATCACATCCATGGCATGGTATAGACATAGGCAAGGAAGCTCCTGATATAGTAACCTGTTTTGTAGAGATGGTTACCACTGACACCGTCAAGTACGAAGTGGATAAAATATCAGGCTATCTAAGGATTGACAGACCCCAGAAGTACTCAAACGTACTGCCTGCCCTCTATGGATTCATTCCACAAACACTTTGTGCCCATAAAGTTTCTCAATATGCCAATAATAAAACCGGCAGAACCGAGATAGTAGGTGATGGTGATCCTCTTGACATCTGTATCCTGGCTGAAAAGAATATTTCACATGGTGATATCCTTGTGCAGGCCATTCCTATTGGAGGGTTCCGCATGATCGACGGCAATCAGGCCGATGATAAAATCATCTCGGTACTCAGAAACGATGCCGTATATGGAGAGTATCGCGACGTTAAAGATCTGCCTCCGTTAATCATTGCCCGTCTCAAACATTATTTCCTCACTTATAAGGATCTGCCAGGTGAACCCAGAGATTGTGAAATCACCCACACTTACGGACCTGAGGAAGCCAGAGAAGTCATTGAAGCTTCCATTGAAGACTACAGGCGAAAATTCGAGAACCTCGATACACTTTTATCCGAAGTCTGAGTAAGCTAAATGAATGTTATTGTTGTTTTCTTTTTGTATCTTAGGCTCTGCTTAACTGACTGATTTGAAAGAACATCTCAACCAAAATAAGAACAGCATGACTAAAAAAACTTTAAAAAAATACCTACCGTTGCTGTTGGTCTGCGTGAAGGGGATGTTGCCGGAATACACATTAATACTGACAGACCCTTATTCGACAATATTCATACAATAACTCTCTATCTGGGTCCCGCCAATCAAGTTCAATATTATGATTATATGCTGAGCCTGAAACCTAAACGCATCATTTTCAATCCCGGCACCTGGAATCCTGAATTTGTGGATATGGCTAAAGAAGCAGGCATTGAAGTCGTTGATAACTGTACTCTTATGATGATTACCGGAGGATATTATTAATGTTTTTTACTTTCTTGCACACCAAAATCCTTCCTTTGGCGTTCTTGTCGTAAATTACTCGATAAAAAGGATTAATTTAGCCGATTAATTCTAGCAACGTTTCTGAAATCAGGATAACACCTTATGATAAACCGATTACTGAGGCATCTATTATTTTCATTTTCACTCCTTTATCTTCTGAGTACAAGCCAAACGCTCTTTGCCCAGAACCATGTCAGCATACCGGGCACCGGC
>CALCQV010000086.1 GCA_937894795.1 uncultured Bacteroidales bacterium
GCAATTTCCAGGTACAGGCCAATCTCTTCGGCAATGGCCAGCGCCTCATTGTAATAGCGGATTCCTTCAGGATAGTTGGTTTCAAACACATACGAGGAGCCGATATGCTTGAGCAGCGTTATACGCGACGCCTGATCATCAGGCTCAAGGGAGTTCAGTTCACGTTCTGCCTGCAAGCGCGCTTCCGCGGGATCTTCATATATGTTGCGGTGTATCTCATCATATGGTTCACCGGCATCCTCGTCATTGTTCTGTGTGGCCTTAACAGCAGGACTCCCTGACGGCGGAGCTTCCGTTTGACGGCATGAGGCGGCTATAACCAGACACACTGCAAGCAACAGGAATACAGGAAAAAAGCGTTTTAGCGAAAGGGAGGCCATAATATTAGCGTTGCATCGATGCAAAGCTAAGATGTTTATGCTTAACTATGTGCGCAAGATTACTGAACCTGAATAAAATAGGCATTGCCACTAAACGGGAGTAAGTGCTGGCACTTAGTGCACAGGCAACAAAAATAGCAATCAGTACCAATTGACCGGAGCCTTCAATTTAATTTACTTTGTGACCTTCATTGAAACCTCTAAACCTACTACTATGAAAAATGTGATTACTCTTTGGTTGGCTTTCCTGTTACTTGCAGGCTTCAGTATCACCCAAAACACTGCCACGGCGCAAACATCCCGTGAGTTACTCATGGTTGAAGAATTCAACTATCCGGACGGGCAACTCCCTCCGGGATGGGTACTCGACGGGGCACAGGCTCCCTGGAAAATATCGAATACCAATTATGGATTTGGCACAGCCCCTGAACTGATGCTGGGCTACAGCTTTGCCTCAGGATTGAGCAGGCTGATATCCACCCCTATAGATATCACAGGTCATCAGAACCTTAAACTCAAATACCGCCAATACCTGATAAATTACGAGATGGATTGGGGTGAGATTATTGGCGTGGATGTAACCTTCGACGGCGGCACCAGCTGGCAGACCCTTTGGGAGAGGCCGCTGGGTATATTGAACATAGAACCCGATTTTGTTGAATATTACATCAATGCGCCGTCGGGGTCCACGCAATTTCAGTATGCTTTCCGCTATGAAGGAAACAACAACGCCATCAACATGTGGCTCATTGATGATGTGACCCTTGAAACCGTGTTGCAGAACGAACTGCTTACGGCCTCCTTTACAGGAAACATTGCCCCTGCCGTGGGAAATGGAAGTACCTACTCCGTTGAAGTGATCAATGGCGGCAGTGCTTCACAATCGGCATATACCGTTAAGCTCATGATGGAAGGTGGCATAGAGCTGGCATCAGTAACCGGTGAACCGATAGATTTTGCTGAAAAGCTCACCTATGACCTGACATGGTCACCATCAGCCTCACAGCTGGGAAATACGTTTATTTACGCATCCATTGACTTTGCCGGCGATGAGAACCCCTCCAACAACCAGACCACTGACCGCTATATTACGGTGCAGCCTGAAAACATTGATGCCGTGACCATTGGCAAGGACTTTATTCCGGTCAGTTTCCTTCCCTACAATATGTTCAATCTTTACAGCATGACCCAAACGCTTTACTTCCCCGATGAAATTGGAATGAACGGCGATACCATCGTTGCCATTGGCTATACCGGCCACTTTGACCAGTTCACCCCCGGCGTCCATCTGCAGATAATGCTGGGTGAAACAACCAACACACAACTCATGGATGCATGGATTGAGCCGGCCACACTTACCCCGGTATTCGATGGAATGGTTGATTTTCACAAGGGATTGAATGATGTATATATACAATTGGATCAACCGTATAAATACAATGGACAAAACCTGGTTGTTCATTCAGTAAAAGGATTCGCAAATCAACTGTTCCTAACCCCGTTCATCTGCTCATACGACAGCAACTCATTCCGTTCACGCGCTGCCGAGCGTGATGACCAGCCCTGGGATCCCAATGTATTGCCTGAATGGGGATACTCCATTGACACCTATCCCAACATCACCCTCTACTATGCCGCTGACCCCACCGGCGTAAAAGAGCAGTCAAATGCTAACATAAACATCTATCCGAACCCTGCAACCGATATGCTGAATATCATTTCAGATGAGACCATACAGCACATCAAAATAATAAATACACTGGGACAGGTAGTATATTCAGAGTCGGTAGGGGCTAAACACTACCAGATTAATGTAGCCCCTCTAACCAAGGGAATTTACCTTGTACAACTCACAACCCCCTACAGCATGAATATACAAAAGCTGCAACGATAAACACCGAACGCGAAAGCCCTTTCTCCTTAAGGAGAAAAGCAACAAACCCCCAAAGCGCTGCAGGCGCTTTGGGGGTTTTGCCATCTATTCATTCACAACCCTGATATCTTCCCTGCCGGCTATTTTGATAGTCAGGCTTTTCCAGTGGTCAGGCAAACAGGGGTTTGAACGGATGAGGCCCTGGTCAGTAAGGTGGAGTCCTCCAAAGCCGAAGATTACGGCCTGTAACATTCCTCCGGCACCTGTGCAGAAATAGGGGTTGTTCTGAACTGCAGTTTCTGACAGTGCGCCAAAAGGCGGGCGCTTGTTAGGTTCATAACTTCTCTTGAAGAGCTCATAGGCTTGTTTGTTATGACCTAAGCGTGAATAAAGTATGGATAGTATGGAGTGGCCCATGGCAGGCCCTTCTTCAGCTATCTTTGGCTGATAGTATTCAAGATCAGCAGTTACCTGTTGCTCAGTAGTAACGAGCTCAAGTGGGTATGCCAGGAGGTTGACATCGGCTTGTTTGATTCGTTCACCGGCATAGCGGCTATGCTCTTTCATCACTCCGTTGGGAAAGTAATGGAATTTAAGATTATCAGAGACTTCCTTCCATAGTGGAGGCGCGGCGTAACCGAGTTCGGCTGCGGCTTTCATGGCAAACTGCAGCACTGCTTTGGCCGATCCGTTGGTGAAGGCGTTATCATCAACATTAGGTGCAAATTCATTGGCCCCGACAACATTATTGATGGACCAGCTGCCATCGGCATTCTTTTCTGCTCTGCTGACCCAGAAATCAGCCACCTCTTTGATCACAGGATAACCGGTTTCCATAAGCCATTGCTTATTATTGGTCACTCTGTAATAGTTCCAGAAAGCAATGCCTACATCCGCGGTGATATGATGTTCAAAGGTGCCTGTGAGAGCCCAGGGAGGGGTGGCTTCTTCGCCTGTATCATCAGATTCCCAGGGGAACATGGCTCCTTTATACCCGAAGTTGGCAGCTTTCTGCCTTGCTTTGGGAAGCCGGTCGTAACGGTAATCGAGCATGGCACGGGCCATTTCAGGATGGAAGACAAGCAGTGGAGGGAACATCCACAGTTCAGAATCCCAGAATATGTGTCCATTGTAGTTTTGCGAGGAAAGTCCCATAGGTGGAATGCTTAGTCGTGAACCCGGAGCCGAGAAGGCATAAAGGTGATAGAGTGCGAGCCTGACATCCTGCTGCGAAACCGGGTCGCCTTCTATGACTATATCACTCTTCCATAGTGCGGCCCATTCACGCTTGTGGCGCTCAATTATATTCTCTTTTTTCTCTCTCAGGAGATAAATGACCATGCGTTCAGATTCAGCCTGCGGGTCGTTGAAGTCCTTTGAGGTACAGGCAGCGCCTGCCCATGCGAATTTGTAGCTGCCACCGGCCGGGATCTTCACCGTGAAACCTGCTTTGCTTGTGGCTGATTCTTTTGTATCGGCAGTGAGCTGCGGTGTGGAGGTTGTTTGATCAAACAGAAAGGAGGCGGAAGAAGCGAGACGATACTTGCCCGATGGGCTGAATGCTATGGTTTGCAGCAGGGGCATCACAATCTCGGCATCTTTTAGTATTCTGAAGGCTGAAGTATCGGGGGTATATTCGGCAGGACGCTTTATCACTCCTTCGGCTTTGATTTCAACCTGCCGGCTCATGGCTTTGACGGTTATGTCCATAAGTGCGGCATAGGGCATTTGGCGCAGCGCATAGGTGCGGCAGGTCACCTCTGCCTTATCGCGGAATACAAAAGAGGTACTCATCCACGCTTCCTTCATGTTGAGCGTTTGGCTCCAATTGTTGATAATGTCGCCGGTGATGGGTTCACCATCGATAGAGAGTGTCACATTGGCAAAATTGATGCCTTTGAGTAATCGAGTGTCACCTAACGGAGATTCCTTGTCGTATACATTATTCAGGTATATGGCATTGGTAATAAAAGGTTGCTCTGAGGGCATAAGTCCGATTCTCCCGTTCGACAAGGCGACGCCGGTATAGTTCTCTCTTTCGGTTGCCCGGATCTCCCAACCCGGATCATGCGAAGGTTTCTTAACCTGTTGCGAATGAGAAAAGCCGGCAAGGAGGCAGAATAATATCAATAGCTGTATCTGTTTCATCATTTATGGAAATTTATGTAAAGGAAAATCATTCGATGTTTCAACGTAAAATAGCATCATTCATTGTTTCAACGTAAAGGAGCATCATTCATTGTTTCAATTAAAAGGGAACGATAAACCAACCGTTCCCTTTCACCAATAAAACCACACAAATTATTTAGTAACCGGGATTCTGAACCAGGTTATGATTAACATCCAATTCTGTTTGCGGTATAGGATAGAGTCCTTTTCTGGCTGATTGATAGCCGAGGTCTCCAAGTTCCTGTTCAGCCATATTCCAGCGTACAAGGTCGAAATAGCGTTTCCCTTCAAGGGCCAGTTCAACACGACGTTCGTGAACGATGGCGGCAAACAGGTCGGCACCTTCGGTTATATCGGGCAGCACGTTATTTGTACCGCGGGCACGTTTCCTTACCAGGTTAATCTTGTCGACTGTTTCGCCGGTATTTCCAATCCTGAAGGAAGCTTCGGCATAACCCAGCAGTACCTCGGCATACCTGATCTGCTTAAGGTTCTGTTCATGACGTTCGGCAAGGTTGCCAACGGGCACGCCTACCACATATTTACCGCAGTTCATGCCGGTTTCAGGTGCCCAGGCAGCCTGGAACGGGAAATCAGCAACTTCATCAGAGATGATATCACCTTCACGGATTACGGTATAGCGAAGACGGGGGTCACCGGGTTCAAATTCATCAACCAGGTCCTGTGTTGGCATGCAGAATCCCAAACCGAAGATAGTGGAACCGTTTCTGGGCCTTACCCAGAAATTAAAACCATTGGCATAGGCGAACTCCTCGCCACCCTTCATCTGGGTTTCAAAGACCACCTCAGTACCGTTGTCGGCTTCAGGCTTGAAGATATTGCCAAAGTCGGTTTCCAATGAATAGATACCGCTGTTAATCACCTCGGCATAAGCATTGAATGATTCCTGCCATTCCTCGGTAAAGAGGCAGGTATTACCCAGATAGGCAAGGGCTGCGCCTTTATCTGCACGACCAATATTTGCAGCATCGTAGGTTGATTTCCAGGGGAGCAGTTCAGCGGCTTTGGTGAATTCACCCTTGATAAACGACCAGGTATCATCCGCACTGGCCCTTGCGGGGGCGCTCTCTGCATCAATGGTGGTCTTCATGAGAGGTACACCGCCCCAGCGTATGGCAAGGTTGTAATAATAGTATCCGCGAAGAAAATGGGCTTCACCGAGAATTCTTGTCTTTACTGCTTCATCCATCTGTATATCAGGCACATTGTCAAGTACACAGTTTGATAGGTATACCCCCTTGTAGAAAAGCGACCAGAGGGTTTGGTTGGTACCATCAGAGGCATTGAAATTCAGGTTGTCCATATTGGTAAGTGCAGCAAGGTCAGCACCTTGTCCTTTAACAGCATCATCAGAGATGATATCTTTCTCAAAAGCAATGTTCTTGAGCCAGAAATCAAGCATTACGGTATAAGTACCATTGATGGCAGCTTCAGCATCCTGTGGAGTGCTGTATGAGTTGGCTGTGGACAGAACTCCATTGGGATTCTTTTCAAGGAAGTCAGTATCCTTTGAACACGACGGGGTGAGGATAATCAGTGCCAGGACGGCGATTACTGACAGATATATTTGTTTTTTCATTTGTTTACCGGATTAAGATTGTTATTAAAAGGTAAGGTTTAAGCCAATGATATAGCTTATGTTCTGAGGATAGGTAACTTCGTCAAACCCAATGGTACGATCGCCTAGTGCTGCGCGTGACACGCCCACTTCAGGATCATAGCCCGTGTATTTTGTGAATGTGAGTAGGTTACCGCCCGAGAAGTATACCCTGGCATTCTGCATACCTGCTTTCCTTGCAATTGCTGCCGGCAGCGTATAACCTAACTGGAGGTTCTTAAGTCGCAGATATGAACCATCTTCTATGTACCGGTCAGAACCTCTTGCATTCTGGTTGGCGTCAACCTGGCTCACACGCGGTTCCGTATTGCTGGTACCTTCGCCGGTCCAGCGTTCCAGTATTTCAGTTCCCTTATTATAGTTATATCCGCTATTGGTAAGCCAGAATTTAGTGGCATTGTATATTTCATTGCCCGTCTGGCCCTGGAAAAACAGACTCAGGTCAAAGCCCTTGTATGAAACGCCGGCATTGAAACCAAAGAACATATCAGGGTATGGATTACCAATGAATGTACGGTCGTCACTGGTGATTACGCCATCGTTATTGACATCCTTGAATATCACATCACCCGGAACAGCACCCGGTTGATCGGCATGAGCCTCAATCTGGGCCTGATTCTGGAAAATACCCTCGGTAACATAACCATAAAACTCACGAATAGAATGGCCTACCTCAGTGCGGGTCGACATATCAAAGAACAGACCAGAGGTTATGGCATCACTGTATTCGCCAAGCTGCAGCACCTTGTTCCTGAAAGTTGAAAGATTGGCTCCAACGTTATAATTGAGCTTACCGATATTGTCTCTCCACTGACCAACAAATTCAAGCCCCTTGTTTTCCACTTCACCAAGGTTCTCGTAGCCTGTGCTTGAAAAGCCGGAAGTTGCTGCCTGCGGCAGTATTAAGAGCATGTCAGTGGTATTCTTTACGTAGTAGTCGGCTGAAAAGTATAACCTATAATTGAAAGCTGACAGGTCAAAACCGAAATTTGTTTGGGTTGTTGTTTCCCATTTAACATCGGGATTGAAGTCGGCAGCAGGGTAATAACCTACATTAAGAACCTGCGGAATTCCGAAGGTATAATATACCTGTTGCATGGAGCTTGAGAAGGCATAAAGTCCGATATCCTGGTTACCGAGTTGCCCCCATGAGGCTCTCAGTTTAAGGTCATCAATAGCCTTTACCTTGAAGAAGTCCTCGTTTGAGATACGCCAGCCTGCCGATGCGGATGGGAAGAGCCCCCAGCGGTTACTCTTGCCGAATCTGGATGAACCATCCAAGCGGGCATTGACTGATACCAGGTACTTATCAGCAAATTCATAATTCACACGGCCGAAGTATGATAGCAGTGACCACTCAGTAAGGTTGCCACGGGTCTTGTCATTTGATGAACCGGCATCCAACTGTTGCAGGTATTCATCGTTATTGCTGAAATTCTCCCTATAACCGGTGATAAACTCAGTTCTGGAATTCTGCATGGTATTTCCTACCAGTACCCCAACTTTATGATCACCTGATGTTATTGCATAATCGAGTGTATTCTCCCAGTTTACATCAAAATAATCCACATCCTGGTGTGAGAATGAATTGATTACCCTATTGGCATTGCCTTCGGAGAAGGTAGGTTCAAAGTCCCTTATTTGCATGGAGTAAATATTGAGCCCCACGTTTGTTTTAAAGCTAAGGGAGGGAAGTATCTGGTATTTGGCAAAGACATTGCCGAAGAGCTGGTTATTGCCCGATGATTTATCTGAACGGTCGGCCATTCCCA
Organism: uncultured Bacteroidales bacterium; assembly: GCA_937894795.1. Lineage (GTDB taxonomy): Bacteria > Bacteroidota > Bacteroidia > Bacteroidales > Lentimicrobiaceae > Lentimicrobium. Next base: position 7,834 of record CALCQV010000086.1, read on the forward strand.
GTGGGTTTTGGGCATCGCCTTCATTTTCACCGGGTCCTGCATAATTTCCGTTTTCATCATATACAGCAATGGTTGGAGGTTGAAAAATGGCTGCCCTCACTACGCCATTAATCTCGGTATCGATAAGGTTCACATCTATTCTCGACAGGTTCATGTTTGAACCAACAGTCAACTTGTCAGATACTTTTGAGTCGATATTAAAGCGCAGGTTATAGCGTTTGAAGTCGGAAAACTTCACAATTCCATTCTGTCCGAAATAGCCGATTCCCAGCAGGTAATTGGTTCCGTTATTGCCGGCTGATACAGAAAGATCGTACTTATTGAAGACTGCATTCCTGAAAATATGGTCCTGCCAGTCAGTTCCCTTGCCTAATACGACCTCTGATTCAGACCAAAAAGGCTCAAGGCCGGCATTTACCAATGCTTCGTCGCTTATCATTGCATACTCATCGGCGGTAAGCAGATCCAGTTTATTTGATATCTGCTGCACTCCATACTGGGCATTGAATTGTACCTGAGTTTGGCCCGGTATACCTTTCTTAGTGGTGATAAGCACTACACCATTGGCAGCCCTGGCTCCATAGATAGCAGCAGCCGAGGCATCCTTTAGAACGGTAAGTGATTCTATGTCGTTAGTGTTCAAACTGTTGATCATCTCCTTGGTAGGCACTCCATCAATTACATAAAGAGGATCGCTGTCGCCAATGGTACCAATCCCCCTGATTCTGATCTGCATGCTGCTGCCGGGGGTGCCGTAGTCCTGAGTAACCTGCACACCGGCCGACTGTCCCTGTAAAGCCTGATCTATACCTGCCACCGGTATTTTCTTCAGGTCTGAACTGTTCACGGTTGATACGGCACCGGTGATATCGCGTCGCCGTTGAGTACCGTAACCCATAACTACAACGGCATCAAGGTCCATCACATCTTCCACCATCAGCACTTCAAGATGTTGTTGACCCTCAATAGCCACTTCCTTAGTCATATAACCGATGTATGAAAATACCAGAACAGCATCAGCACTCCCGGCGTCAATTTTAAAATTGCCATCTGTATCAGTGATAGTGCCCGTGGTTGTTCCTTTGATTCGAACGGTAACACCGGGCAGAGGACCATTTTTATCACGCACCACACCTGTAACAGGATTCACCATGACGGTTTCAAAACTCGTGGTTATTTCACTCTTCGACAGCAGAATAATCCGGTCGATAACCCTGTAACTAAGCCCTGTACCACTTAGAATACCCGCAAGCACCTTGTCGATTGTTTCATCTTTTGCCTTAACTGACACCGATCCAATCATCATTTTCTCAAGATTGGCATCGTAAGCAAATTCAAACTCCGTTTGATCCTTGATCTCACTGATCACTTCCTGTAATGAAGCTTCACTGATATTGAGATTCAGTTTAACTTTTTGGGCATAGCTTCCTCCGGCGGTTGCCGTAAAGAAACAAAAAAGCACCATAAACATGCTGATATTTGACATAACAATGATTTTTATTAAAAATCTCCTGTCAAAAGCACCTGCCTTTGCAAATTCTTTCATAATTTTGATAAGATTTAATTAACATTCAGTTAGTTGATTGGATCGATTATACCGGAGAGTGCGGCTAACATATCTCCGGTTTTTTCTTTTACTGTTTTTAAGGGTCCATGATGTTTTCCTTTTTTACAATTATCTGATTTCTTGCTTTTTACACGTTATTCAATAGCCATATACTTCTTCATTATACCTGTAGTTCAGGCCTCCGGCGGTCACTTCTTTACAATTTTAACCTCCTTTGACTGAGGAGCAATGAAATGGAGCATTTCAAGCACCTTCTTCACATCCTGGTTTTTCCTGAAAACGAAATTGTACCGTTTCTTCAACTTGCTGATTTTGACAGAATCATAGGCCAGGTCCACATGATAGACCTGTTCAATTTTGAATATGATCTCCGTTAGGCTGGCCTCATGAAAACTCACCAAACCCTCCTGCCAGGAGGTATATGATTCGGTATCTACATCACTGATGGTTGTGGAACCTGTATATCTGTTTGATACGGCCAGTTGTCCCGGCTTCAGATGTCCGATGGTATTGCCTGACTTATCGAGCAATGTTACCGAGCCTGTTAACAGCACCGTTTCAATGGTATTCTCATCCGGTTTGGTATTTAGGTTGAACGACGTACCCGTAACTTCAATGGTGATGCCGTCAGTTTTTACCCGGAAAGGCCTGGAAGCATCAGTAAAAACTTCAAAAAAGGCTTCCCCTTTAAGCTCCACAATACGTTGTTTCGAGCTGAATTCTTCAGGATATGTGATAACGGCGCCATTGTTCAGACAAACCTTTGAACCATCACTGAGCATCATTATTTCAACATTCCCATTAACCGGTGTTGAGTGCGTCAACATGACAGGTTTCTCATGTGTGAGCAGCAGGTATGTGAGTCCAATGGCCAACAAACCGGCAAAAACCGCAGCATATTTTGCAAAAGCAAAAAGTCTGTGACGCTTTTCATTCTTTTTAATCAAGTCAATTCTTCCGTTTATTTCGGCTAAAAAGGCATCATCACTGCTTATAGCTTCCATTTTACGGGCATGCCACAGCATTTTCAAACGCGTATAGGTTTCCATATTTTCGGGTGATTCTGCCAGCCAGACACTTACTGCCTCAGCCTCCCCGGGAGTACACTCCCCTTGTATGCTTTTTATTAACAGAGTTTTATCGAATTCCTGCACTTTTCAAATATTTAAATGAAACTTAATTTAACTAAAGACAACCGACCTTAAGAAACTACGTAGCCAAAAGATAAAAATTTAAAAAATAAATACACCCCGAATGTCCACACTCAATTGGAAGGTTTTAATATATTTGTACGACCTGCGGGAACAAAGCAATGGGCAATAATCAGCATCCTCCTGACAAAAGCAATTTCCTGAATGAAACATTCCACAAAGAGCCCGAAACTCTTGTGGAGAATCCTCATGAGTTGCCAGGTGCAAAGGGAAAGAGCTCCATTAACATACTTCCCGTTAAAAGCGACAGAGATAAGTTCAATACACTATTCAGACAATACTATCCCCAGTTATTGGCCTATGCGGGTATATTTTTGGATGAAGATTCAGCCAAGGACATTGTTCAGGATTTGATGGTATACCTTTGGGAAAAATCAGATCAGATCAACATACACACCTCCCTTGAATCCTATCTCTTCAGAGCGGTATACCAGCGTTGCCTGAATGCTATTAAGCACAAACGGATAAAAGAGACCTACTCACAGAAAAAGTCGGCTTTTCAGGAGACCGAAATTGAATTTTATGATCCCGACCGCAATCAGGTAATAAAGGAAATCTTCTCAAAAGAGCTCAGGAAAATGCTGGATGACGCTATTGAGACATTGCCACCCCGCTGCAGGGAAGTATTCATAAAGAGTTACATTGAAGGCTTGCACACCACAGAAATAGCCACAGCCCTGCAAATAACCGAGCGTACCGCCGAGACCCACATCTATACAGCCCTCAAACACTTAAGGGATAAGCTTAAAGACAAAGCATTCATCCTTTTTCTGCTAGGCATATAATATCAGGCTGAGTGCTGAACACTAAATGCTGAACCCTGAACGCTAAACGCCAAACGCATAAACAAATCCCCTCCGGAGGGTGTTACATTTGCGGAGAAGTGCTATAAATACTCTACAACCGCTCTGTTATGCTCAGCAACCTGCAATGCAGGATTCCGGTGGGAGTCCTGGTCCTTCTGATTCTCCGGTTCACGTGCAATAACCTGTACGCACAGAATATGCCGGCCATTACGTCATCACATTATGGGGGGATTTATTCGGCGCAGCTCAATCCGGCAGCAACAGTGCTGTCGCCCTTGTATTTGGATATCAATATTGTTGCAGCCGATCTATTCGTTGAGAACAACTACATCTTCATGCCACGGGAGGAGAATAAGCTGCAGCGCTTTTTCAACAGTGACCGTCCTTTCGTTAATTCGGGCCCCGATAAGACTTACGCTGATTACTACACGAACTCCCTTAAATATGGGCAGATGCAGGCAAGGGTAACCGGTCCGTCGGTATCTCTTGTAGCAGGCAGGCATGCGTTTGGCATAAGCACGGCTGTCCGGTCGGTAACCTCGGTGAGGGATATGCCTCATACGCTGGCCAAGTTCTTCTACGAGGGGCTTTACTTCCCGCCACAGTATGATACCCGGTTCGTCTATCCCAACAAGGTTTCAGTGGCCTCACTTCAATGGGCTGAGGTGGGGCTCACCTATTCCACTGTGATAAGCAGCAACGGTAAGGACCTTTTTACCGGTGGGGCTACAGTGAAAAGGCTTTTAGGCTATGCAGCCGCCTATATTGACATGGACCACCTCGACTATATGGTGCCCAATTACGATACTCTGATTATCTACAATGCCGATATAGATGCCGGCTTCTCATTGCCCTTGGATTACAAGAGCAATGATTACCTGCCTGACACCCATGTGCGGGGAAAGGGAATGGGCCTGGATGCCGGCTTCATGTGGGAGCGGAAACTTAAAGTTCCAACAGATGCACGTTACTTCCGCAAACTGTGTGGACAGTCATATATTCCCTACCTCTTCAGAGTGGGGGTATCGCTGCTCGACTTTGGGAGTATCCGCTTTACGGAAAATGCAAGACAGCTGGGTGTGGTTAACGGCCAGCTTTTCTGGCCCGGTATCAGCGACCTGGAATATACAAACCTCCACGATTTGTCGCAGCAGGTGAGCATGCATTTTTATGGAGATGAGGAATCATTGGTCAGGGCGAGGGATTTCAGCATAGGCTTGCCCGCCACAGTCAGTCTGCAGGGTGATTTCAATCTTACGGCCTTCATAACCGGACGATCGGCAGAGAACCTTGCCGGTACCGTCAAACGACACGCTTCGGGCTCCGGTTTCATGGGCAGGCTGTGGGAGCCGGGCAACTGGTTTGTAAATGGCATAGTGATGCTCCCGGTAAACCGGACGACCGCATCAGCAGTGCAACCCACGATGTTAATGATAGGCACCAGGTATGAATCGCCCCATTTCCAACTGGGAGTTACAGGCTCCTTTTACGACAACAAATATTTTCATCTGGGGCTAAACGGCCGCTTCCGGTTCTTCTTCGTGGGTACTGACAACCTCCTCTCCTTTCTGAAGGTATCCGATTACACCGGCACCAGCCTATATGCAGGAGTACGCATAGGTTTGCGTAAGGGAAACTGCCGTGAACTGGGCTTCAAATGTCCGGATTTGTTTTAAGCTCTATGCTCTTCGCTCTATGCTCTCAGCTCCATGCTCCATGCTCCATG
>CALCQV010000087.1 GCA_937894795.1 uncultured Bacteroidales bacterium
CCCCCTGCCAAGACTGCTGCTGGAGCCTGAAGACTTTGAATCAGGCATAGCCGCTAAGATAGAGCCTCTGCTGATCAACCGCCCTGAGATGTATATTTATGATTCGGCCGAAGGCAGATGGTTTGAAGAAAAAGCAACGGCAGGATATTAAATAGGGAGCATTATTATCTATAAATCAGGCTTTCAGGAGCTTGAATATAAGGCCGGTTTGATAGAGGAGCATAAACAGTTGAATTTTCGTATTTTTGCAAATAAATTCCCACAAACACCATAGTATATGCTTAAGGATGAAAGCCCATCACGGACTGAGTTATCAGAGTTAGGAGAATTCGGATTGATTGACCGTCTCACTTCTGATATGAAGATATTGAACAAGAGCACCGTGAAGTCGGTGGGTGATGATGCGGCAGTAATAGACCATGGCGGAAAGCTCACTCTTGTGGCCAAGGATCTGCTCATTGAAGGTGTCCATTTCGATATGTCGTATACTCCGCTTAAGCACTTGGGCTACAAGGCTGCGGCAGTGAATATCAGCGATATAGCCGCCATGAATGGCAAGGCCACACAACTGCTGGTGGGGATATCAGTTTCCAACCGCTATTCGGTTGAAGCATTGGATGAACTTTATGCCGGCATGCGCCTGGCATGTAAGAAATACAATGTTGATCTGGTGGGCGGTGATACCACCGCTTCTGTATCAGGCCTCTTCATTTCAGTTACGGTGGTTGGTGAAGTGGAAGCCGGCAAACAGGTTTACCGCAACAGCGCAAAAGAGAATGACCTGATATGTGTGACCGGGGATTTGGGAGCAGCTTATATGGGATTACTGGTGCTGCAAAGGGAGAAAGAGGTATATAAAGCCAATCCTGCCATGCAGCCTGAGCTTGAAGGATACGACTATGTGCTTGAGCGTCAGCTAAAGCCGGAACCCCGCACTGATATTATTGAACTGTTGCAGAAGGCAGGTATTAAACCTACCTCTATGATTGATATAAGTGATGGATTGGCCAGCGAGGTTCTGCATATTTCAAAAGATTCCAACCTGGGATGCAGAATATACGAAGAGAAGATTCCTATTGATGTGGTAACTGCCGATGTAGCCGCAGAATTCAAGATTGATACCACCACTGCTGCCATGAACGGCGGTGAGGATTATGAACTGCTGTTTACCGTAAACATCAACGACCTGGAAAAAGTAAAAGCTATCAAGGGAGTTTCTGTTATTGGCCACATGACTTCAAAAGAGGAAGGTGAATATCTTGTTAGCAGTGGTGGCAGCATGTACCCCATTATGGCACAGGGATTTGAGCACTTGAAGTAACCACATGGCGCCCAATAAAGACCTTGCATTGATATTGAAAACACTGCCCGAATCACCGGGGGTATATCAATATTATGATAAGGACAACAACCTGATCTATGTAGGGAAAGCCAAGAACCTGAAAAAAAGGGTTCTATCATATTTTAACAAAGACACCTCACTTACAGGAAAGGTGAGGGTGATGGTATCAAAGATTGTGGACCTTCGCTGGATAGTGGTGGCTACTGAATATGATGCCCTGTTGCTTGAAAATAACCTTATTAAGGAATACAGGCCACGATACAATGTGATGCTTAAGGATGATAAAACCTATCCCTGGATATGCATCAAGAATGAGCCATTCCCACGGGTGTTCCCAACACGCAATCTGGTGAAGGACGGCAGTGAGTACTTCGGCCCATATGCCTCCGGCAAGATGATGCATACGCTACTCGATCTTATCAAACAGCTTTATCCACGTCGTACCTGCTCCCTCAATCTTAATGAAAAGAATATTAAAAGCGGCAAGTTTAAAGTCTGTCTGGAATATCATATAGGCAATTGCCTGGGGCCTTGTGTTGGAAAACAGACTGAGGAAGATTACAACCAGAATATTAAGAATATTCGTGAGCTCATAAAGGGAAATATTAGCATGGTGAGATCACAGCTTGCTGTTAAGATGAAGGAATATGCAGCCGACTTCCAGTTTGAGAAAGCAAAGATTATCAAGGATAAGATAGAAACACTTGAGAAGTACCAGAGCAAGTCAACTATAGTCAATCCTTCCATCAATAATGTAGATGTATTCTCATTGGCTGAGGATGAACAGTCAGCTTATGTAAATTTCCTGAAGGTGGCCAGTGGAGCAATCATACAATCGCATACAATAGAGCTGAAGAAGAAACTGGATGAAACAGCCGAAGAGCTGCTTGCTGTGGCTATTGCCGATCTATATACACGGTTTGATTCAGGATCAGCTGAAATTATTGTTCCTATAAAACCCGACTTCGAAATACCGGGTGTTACTTTTACTGTGCCACAACGTGGTGATAAAAAGCAGTTGCTGGAACTGTCAGAAAGGAATGCCAAATACTACAAGATCGACAAGATGCGTCAAAGGGAGTTGGTTGATCCCGAGAGGAGAACCAACAGAATACTGGAGACTATAAAAAAAGACCTGCAACTCAGCGCTTTACCTGTTCATATGGAGTGCTTTGACAATTCCAATACGCAAGGCACTTATCCGGTTGCTGCCATGGTAGTATTTCGTAATGCCCGTCCGGAGAAGAAGGACTACCGTCATTTTAATATCAAAACCGTTGAAGGCCCTGATGATTTTGCCTCTATGGAAGAGGTTATATACCGCCGCTATCATCGTATGCTGGAGGAGAAGAGAGAATTGCCTCAGTTGGTTGTGATTGACGGAGGCAAGGGACAGCTCAGTTCAGCTATGGCCAGCATTGAAAAGCTTGGACTGCAACACCGTATGCAGGTCATTGGTATTGCCAAACGACTGGAAGAGCTATATTTCCCAGGTGATTCCATGCCTTTGCATCTTGATAAGAAGTCTGAAACACTTAGGGTTATTCAACAGATGAGAGATGAAGCCCACCGTTTTGGCATTACCCACCACCGCAAACGTAGAGAAAAAGGAACCATAAAGACAGCCCTGAGTGAAATAGATGGAATTGGACCTGCTACAATTTCCTCCCTACTGAAAAGCCTTAAGTCAGTAAAACGAATAAAAGAAGCTAAAATAGAAGAACTGGAAGCGGTAGTAGGAAAATCGAAGGCACAATTGGTATTTAATTATTATAACAGGGAGAATCAACCAAAAGCATAATATATCTATAATCACCAATATAAACTACATCCTGGGGTATACCAGTCTCAAAATTATTCAGATCACAATTGCAAGGAACAATCACTGAATAACAATCACTGAATAACAATCACTGAATAACAATCACTGAGTAACAATCACTGAGTAACAATCAGCAAGAGGTAACGAAAAATTGATCGGGCAGATAATCAAAAAGAACAATAATAGAGCAATTATCCGTTTATGACCATCGGGCAGTTTAACATAACCAACAGTTTTTGCTTTTTCAATGGAAGATACTAACATCAGGCCCCGAAACAACCGGGAATATATACAGCTTCAGATAGAATTGCTGAAACTGCAGAAATGGATTTATGACCAGCGTTTAAGGGTGGTTATTCTGTTTGAAGGCCGCGATACTGCAGGAAAGGGAGGCGCCATTTACCGCTTCACAAGGTACCTTAATCCTCGCTTTATAAGGGTAGTGGCTCTGCCTAAACCTACAGAACTTGAAAAAGGTCAATGGTATTTTCAGCGCTATATAAAAGAGCTGCCCAACCCGGGTGAAATGGTTTTCTTCGACCGCAGCTGGTATAACCGGGCTGTGGTGGAACCTGTAATGGGTTTCTGCAATAATGACCAATATGAGCTTTTCCTTAAACAGGTCCCCATATTTGAGAATATGCTGCTTGAGGATGGTGTTATTCTCATCAAGTTCTGGTTCTCAATAGATATCACAGAGCAGAAAATAAGAATAGAAGACAGGATGAAGAATCCCCTGAAACGATGGAAACTCAGTACTGTTGATCTGAAGGCACAGCAGATGTGGGATGAGTATACCAATTACAAGAACCGTATGTTCCTGCATACACATACAGAAAATAACCCGTGGATAATTGTCAGGGGAAACAACAAACCTATTGCCCGTATGGAAGCGATGCGCTATGTGATATCCCTGATTGACTATCCCGAAAAGAAAAAGGCTAAAGTATCCTTTGAACCGAACCCGGAGATTGTTGCAATGGTTGATTTGAATGATATTCAATAAAACTTCAGCACCTTGTATTGATTAAAACAACAACTACTTAGGCTGTTCAGGAGAATGTTGAATAAAGAAGTCCCTTATATTCCCTACAATGTAATCTATCTCTTCTTCGGTAAGCGAGTAGTAGAACGGAAGCCGCAGGAGAGTAGATGAGTAGCGTTCAGCATTGGGCAACATCCGTCCATCATGCTTACTGCCGAAATATGGAGAATTATGTAGTGACAGGTAATGGAATACGGCATTTATGCCCTTATCCTGGAGATAGTTGAGCAGACTGTCGCGCACTTCCTTTGAATGAACGGTAATATAAAACAGATGGCCGTTGTGTTGGGCATAATCGGGGACAACTGGAAGTGCAATATACTTCGAGAGTCCGGCATTAACGAGTTTAGTGTAATAGGAATCCCAAATCTGCAATCGCTTCTGCTGAATATCATCAATGTGTTCCAGTTGGGCATATAGAAATGCGGCGGTCAGCTCGTTGGGCAGAAAAGAACTGCCAAGTGCAACCCACTCATATTTTTCAACTTCACCCCGTGCAAAGGCAGCCCTGTTAGTGCCTTTCTCCCACATAATCTCAGCCTGATTAACCTTTGAAGGATCATTTACTACAATCATTCCTCCCTCACCCGATGTGATATTCTTGGTTTCATGAAAGGAGAATGTGCCAAATGAGCCTATAGTGCCCAGTTTTCTGCCTTTATATGTTGCTTCAAGTCCCTGTGCAGCATCTTCTACAACAATAAGATTGTATCTGGAAGCAATTTCCATGATGCCGTCCATATCGCAGGCAACACCACCATAATGAACTACCACTATAACCTTTGCCTTAGGTGTGATTAAGGCTTCAATTTTTTCAGCGTCAATGTTGGGATTATCCTCCATACTGTCGGCAAAGTGTATAGTTGCTCCCCTTAAGGCAAATGCATTGGCGGTAGACACAAAAGTATATGATGGCATGATCACCTCATCACCGGGGTTAATATCACATAGCAGCGCCGACATCTCAAGCGCATCAGAGCAACTGGTGGTAAGCAGCACCTTGCCAATGGAATAGCGTTGTTCAAAGAACTGCTGGCATTGCCGGGTGTAACTTCCATTGCCTGAAAGCTTGCCCACTACCGCAGCCTGTGATAGGTGATATACCTCACGTCCGGTAAAATGTGGTTTATTAAATGGGATTTTCATCCGAATCATTCTTTTTTGAAGCCCCTAAATTAGATAAAAAAGCAAACCATGAAATCAAATGGATAGAGCAATAAACAGTTTGGGTATTCAATTCTATACCACCTTCCACTTAGCTTACAACTGTACCTTCACTTATCCTCCTATTGTCCTCTGTTTAAGCTCTCAAACCATCTTCCCGTGGTTTATATTAAAACGGCAATTAGCCCAAACTTAAATTTGGCATAAGAATTGCACTACAGGATAAAAAATAAAGTATTTTTGTTAACCATTAAACAACATTAAAAAGCAGACCCATGAACAGAACAAAACTTCTTACCGCGATAATGGTGGTAACCTGGGGATTTTTTTCATTCAACACATTGATTGCCCAAACTGCCGAGAGCAGTGATAAGAGTGATGCTAAACCAACAACAACAACCAAAGCAAAGGTAACACCGGTCAGCAAGACTACTCCGGCAACCAAAGCTACTCCGGCAACCCCGGCTCAGCCTGCCAAGAAATCAGTTACAACAACTACCAAGAAAGCTACCCCGGCAACACCCGCAACTCCGGCTAAACCTGCTGTAAAACCAACAACCACCAATAAACCTGCAACCATTACCAGGGATATAACCGGTTATTGGCTTACTGCCCAGAAAGGTTCCATTGTTGAGTTTGTTAAGTCGGGTGACGAATATACAGGTAAGGTAGCATGGTCAAGAACTGCCAAGGATAAGGCAGGCAAACCTCTTAAGGATGTAAAGAACCCTGATAAATCAAAAAGGAACAATCCTATTGTTGGTTCTGCAATGATCACCGGCCTCAAATACAACCCTAAAACCGACACCTATGAAGGGGGAAAAATCTATCAGGCTCAAACCGGCAGATCATACAACTGCAAGGTTACCTTGGACAAGAATAAAAATGTGATGAAAATTGTTGGTGGTGTTGGCTTTATCAGCAAGACACTCACATGGACAAGAACTACCGGTATACCGGGCAAATAAGAATCCATAGTCTTTCTCGGGCTATTGATACTGTAATTAACAACTAATCAGTTTTTCAGTTGACACTTCCTGTATTCTTCATAATCGGACGACCTCGAACGGGCACAACCCTTTTGAGGTCGCTTTTTGATGCTCATCCCAATGTACAGATTCCATGGGAATGCCAGTTTGTACTTAATCTCTATCCTAAATACGGTAATATAACTTACTGGACCAAGGAAATGATTTCAGGTTTTTACACTGACCTGCTGGAACAATGGCAGTTCAGCGCCTGGAACATTGACCATGAGAAGCTGCAAACCGATCTTTACGCGCTTGCAGGTGAAACAACCTATGTGATGATATGCCAGACCGTATATCTGAATTACATCTCATTCTACAAAAAGGAGACAATATCCCTGCTTGGCGACAAAAACCACGGGTATACCATTTATACCGATCGCTTGATGAAGCTCTACCCTGATGCCAAGTTCATATACATACTCCGGGATTACCGCGATAATTACCACTCGGTTACAAAGGTAGATTTTGAGCTTCCGGTGGTATCACTGGTTGTTTACAAATGGAAGTATTTTTATAAGAAGGCCCTGAAGGCGGCCCTTAAGTATCCTGATTCGTTTTACTTCATCAGGTATGAGGACTTGGCCACTGACCCCCAACTGCACTTTCGTAAAATCAGTGAATTCCTGGGTATTGCCTACCTGCCTGAGGTATTTGATTTCTACAAGATGAAGGAAAAGGCTGATGAGTTGTACCCTGCTGATATTCTTCAAAAGCATCATAAGAGTTTGTTCAATCCTATTAATACCAGTCGGCTTGGCTTATGGAAGAAGTCAATGAGTCAGCGGCAGATCAGGATTGCCGATCAGGTAGCAGGCTCTTATGCTGAAAAGGCCGGTTATGAAAGGGCCTACACCGGTTATAGCCCACTTATTGCCATTCAGGCATTGCCCGGTGTTATGTATGCCCGGTTCCTTTACTTTATGACCCTTATTATCGATAAGTTCCCTTACCGCCTACGCGAAAAATTACTGAGTAAAGGGCCTCTCTGGCTGGCCAAGACATTTGGGCGTATTTTCGCCGGGAAGAATGCTCCTGACGACAAATAATTTACCACCCCTCTTTTATTACCCTAATTTTCAATTCTAAGATCTGAACAAAGATTATTCTATTTGAATGCTAAAGGTCCAATAAAGTTAATATTACTGATAATACCCCGGCAAGATTAAAAATATCGCCTCTATAAGAGCTTAAAAAGCCAAAATATCTCTGTAGTTAACAGACTCTCTGTGGGTTACCGTAATTTTCCAGAATCTTGAAATATGGTCAGAAAAATTAATACTATCATGTTGATATACAGCAATATATAATCAGGAAAGCAAGATTGGAGGAAGTACCTTTGTTTTGAAAGGAATAAATTGATAAAATTAGTCAAATAAATTTAAAGCTTTCTAACTATCAGCGAGCCAGGCTAATAGAAGGCACCTCCAAAGACTTCAAATCTTCAGCTAAACGCTTGGTGAAGAGATCGGAGCCTTTAACGTTAAGGTGGTCAGGATCAAAGAAATACTCCGGATGATCAAAATAGATATCCGTATAGTCAAATGTTCCTTTATAAATGGTATAGCGTGATACTATCTCTTCCACTTCACTGAAGAGCTTATCGGCAGGTACTATTTTCCTCTCCTCAATTGAGAATTCCCGGGTCATGGGATATCTTACCATAACAACCTTCACATTATACCTCTGACAGAGTTGCATTATTTTATCCAGATATACCTTGGTTGTGGCATCAAAGTAAATATCGCTCGATAATATCCGCTGCGCCTTGTTCCATGCCGCCCTTTGCTTACTAGGATGATCAGCAAAGTTCTTATAATCACGGTGAGGCCGGTAACCATTGTACATTTCTAGATTCTTCATCTTCTTCCTGTAAAGTATTGACAGCTGAACATCCTTGTAATTGCCTGCATACGAGAAGAATTTTCCCTCAATGCATTTTGAAATCACTCTACGGTCCTGCTTAATCTTTGCCAGTTCAAGGAAATCTATATATTTTACCCAGTAGGAGTTATATTCGTAACGGTTGGCACTTTTGGGCCCATAGGAAGAGATATCCGACTGCATGATCAGGTATTCAGGAACCTTGCCCTCTGTCTCAGAGATGTGCTTAAGCTTATAGTAGGTTTGTATAATACTCTCACTCGGCGAACCATAGTTAAAACTGTTTGCCAGGATATAGGTATTGACACAATTGTGTGAATTGCCTACAGACAGGTACTTCAGTGTATCATTATATGCTGAAAACTGTTCATCCATCCGCTCATTCAATTGGTTATGCACGGAGTATTGCTTGAAACCATGATCCAGCATCCCGTTGATTATGATCAACAGGATGATGAAAAGTATAAACCGCCGTGCAAATTGTTTTGACATTATCTTCTATCTATTTACATTGCCCTTTACCAATCGACATTACCAACTATTATTTCCCATTCAACGACCCAAAACTACAAACCATCAATCACCTATCATCAATCATGAATTCCAAACTACTTACCATCAGTCACCAAACACGTACTTCAAACTACCTAATACCAATCACCAGTAACGAACTTCAAACTACACACTCTCAATCTCCATTCACGAACTTAAAACTACCTACTACCAATCACCAGTCACTATTTACTATTTCTTCTTGTTCTTAACCTCAACAAAAATCTGCTGAATATCTTACATTTCGCGTTGTTAATATCTTCTTCATATGGAATAGATGATTTAAATCATGTTGTTTATTCAGTGCCTAAAACTGGAAATAAATAAACTTCTGTGCATTTAACACACCAAAGAGAATGACAAAGAAACTAAAGCCCAAATAGACTGTCCATTTAAACACCGTTGGTTTCGTCGCTAATGTTAATACAAGATTATATTTGGCATGCATTTGTTCAGCGATTAAAAGCAGTATGACCATAAGAATTCCAAACATCAATTCATTGTCCTTCATCATAAAAAAGAATGACTCATTTAAAGTGCTTAAATCAAAGGTATTCCTGATAAGCAGGAAGCTATCGCCAATACTGTTTGCCCTGAAGAAGTAGAGTGAGAATATTATAGTTAAGAATGTGGACAGAGTGGCTAAAATATCCTTTAACCTGACAATCTTATTTATCCCTGTGATTGCATAAAATCTGTTACGGATATTCTGTGTTCTGATTTCCAGAATAATCATAATTCCATTGAATGCCCCGAATAATACAAATGTCCATGAAGCTCCATGCCATAAGCCCATGACCAGAAATGTAATAAACAGATTAAGTTGTAGCAGCGGATATATTATCTTGTTGTTTTTGATGTAAGGCAGGGAATAGAGCAGGTAATCGCGAAACCAGGTGGTAAGTGATATATGCCAGCGGTTCCAGAAGTCTCTTAATGATTTTGCAATAAAAGGCCTGTTGAAATTTATCATCAGGTCATACCCCAATACTCTGGCAGAACCCCTGGCAATATCGGTATAACCTGAGAAATCACAATACAGTTGGAATGCAAACATAATGGTGGCTATAAAGATAGGGACTCCGGCATTCTGTTGAGGATTGTTGTAAACATAGTCAACAAACATGCTCAGCCTGTCGGCAATCACCAGTTTCTTGAAGTACCCCCATAATATAAGCTTTAGCCCGCTTACCAAACGCTGCTCATTAAATGCACGGGGTTTAACTATCTGGGGCAACAGACTGGTTGAGCGCTCAATGGGGCCTGCAACCAATTGCGGGAAAAACGATACGTAAAGGGCAAACCTCCCCAGGTGTTTCTCTGCCGGTGCAATTCCCCGGTATACATCGATTGTATAACTGAGCGACTGGAAGATATAGAATGAAATACCCACCGGCAGCAGGATATTGAATACAGGCGTGGAAACACCGGTATTGAAAAAACCAAGCAGGCCATTCAAACTTTCAGAGAAAAAGTTTAGGTATTTAAACCCGGTCAACATGCCAAGGTTTACTACAATGCTTAGGAGAAGATAAAGTTTCTTGCGTTGCTTTGGAATATTTTGTGCCAACTTCAAACCCAGCAGGTAGTCAACCAGAGTTGTGAACATAATAAGGACCACATACTCCATCTTCCAGAACATATAGAATATGTAGCTGGCAAAAAGCAGCAACACCCATTTCCACTTGTCGGGAATACTGAAATAAAGTATTACAACGGCTGGAAAAAAGAATAAATATTCAACTGAATTAAAAAGCATGCAAGCAACCCGATTTCGGGTGCAAATTAAAGCAAATTAAATGAATTAAAAGTGTTCTGAATGATAATTCACTATTTTTACATTCAGTTAACTAAATATATTTTGCCGAGTTAAAATACTAGTTTTCAGACTTTATCCCTAACTTGATCATCATAATCAGAGCGGATATCTTTTGTTTAAATCATACATAACAAGCTTCAAACACGTTAATGCAGAATCTACCCTTCTTTTTTATTATTGGCCGACCCAGATCAGGTACTACCTTATTAAGGTTGCTTTTTGAAGCGCATCCTAACTTGCTTATTCCGCCCGAAAGTCCTTTTATTATCATTCTCTATAAAAAATATGGAGAGGTTGCCGAGTGGAGCGAGCAAATTATAGAAGAATTCTGCAATGACCTCTATAAACAGCGCTATTTTGAGAAGTGGCTCATTGATAGAGATGAACTGCTCCACAGGCTTTTGCAACATAAAGGGCAGAATACTTTTCAGGGTATGGTCACCCAGGTATATCTATCGTACAGGTCGGTTTATGAGAAGAAGGACCTCGTGATGATAGGCGACAAGAATCCAATGTATTCACTATATGCTTCCCGTATCCATAAGCTTTACCCTGATTCAAAGATCATACACATCACCCGCGATTACAGGGATAACTACCTCTCATTGGTAAATGTAAATTTTGAGGTGCCGGTAGTGCCGATTGTCGTATATCGTTGGAAATATGCCCTGAAGAAGATGTGGCAGTTGAAGGCGAAAAATCCGGGGCTTGTTTATTCCATCAGGTATGAAGATTTGGTAGCTGATCCGGAACATCATTGTCGATTGCTCTGCAATTTCCTGAATATTGAATTTGATCCCTCAGTGTTATCTTTTTATCAAAAGAAATCAGAAGTCGAGAAAATTTATGCCGGTGAGGAAGGCATCAACCAGATACATAAAAGCCTGTTTAATCCTATTTCCACGGAGCGGATGAACAAATGGCAGACTGACATGACGCCGCGACAGATAAAGGTAGCCGACCTTGTAATGGGCAGTACTGCTGAAAAAGCAGGTTATAAACGTATGTACACTGGCTTTAATCCGGGTCTTTACCTTTGGATACTACCCTCACTCATATATGCTTCCATCATGTACAGGATAATTATGCTGGGTGATTATCTGCCCTATGGAATGAGGAATTCACTAAATAAAACACTGGGCATCTTTCTTAAATTATACTGGAAATTCAACCGGCGTAAAGTAAAACCCTTATAATTGCATTTTTAACAATCCATACCACATTGAATTAATGGGATTAGATAATTTTCTGACCGGGCAGATTACTGAACAAGATACTCTCAACTTGACATTACCTGACATTATCAGGGCCCGCGCCCTGCATTCTCCCGATAAAACAGCATATATCTTCCTTCATGATGGAGAGGATGATGCTGAATTGGTAACTTTCAAACAGCTCTATGTTTCTGCCAATGAAATAGCCCGGCAATTGTCAAGTTTGAATGCCAGAGGTGAACGGGCGCTAATGTTGTTTCCACCGGGAATGGATTTTATCAAAGCCCTGCTTGGCTGTTTCCTGGCTGGTGTCGTAGCAGTTCCAGCATATCCGCCCCGCAAAAACAGATCACTTGAACGGATTAAATTGCTTGTTGAAGATTCAGGTGCCAAATTCGTATTATCGGTCACTGATATCAAAAATTTTAGCCTTAGGGCCTTTGCTGATCTTGAATCATTGCAACATATGCAGTGGTTAACAATTGACGATATGGAAATTCAGCCTATCACTCAAGACCAAAATAACTCTTTGCATTTGCCCTTATCCTCAACATCACCCTTATCCTTACCCTCACCTTTACCGGCAGATATTGCCTTATTGCAATATACTTCCGGCTCTACCGGAAAGCCCAAAGGAGTGATTGTTACCCATCAGAATATTGTGCGTAATCTGGAGTTCCTCCGTCAGAGCTTTCGTCTTACTCCTGAGAGCGTTTCCGTATCATGGCTGCCCGGTTTTCACGATATGGGATTGATAGAAGGAATACTGGAACCTGCCTACACGGGATATTCTGCTATCCAAATGCCTCCTGTAGCTTTCATTCAAAAGCCTGTACGCTGGTTCAAAGCCATTGCCAGGTATAAGGCTACGCATACAGGTGCACCAAATTTCGCCTTCGAGTTATGCGTAAACAGCATTCCTGAAGAAGAAAGAAAAACACTTGATCTCTCAACCCTTGATACCTTTTATAGTGGTGCCGAGCCGGTAAGGAAGGAAACTATAGAAAGATTCGTCGATGCTTTTAGTTCCTGTGGAATTGACCGCTCAGCTATCTGTCCGAGCTATGGAATGGCAGAAACTACTCTCATCATCGCGGGACCACCTCCCGGTAGAGGACCTTTCTATTTGTGCGTTTCTGCCAATGCATTGGAGCATGACCGGATAATTCCGGTTGCCGACTCATCAAGTGATGCCAGATACCTTGTAGGCGTCGGTAACCCTTGGATTGACACCAATGTGAAGGTGGTGAACCACGAAACCTTGGAGGTGTGCACTGATGATCAGGTTGGCGAAATATGGGTTACAGGCTCAATTGTCACATCAGGATATTATAGAAATCCTGAAGAAACTGAACTAACCTATGCGGCTACCATCGCCAATAGTTCAACCCGTTATCTTAGAACCGGTGATCTGGGCTTCTTTCACAAGGGAGAACTTTTTATTACCGGCCGTCTGAAGGATGTAATCATCCTCAATGGCCGGAATTTCTATCCTCAGGATATTGAATATATCATTGAGAATTGCCATCCGGCAATCAAACCTGCTGCTTGTGCCGCTTTTTCTGTGGAAGCAGATCAAACCGAAAAGCTCGTAATAGTGGCTGAGGTTAAGCGTTCCTACATCAGGAATCTTGATATTGAAATGGTGTGTGAGGCCATTAGGAACAGCATTGCCGAAGAGTTTGAACAGGATGTACATGCAATTCAATTGCTTCGAACCGGCAGTATATTGAAAACCTCAAGCGGTAAAGTACAGCGAAGGGCCTGTAAACAAGCCTTCCTCCAAAGGTCACTTGATGTTGTTGGCGAAAGCTTACCCTCTGCTGATGATAACTCTGATATCAATATAATCCTGACTCCCACTTACGACCTTACAGCAATGCAGCACTGGCTCTCAATGTGGATTCACCTCAAATTAAGTGTTCCACTCAATAGGGTTGATATCGAAAAAAATATTGCTGCCTATGGTTTGGATTCCCTGAGAGCCATTCAGTTGCAGCAGGATATGCTTGAGAAATTCAATGTTAATATTCCACCATACATACTCTTCGACAACATGACAGTGAAATCATTGAGTGAAAAGGCTTTTAAAATGCTCAGGGAGCTTTAACCAAATTGACGTTATGTAACATCTACCTAAACAAAACCATTCTACCTCATTAGAATACTATAAACACTAAATCAAGATCATTCCCCGCAAATTATATTATAATCACCCGGCAAACAAATCATCCCTTGAAACCATTGACAACAGATACAGGAAAACGATCATTCTCTGAAGATATCATCAGTGTCTTCTCAAGCAATGTTTTTTCGCTCGTTGCCAACCTGCTAACTGTTGTTCTTGTATCCCGGGTTCTCGGTCCTGCGTTGTATGGTTTGTATACGGCTGTTCTGGTGATACCACTGTTGGTGGTAAGCTTCTTCCAGATGGGCATCCGTCCTTCCACTGTTTTCATGATTGGTTCAGGTAAACATGATGCCAATCAAGTGGTTTCTGCGGTTGTATCAACACTGCTTATTACCGGCTCTGCCGGAATGCTTTTCAGTGGCATTGCCTATCTGTTGATGTTCAAAACCGGCTATACCCCTTTGCTGGTGAGTCTGGCATTGCTTACCATACCCATGCGGCTTACTGCCATATATGCCGGTGGGGTCTTTCTTGCCAAAGAGCAGATGAAAAGGGCCAATATCATGAACTGGCTCACAGCCTTACTGACCCTGATATTTGCCCTGATATTTGTATGGCTTCTTAAGCTAAAGGTTGCCGGAGCCTTGCTTGGCCTCATGTCCAGTAACCTCATAGTATCAGTGTATGCCATGAATATGCTTCGCAGAAATTATACCATAAAACTGTCGCTTTATAATCCTATCATACGGCAAATGCTGAAGCTTGGGGTGGTGTACGCGCTTTCATTTCTTGTTATCCAGCTGAATTACAGGGTTGATATTCTCCTCCTCCAGTGGCTGGCTGATACCCGTGAGGTGGGCCTCTACTCTCTGGGTGTGGCTGTTTCTGAACTGCTCTGGCAGATACCACTGGCAGTGAGCCTGGTAGTAATGACACGAAGTGCCAATTCAACTGACCAGAAACTCATGAATGAAAGTACAGCTCGTTTGCTGCGATTGTCAGTCATTGCAGGTCTGGCTCTTTCTCTCTTCATCTTTGTCCTGTCTCCTTTTATAATTCCTCTGGTTTTTGGTTCCGGGTATCTTGGAAGTGTTGAAATTATTCAAACAGTGCTTCCCGGCATTATTATTATTATCATATTCAGAGTGCTCAGCGGACAGTTATCAGGATTGGGTAAACCACAAGTTGCCTTACACGCCTTTATTCCGGCACTTATTCTTAATATACTTTTGAACTACTTCCTTATTCCGAAAATGGGTGGTATGGGAGCTGCC
Organism: uncultured Bacteroidales bacterium; assembly: GCA_937894795.1. GTDB lineage: Bacteria > Bacteroidota > Bacteroidia > Bacteroidales > Lentimicrobiaceae > Lentimicrobium. The sequence continues at coordinate 15,276 of CALCQV010000087.1, forward strand.
ATTGCTACCAATATCAGCTATCTGGTTGGAACAATCATCTATATCATTGCCTACTGCAAAATAACAGGAACCCCGGTTAGTGATCTGTTTCACTTCTCAAGGAACGACTTTTCATTTGTTGTAGCCTTCATCAGAAAGAAACTCCACCAAAAAGGATAGTGTCTTTCATTATATACTCCTACCCTTCAAGGGTTTGTTTATATCAATCCATCTTTGTGCTAGTTATTGTAACCTCAAGCTTGTTATCAGCTCCTATCAGTTTTATCTTCTAATCAATATGGATTGGCGCCTTTTATAGTTATTTTCTGGCCAAGACGTTAGACGTACCTACAGATACAAACAATGGTTAGTGCCTTCTATAGTTATCATCTATCCAGGAATAATTGTTTTTCCAATTTGCCGATGTAATTCCCCTCTGGACTTCCCATAACATTTCAGCACTGAAGATGTGTGAATACGACAACAATTTTTGCTTATTTTGGCTCACTTTTCCCAGTAATATATTGTATCTTTGCTGACTATTTTAATTTAATCTAAATTAGTGAGATATAGAATTTGCTGAGATGGACCAAGAACCTAAGAATATAATTGATGAGGTAACCCAGAGCGAGTATAAGTATGGCTTCTTCACTGATATTGAGATGGATACTGCCCCCAAAGGGCTTAATGAAGATATAATCCGGTTAATATCCACCAAAAAGAATGAACCCGACTGGCTGCTTCAATACCGACTTGACGCTTATAGCAAGTGGACCCGGATGACAGAGCCCACATGGGCACATTTGCATCATCCTCCCATTGATTACCAGGATATAATCTACTATGCCGCCCCCAAGCCAAAAAAGGAACTCAGTAGCCTTGATGAAGTTGATCCTGAACTTTTATCAACCTTCAACAAGCTTGGCATATCGCTCGAAGAGCAAAAAAGGCTGAGTGGCGTTGCCGTTGATGCGGTTATTGACTCTGTTTCCGTAAAGACAACTTTCTCAGCCACACTTGAAAAAAAGGGAATACTGTTCTGCTCTTTCAGTGAAGCAGTACAGAAGTACCCTGATCTTGTAAAGCAATATCTGGGTAGCGTTGTCCCATCAGATGATAATTATTTTGCTGCCCTGAATTCAGCAGTATTCACTGATGGTTCATTCTGTTATATCCCAAAAGGCGTCAGATGCCCTGTTGAGCTTTCCACTTACTTCAGAATCAATGCAGCCAACACCGGACAATTTGAACGTACACTAATCATTGGTGATGAAGGCAGTTACGTTAGTTACATGGAGGGCTGCACTGCTCCTATGCGTGATGAGAATCAGCTGCATGCCGCCATTGTTGAGATCATTGCCCTTAAGGATGCCGAGGTGAAATACTCTACCGTACAGAACTGGTATCCCGGAAACAAGCAGGGCGAAGGTGGAATCTACAACTTCGTGACCAAGAGGGGTATCTGCAAGGGCAATAACTCAAAAATATCATGGACACAGGTGGAAACAGGGTCTGCCATTACCTGGAAGTACCCGAGTGTTATCCTCATGGGTGACAATTCCATCGGCGAGTTTTACTCGGTTGCCGTAACCAACAATTACCAGCAGGCCGACACCGGTTCAAAGATGATACATCTGGGTAAGAACACCCGCAGCACCATCATCTCCAAGGGAATATCAGCAGGTCATAGCAACAATAGTTACCGCGGACTGGTGAAGATGACCAAACGTGCCGAGAACGGCCGCAACTTTTCACAATGTGATTCATTGCTTCTCGGCGACAAGTGCGGTGCCCATACCTGGCCATATATCAAAACCGAGAATAAATCATCCATTGTGGAACACGAAGCCACCACTTCCAAGATATCCGATGATCAGCTGTATTATTGCAATCAGCGTGGTATAAGCACTGAAAGCGCCATAGGGCTTATCGTTAACGGTTATGCCCGTGAAGTGCTTAAGCAACTGCCTATGGAGTTCGCTGTTGAAGCCCAAAAGCTCCTGTCAGTAAGCCTGGAAGGCAGCGTTGGTTAGCACGTTTGAATCAATCTCATTAGCTTAATCCGCACAAGTTATAATGAGGCATCAGTAAAGATAAAATTTTTAGATCAAATAACTTTTATAAAGAACATAAAATGCTTACTATTAAGAATTTAAGGGTCGCAATCAACAACAAGGAAATATTGCGTGGCATTAATCTGGAGGTTAAACCGGGTGAAGTTCATGCTATTATGGGGCCTAACGGAACAGGGAAAAGTACGCTTGCATCGGTCATTGCAGGCCGTGATATCTATGATATACTGGGAGGTGAAGTTCTTTTCAATGGCAAGAACCTTCTTGATCTGCCGGTTGAAGAGCGGGCTGCCGAGGGAATCTTCCTTGGCTTTCAGTATCCTGTTGAAATACCCGGTGTAAGCATGACCAACTTCATGCGCACAGCACTGAATGAACAACGCAAATATCGTGGTCTTGACCCCATGCCTGCCAATGAGTTCCTTGCCAAGATGGAAGAGAAGAAGAAAATGCTCGAGATACAGGCCAAACTCACTAACCGATCAGTAAACGAAGGATTCTCGGGTGGTGAAAAGAAAAAGAATGAAATTTTCCAGATGGCCATGCTTGAGCCTAAACTCGCTATACTTGATGAAACCGACTCAGGCCTTGATATTGATGCGCTTAAAATTGTAGCCAATGGCGTTAACATGCTTCGCCGCCCCGATAACGCTTTTGTGGTGATAACTCACTACCAGAGATTGCTTGATTATATTGTGCCTGATATTGTACACGTACTTTTTGACGGCAAGATTGTCCGTTCAGGAACCAAGGAACTTGCCCTTGAACTGGAAGAGAAGGGTTATGAATGGATTAAGGCAGGTTTAGCCCAATAAATCATGGTATAACCACTCTGGTAAAAATACCTTTACTATATGGAAGAAATTGCAATGCTCAACATAAAGGATGCTATAACAGAGCACTATCATCTGAACCTCGATTCAATCGGCAAGGTTGACAATCCACGTATTGCCGGCCTCCGTAAAGAGGCTTTTGAAACATTCAGGCTGCTCGGTTTCCCCGATACAAAAGTAGAGAAGTGGCGTAATAGCGATCTGTCGAGGGTGCTCGACCGCTCGTACACCTTCCGCGTAGAACCGGAACCGCAAAATACAAATGCCCGTGATCTCTTCAGGTGTGAAGTGCCCGGCTTCGACACTACCTCTGTTACCGTGTTGAATGGCTGGTACCTTAACGGTGGCAAGTTGCTCACCACTTACGACAATGGACTTGTGATTGGAAGCCTTAGGGCTGCCTTCACTGCATTCCCTGACCTCGTGGAAAAGCACTATGGTAGGTATGCCGACTTTAAATCAAACGGACTTGCTGCCCTTAATACAGCGCTTGCCATGGATGGTGTTTTTATATATGTTCCCGACAACGTGGTGGTGGAAAAACCGGTTCAGATGGTCAGCCTCATCAATATGAAGGAAGACTCCATGATACAACTGCGCAATTTGGTGATACTGGGCAAAAACAGCAAGCTTACCCTGGTGCAGTGTGATGATTCCATTGATGATCACCGCAGCTTCATTAATACCGTTTCTGAGTTTTATATTGGTGAAAATTCTCACCTTGATCACTATAAACTTCAAAACAAAAACGATCATTCCACCCTTATCAACGGCAGCTGGTTCATGATTGAACGTAACGCTAACCTCTCGAGCAATGGTATTAGCCTGAATGGTGGTTTCATAAGGAATGAATCGTATGCGCGACTAAATGGAAGCGGATCACATGCCGATTTACTGGGCCTCTATTTAATGGACCGCAACCAGCATATAGATAATCAGGTGTTTGTGGATCATGCCGTGCCCGACTGTACTAGCAATGAGTCATTCAAGGGAATACTCGATGATCATGCCAGTGGTGTGTTTAACGGACATATCCTCGTTCGTAAAGATGCCCAACGCACCAATGCCTACCAGAACAACAAGAACATACTGATTTCCGACAAGGCAGTGATTGATACAAAGCCATTCCTCGAGATCTATGCCGATGATGTGAAATGCAGCCATGGTGCCACTGTAGGCCAGCTTGATGCTGAAGCCATGTTTTACCTGCGCTCCAGAGGTATCTCGTTTGAAAACTCACGAATGCTCCTGATGTATGCCTTTGCCGCCGATATTGTGAATAAGATTTCCATAGATGAGCTCCGTAACCGTATTGATGACCTCGTGAAGAAAAGATTGCGTGGGGAACTATCCATCTGTGATCAGTGTGTATTGCACTGCAATGCTCAGGAACAGAGGGTAGCCTTCAATATTGACATGAGCCGTATCTAACAAGTATTAAAGCTGAAGATTCATGGAAAAACAACTGCAATTACTTGACCCGATGGTGATCCGAAAGGATTTTCCTATTTTGTCGACTATGGTGAACAACCACCCCCTGGTTTATCTGGATAATGCTGCTACCACTCAGAAACCTCAGGCAGTGCTTGATGCATTGACTGATTATTACCTGCACTACAATGCCAATGTACATCGTGGTGTTCATCACCTTAGCCAGCAAGCAACCATTGCATTTGAAAATGTAAGGGAGAAAATACGGCAATTCATCAATGCCGCCAGTTCACATGAAATCATTTATACTCGTGGCACCACCGAGTCAATTAACCTTGTGGCCTCCACGTGGGGAAGGAAGAACATTAAGGCCGGTGATGAAATCCTGATCTCAGAAATAGAGCATCATTCAAATATTGTTCCCTGGCAGATGCTCTGTGAAGAGAAGCAGGCAATCCTGAAAGTCATCCCTATTCATGAGAACGGCACCCTCGATATGGATGCCTTCTACCAGATGCTCACCGATAAGGTAAAACTGCTGGCCATCACCCATGTTTCAAACACCCTTGGCACCATCACTCCTGTGAAGGAGCTCATTGATGCGGCCCATGCCAATAATACCATTGTGCTTGTTGACGGCGCCCAAGCCTTATCACACATTAAAGTGGATGTTCAGGACCTCGGCTGCGACTTTTATGCCTTTTCAGCTCACAAAATCTATGGACCAATGGGCATTGGCGGATTATATGGCAAGGAACATATACTTGAAGCTATGCCCCCCTATCAGGGCGGTGGCGAAATGATACAATCAGTATCGTTTGAGAAAACAACCTATAATGAACTGCCTTTCAAATTTGAAGCAGGCACCCCCAATGCAGGTGGAGCAATAGGATTCGGCGCAGCACTGGATTACATTAATAAACTCGGAATAGATAATATTGCTGCCTATGAACACCGGCTAGGCAATTATGCAACCCGGCGGTTGATGGAAAATTCCAATATTAGAATCGTAGGAACCGCTCCTGAGAAAGCCTCCGTAATTTCATTCCTGATTGATCGCATCCATCCATTTGATGCAGGCACTATTCTTGACCAGATGGGTATCGCCGTAAGGACGGGCAATCATTGCACACAGCCTCTCATGGATAAATATGGAGTGCCCGGAACTATCAGAGCATCGTTGGCTTTTTATAATACTGAAAGTGAAGTTGATGCACTTATTAATGGAATTTCTAAAGTAGAACAACTGTTTTTATGATATCGATTGTTTATTATTGTGATGTGAGTTCCTAACTTTACACTCATTATTCAAATAACGTTAACTGAAAATACCAATATGAAAATACAGGATGCCTCCAATTCAATAATTAATGAATTTGACAACTTTGAAGATTGGATGGATAAATACAATTACCTTATTGAATTGGGCAAGTCGTTACCGATGATTGAGGAAAAATACAAAGTGGAGAGCAACCTGATTCCCGGTTGCCAATCGAGAGTTTGGCTGCACGCTGAATTTGACGGCAAACTTATACATTTTACCGCCGACAGTGATGCCGTAATAACCAGAGGTATTGCCAATCTTCTCATACGCGTCTACTCTGACCATACGCCCCAGGAAATACTCGATGCCTCTACTGAATTCATCAAGGAAATTGGGCTCACCGAGCACCTGTCGCCTACCCGTTCCAACGGTTTGATGTCAATGATCAAGCAGATAAAAATGTATGCTCTAGCCTACAAAACCAAATTAGCCATTGACCAGTAAACACGGTTTTAATTAACACCGTATGAAAAAACAGTGCTGAAATGAACTCTGTTAGAGTAAACTCTGATATATTAAACCACATTAAAATAAGCTCTGCCAGAGTAAAAAATGTTAGAAATAATAATGTCGAAAAAGACATTATTTGAAATATCACTTTTCAAAAAATCATAGCGTATAAACATGTTGGAGTCCATTATGAACATAAACCACGAGAAAACACTGGAATTCAGTGACAGAATCATAGAACGGTTAAAAGGCATTTATGACCCCGAAATACCCGTCAATATATACGACCTGGGTCTAATCTACAACATAAGTGTGGACAACGACTCCAAGGCCCATATCCTCATGACCCTCACCGCCCCCAATTGCCCGGTAGCCGAATCCCTCCCCGAAGAGGTAGAAATGAAGGTTGGCGCAATCCAAGGCCTCACTGGCGCAGTGGTTGAAATAACATTTGATCCCCCATGGGACCAGGATATGATGTCGGAGTCAGCAATGTTGGATTTGGGGTTTCTATAAATTATAACCCCCGGAGGGGGTGTAAGTCGTATAGAAGTTTCAGAACAACAATGAAATAAACCCCCAGAGGGGATGTAAATTCTATAGAAAGATTGGAACAAAGAAGAAAATAATCCCCAGCGGGGATGTAAGTCGTATAAAGGGATCAGAACAACAAAGAAATAAACCCCCAGAGGGGGTGTAAGTACTTACCTTTGAATCTAAATTATTTTACCATGTCTGACACCTACTCTCAAATTTATCTTCAATACGTTTTTTCAGTAAGAAACCGAGATTGCATTCTATTGCCTGAATGGCGTGAAAAACTCTTTGAATACATTGCCGGTATAGTTAGAATGAAAGGCCAAAAACCAATTATAGT
>CALCQV010000088.1 GCA_937894795.1 uncultured Bacteroidales bacterium
ATTGCCTATACCTATAATGGGCTGGGCTTTGACAGAGGCAAAGGTGCCCGAAAGTTGCTGAAACCGCTGGTAGAATTCAATGATCGCCTGCTATTCAGGAAAGTGCGGGAGGCCTTTGGCGGTGAAATGGAGTTTTTCATTGGTGGAGGTGCTTTGCTTGACATTGAATTGCAACGCTTTTTCTTTGCCATCGGAGTGCCTGTATGTCAAGGCTATGGCTTGTCGGAAGCTTCACCGGTAATCTCTTCAAATTCTTTGCAAAATATTAAAATGGGGACCTCCGGCCGACTGGTCGATTTCCTTGAAATTAAAGTCTGTGATGCCGATGGCAGGGAACTGCCAAAAGGAATACCAGGTGAACTGGTGATACGTGGTGACAATGTTATGAAAGGCTACTGGAACAATCCCAAATCAACTGCTGAAGCACTAAAGGATGGATGGCTCTGGACCGGTGACATGGGTTACCTTGATGAAGATGGTTACCTGGTGGTGCTTGGCCGTTTTAAAAGCCTCCTCATCAGTAACGACGGTGAGAAATATAGTCCGGAAGGTATTGAAGAGATGATGGTAGGCCAGTCAGATTATATTCATCAGTGTGTTCTGCACAACAACCAGCAACCCATCACTGTAGGACTTATTGTACCTGCCATTGCTGCTATAAACAAGCATCTGGAAAAGGAGGGCATTGTACCCGGCACACCGGCAGGTATAGATGCTGCCCTGAATCTGATTCAGCATGAGGTGAATGCTTATTTTAAGCATGGCAAGCATGCGGGCATGTTCCCTGAAAGATGGCTTCCGTCAACCATTGCCGTGCTTCCCGAATCGTTCAATGACCAAAACCACCTTCTCAATGCTTCCTTGAAGATTGTTCGGGGTAAAGTAACTGAGAAATACGCATTTGAACTCACTTATCTCTATAAAGCAGATGCTAAAAATGTACTTAATGAGGTAAACCGGCGAAATCTTGCCCGTTGGTATGCAAAATAACGGAATTCTTTTCTGAACTTTGTCCTGTTGCCCGGCAACCATCTAACCTTACTGCTCTAAACTAAACGGAAAGGAAGAAGAAATGCCTTTCATAACTATTGATTCATCTCAATGGCAACCTTTTCTTGCGGACGGTTTCCATGATCTTTACCACCTGCCGGAGTATTGTGCACTTGATGCTGGAACCATCGGTGGAGAAGCCCTTGGCTGGACTGTCGCCATCAATAACCGCAGCCACCTGATTCCTCTCATTAGGAGGCCTGTGAGCTGCGATAATATTGCTGGCAATGAAAGCCCTCTTTATGATCTGATAAGCCCTTATGGATACCCGGGAATGCTTTCTAAGGATAAGCTGACGGCAGATGAAGCCTGTCACGTATTCACCCTCTTTCATGAGGAAGCTGCAGCTGCCGGTTATATCAGCAGCTTTATTCGCCTCAATCCATTGCTTAACAACTGGTTGCTGCCTGCCAATGATTTTATGCGGCAATTTCGCCATGGTGATACCCTCAGTATTGATCTGAAGATTCTCCCACATGATTTATCGGGCGGTCAGAGCGGAATATGCGAACAAACGTTACACTCCTTCTCACAGAATCACCGGCGTAATCTTGATCGCCTGCATCGCGAAGGCTATTCCGTTGTAGTCAATACCATGGAATACCTGCCTCAGTTTGCCAAAGCCTATACCGCCACTATGATCAGGCATCAGGCACATCACCGCTATTACTTCAGTGAGGATTATTTCAACCGGCTATTCCATCTCGCCCTTAACCATATCTGTTTTCTGTCGGTGCTCTCACCCGATGGGGAGTTCAATTGCGGAGGCCTCTTTTCTGTTTTTGGCCCTGTAATGCAGTATCTTTTTGGCGCAACCGTTGAAAGTGCCCAACATCAAAGTCCTTCTAAGCTTATGATAGAAGAGGCCATGAATGTGGGATTATACTGTGGTGCTGAGGTTTTGCACCTGGGAGGAGGAGCAGGCGCCAGTTCAAAGGATGGGGTTTATCGCTTCAAGCTTGGCTTTACTCACAAGCATAGTCCCTATCACTGTCTCCATTTTATCCACCGGCCAATTGTCTATCAAAAGCTGGAAGATGCGGCCCGGAGTTATACCTATGATGCCACTGACGAAAATCATGTTTTTTCAAAGGTTGGTGAGCATGCTCTTTCCAGTAGTGATGCATCCCGCTTTTTTCCTTCATACCGTTCACAAAATGAGTAACCCCCTTTTCACCAACATACCCGGTAAAGTGAAACAGGCATTGAAATACATGGCTGATAAACGTATGCAACCACTCGCTGATGCATTGCTTTTTGTGGTTTTGCTGACAGGCTTTCACTTTATCTATCTCTTCTGGTCTAAGAATGGTTTTTACCCTTTCGAATCGCAGGTAATAGAGCTCTTTGCCCGGGCAAGCAGGCAGTTGTTTATACAGAGTGATTATCTGCTCCATCACACGGGCATTGAATACATAACGGATAATCAAACCTTTTATATTACGAACAATGAGGGAGGGTTTTCATGGTTGGAAGTTAGTCCGGGATGTACCAGTTTGAAGCAATGGCTTCACTGGATTGTGCTGATGATTGTTTTTCCGGGGCCCAGGCGACACAAATGGTGGTATATTCCCCTCGGAGTGTTGATTATACAAGCCATAAGCATTGTTCGCATCACAGGGCTGGTGTGTGCAATCTACCAATGGCCGGGAAGCTTCAGCTTCTTCCACGATTATATCTTCAAGCTGCTGTTTTATGGAACCATCTTCCTTATGTGGTTGTTGTGGGTGGAATGCTTTCGATATAAAAAAACAAGAAGCTGAATGTTGCACATTCAACTTCTTGTCAGGCACACTACTATGATTGTCAATGATTTTCAATACTGATAGCAGTATTGCCAACCATGGCGGCTACTATAGATTAACGGCTACCATAACGGCTTCTAAGGTTCCCTATCATCATGTGGCATGATGCTTCAGATAGTATTATCTTCAATGGCTGCATCAGGGGCATTCTTCTTCACTGACTGTATCCCATTGTTGCAGCCGTCGGCCGATTTATACATCTCACTGATTCCAATCACCTGATGGTTCGCGGCCTTCAGCACAAAGTACTGCTGTCCATCCTTTGCCACCTTTGTTTCGAAGCGCTCCTGCATGGCGGCATTCTTCTTCACTGATGCTATTCCTTTGTCGCAGGCAGCCCTGGTTTTATAACCTTCGCTTCTTAAAATTTCTTCTCCGTTACCGGCTACCAATTTGAAGTAGATCTGTGCATCCTTACCGGTATAGACCTTGAATTTTCCCATGATAATTTAATTTTTAGTGAATGATAAAATGAAAATCTGATTCTCAAATATACAAAAATGATTCCAGATTTCATCGGAATGATATATCTCATGTCTGAATAGAAGAAAAACTGTAATGTTTGAAGTCTAAGTTCATGAACCTAATGCCTTATTCGATAGTTTAATGCTCCAATGATTTTTTCTTCTGGTGTGTTAAAATCACATTTTTTTACTATATTTGATTTTCATTTAAAGCCGGATGACAGGATCCATCTTATTAGGCCTTTTACAGAATACTGCCATATTGCTGGCCTTTGGCTTGTTGTATGATAATCTATGGATTAACAGAGAGGAGCATCCGAACCTGCTCATCAAGATCATTTCAGGCATTTTGATTGGAACTATCGGCATTGTTCTGATGCTGTCACCCTGGACCATGATTCCCGGAATAGTATTCGACACCCGTTCAGTTATGCTTAGCGTTGCCGGTCTGTTTTTTGGTCCTATCCCAACCGTAACAGCCATGGCAATTGATATTGCATTCCGTGCCATAATAGGTGGTGGGGGATCGTATATGGGCATAGCTGTTATTCTATTATCGGGTTTCACCGGTATTGCCTGGCGGCTTTTCCGGCCATTCTGGATGAAAAGAAACAAGAATGTGGAACTGCTCATGCTTGGTATTGTGGTTCATGTACTCATGATGGGGTGTACGTTGCTGTTGCCCGCCGAAGTGCGGATGAATACACTTAAAGCCATAGCCATACCTATAATAATTGTCTACATCCCGGCTGAAGTGTTGTTGGGGCGCCTGCTTGTCAGTCAGTATGAAAACTGGAAAGCCCGTCTGGCAAGAGAGGAGTTATTACAGTCAGAACAGCGGCTGGTTAAAGACCTCATCAAAGCAAAGGAGAAAGCCGAAGAGAGCGACAGGCTTAAATCGGCCTTTCTGGCCAATCTGAGCCATGAAATCCACACCCCGATGAACGGTATCCTTGGCTTCGCTGAAATATTGCAGAATCCTGATATTTCAGACGAAGAGATGAAGGAATACCTTGGCCTGATGCGCACCAGCGGTATCCGGCTGCTGGATATCATTCAAGACCTGATAACCATTTCAAGGCTCGAAACACGACAGGTAAACATTCGCGCCGCCTCGGTTAATATTAATGAAATGCTTGACGACCTGTCAGCTTATTTCCTGTCAGCTGCCGATGCCAAGGGAGTTCAGCTAAAGGCTCACAAGAACCTGCCCGATTATGAAAGTACCATAACATCCGACAAGGAGAAGATATATACGGTGCTGGTCAATCTGATCAAGAATGCCATTCGTTTCTCTGATGAAGGAGTTATCGACTTTGGTTACGTGAAGAAGGGCCGTTATCTTGAATTCTTCGTAAAAGACAAGGGTATAGGTATTCCGGCTGACCGGCAGGCTGCCATATTTGACCGTTTCGTGCAGGTTGATACCTCCATATCCAATACCAGGGCAGGAGCAGGCCTGGGCCTCGCCATAGTGAAGGCCTATGTTGAATTGCTGGGCGGCTCTGTTAATGTCACATCACAGGAAGGTAAAGGGGCTGAGTTTTACTTCACCGTTCCTGCCTGGTATTCTGAATCATGAGCCACATCCTTGTTTTCTGTTTCCCCGGTTACTTAACGTAATTGCCTTGTGAGCGTCCAGTTCCTGAAAGTACACCAGTTATAGGCATAGCCACCCGGGCCACTGCCCGGATCATTGCTTGTGCCAATATTGGTGGTAGCCATATAGGCGTCATCTTCTACTAATGGAGTGCTCTTGAGGGTATTCCCATCGGCGCTTATGGTGAATGTTCCATTGACAGAGTTATTTGTGCCTATAAATGCATCATTGGGGAACTTAATCATGATCCCGAATCCTGATTCTGATGCCATTCCATATTCCTTGGGCAGCATTGCCATACTTAACGTTGTATCAGGCAATACAACCATAGTTGCACCAAACGTTGGATCACTGCAGGTTACACCTGTAATCTTCATTATGTGGGGGTATCCCGGTATGGCAACCTTCGACTTGAGGGTCATGGTAAGGATGAAACTGGTATTGATAATTTCAGGTGGATCGTTATCATGATATATCGTTGCCGTGTAATTGAAGGTGCCGCTCCACGTACCATCGTAACTTACTTCCGGTACTATGCCTGCCATAAGGTTTGCCAGCTCCTGTGCGCCAGGGAGTGTACCTGCATGCATTCCCTGGTAAACTGCCAACTGGTGTGCCACTTCGGGTAGAGTAAACGTTTGTCCCATTTCCTTCAATATTTCATAAGTCTCGGCAGCAAGTGCTGATATTACCGGTGCAGCGAGTGAATTGCCCGTACCATAACATTCCGTTCCCGGAATCTGAATATTGCACGAAGGAGCTGCTACATAGTTGGGTATTCCAAAATCAGCCCATCCATTGCCGGGATCAGTCCCAAGTCCACAAACATTTGCCCCTTCCTGAGCACCCACAAAATAGAGGTGATCCCATATGGGTGAGTCGGGGAAATCTACGTCTGTCAGATAGGTGAAGTCCTCGGTTTCATCGGTATGGTTGTTGGTAGCCGACATATATATCACGGCATTGTCGAGTATATGCGGATTATGCTGCAGCATGTTTTCAAGCAGCAGTCCCATATCACGCATAAAATGGTAGTTTGAGCCGGGCTTGGAGTCATTGCCGCCAAGAGAAAGATTAATTACAACCGGTAGGTTATGTTTATAGGCATAATCCAGCAATTCGGCGGTTTTCTTGTAAGGCATTACAAAGTCAGTGTTTTTGGTTTTCGGGTCAACACTAACATCATTGATGTGGGCCTGAATGCCTGTATTGCGGGCAATTGCAGCCACTCCATCCTTGTGGGTGACATTGCCGCAATCAACACTTACGGCTACATCCACCGTTTGAATGATACTGCCGGCATCACCATCGTTCCTAATGCTTTTATACGTACCGGCGACAGGTGTCATGCCGTCGGTTGATATAACTGAGGAAGGTCCCTTTACGTATGCCTGCCAATAACTATGCCTGTTGCTGTTAATCTTTGGATATGAGGGCGTATTTGGGAAAGCATCTGATATAAGGGCCGATGCATACATTGCCGTAAGGAACTCTTGCGTTTGCTCCCTGTTTATGGCTGCAACATAAAAGCCCGCATTGGGTATCTGCAGAGCTATAGTGCCCTGATTATCCGTAACCAGTGTTTTGATGCCGGCCGCTGAAGCACCCCTGGTAAATAATACAATTTGTCCCGGATAAGCCTGCATAGTGACTGTTTGGCCTTCTTTATCTACCCAGGTGGCATTCACCGCATCGGGATAACTGCCCATATTATCGAAATAGTCTGCAAAGAGATCAGAAGCGTTGTTATTGTCGTCGTCATCCTTGTCTCCACTTTCGCAACTGCTAAAGGTCGTTGCCAATAGTGCAAATGCTAGCATGTATATTCCCGAAAAGAGCTTTTTCATGTTGATGGTGCTTTTGATTATTGGTTTGCTTACCAATCTGTTCAATCTTTTATTGTATTATATAGCCAGACTACTTATATGTCCAGACTGCATCTTCTGTCAATGTTGAATAATCACCTTTTTTGTCATCACACCCCGGTTGGTTCTGATTTTTAACAAATGGATGCCGTTCGCCAATCCCTGTGTATTCATCAAATAACGGGGTGTTCCTGTAATTCCTATATGAAGTGTACCATTCGCATTGATTCTTTTCCCATTGGATTCATACCATTGAACATCACTAATCTCACCACTCTCCTCCAAACCAGTGATGGTAATGACATCATTGGCAGGATTCGGGTAAACGGTAATAAAATCGTCTGCCCCCGTCTCTTCCATACCCACTATGAATCCAATATATGAAGCTTCCCATCGGTATACAGGATCAGTCATCAGGAGGAGGTACTCATGATTCTTATAGATGTATGATGTTGTTTCAAGGGGTATCCATGTAACACCCGACAAGGTTTCGTTTTTTCCGGTAAGGGTATTACCCTCAACGCAGGTATAACTCATTTTCATCTCATTCACCCAGCTATTTCCCACTTTTGAGGCAAACAACTCGGTTATGATGTTCCCTTCGGCGTCATTGGCATATGTCACCTTGCCCACCGGTTGCCAGCTTCCTGTTTCATAACTATCCATTGTCATCTCTAACCAATAGCCCTGTGCATTGCAGGTATAGTTCAGCCTCATACCGTTTTCCCATGGACCTCCATTATCGGAGAACTGATTGGTGATGGTTTTCAGGAATCCGTTATTGTCGTATGCGTAGTCGTTCTTGTAATCATTTATCCATGCGTTGTTTTTCCAGTTCTCCTGCAGAACTTGTAGTTTTTTGTCACCAAACGTGTAACTGTAATTCCGGCGGGCATCATTGACCCAGTTCCCGGCAGAGTATTTCTCTATCACCTCCATAGTCACACGGTGTTGCCCATCAGTTGTCTGTTTGATGCGGATCACATCCTGCCAGGCTGAGCCGGTCCACATAGCTGTAGTTCCTGATATCAGAGTCCCGTTCAACCAGGCAAAGGTTATTTTGATGTAGTTTCCCCATGTTGCCTCGGTTCTCTTTTCCACTTGTTGCTCCAACACGCGTCCCTGTGTATCAAACGTCTGTGTATAACGATAGCTCAGGGCATTCTGATCATCATAGCAGAGCACTGATTCCCAGTTCCAGACTATTTCACCGGGTGTCCTATTTCCGGCAGGTAACAGCAGGTTATCAATGGATAAGGTATAATGGTCGTGCAGTATGGTTTCCGTCCAATGCTGCGCATTGGCAACTATTGCCGACAGGTAAATCACCATCAGCAATGATAGTTTTTTTTTCATGGTGTATCGGGCTTTGAAATTTATATTAAATATAATTAATGATTAATGGATTGACAGGGCATAAGTCATTTATTTATCAACAGGTCATTGTGTATGTCAAAACATTGAAATGAACTGAACTCCCGGCGTAAATGAAGTTGTATCAACTGGTTTCCCTACTATCTCATTGTCTGATATGTTACATTCTGCATATTTTAGCATCAATGCTTGATTCACTCTTTTTTTTGGTATACTTTTACTGAAACTTAACCAGCTTAGTTATGAATATAAAACGATTCCTCAGGCTGCTGTTCCTAATTCCGGCTATTTTTTCGGCTTGTTTTGCTTCCTCCCAATCCATTTCTAAATCAGTTATAGGGAATACAGGATCAACCCTCTCCGCCGACAATTACAAATTGACCTTTACTGTTGGTGAACCGGTTGCGGGGATAATGACAGGTAAAGGAAATCAGCTCGGCAATGGTTTTCTTAGCTCACTCGACTTGTCGGTGCTTGCCATTCCTGAATATCATGATATACCGTTTTTTGATTTATACCCTAATCCTGCTACCTCCGTTTTTACCTGCCGGCAAAAGGATGGACATCCTATTCATCTGCGTGCCTATGATACGGATGGGAAGCTTGTGCTGGACACCTCTGTTGCCACAGACGATTATACCAAAGTGAGTCTATGGAAACAAGGCTTATATCTGCTCCTCATAACTGATCAGGCCACACAACAGCAGGGCCACTTCAAACTACTGATTCATCGTTAGTTTTTACATCAACCAACAAGATACAACCCTAATAACACCCACACCCAAACATTAAAACCCATGAAAAAATTATTTACCATTATAATAATGCTTTGCGGCATCACAGCCATGGCACAGGCGCCTCAGGGATTCAACTACCAGGCAACGGTAAGGGACGGCAATGGTGTGCTGATCATCAATCAGAATGTCTATTTCATCTTCAACATCATGCGGAACAGCCCTACCAGTCTGCCGGTATACAGCGAAACTCATTATGCACCAACCGATGATCTTGGAACCGTGAGTCTGGTAATAGGGCAGGGTACCCCCACCACCGGCAACTTTGCTGAGATACCATGGGGTGAAGGCACTTACTACTTGGGCATTGAACTCAATACCGGTGCCGGCTATGTAGCCATGGGCACCACGCAACTGCTCAGTGTCCCTTATGCTCTGTATGCCAACAGTGCCGGCAATACCCAGCCACAGAACCTGGCCAGCGTACTCTATCATGGTAATAATGGCGACGGGCAACAGATCAAGCATATAGCAGATCCCACTGATGCCAAGGATGCTGTTACCAAATCGTTTGTAACATTACGCGTCTCACCTGAGGGTGATACCCTGTGGCTTGGCACCGGTCAGTGGGTGATAGTACCGGGCATCAGCGCAGCCAATCCTACGGGAGGTGAGCCGGGTACGGTAACCGATATTGATGGAAATACCTATACCACGGTGGTTATTGGTAATCAGGTGTGGATGACTCAAAACCTGAAGGTCACCCATTACCGTAACGGCACTGCCATTGACTATCCGGGCGAAAACAACGATGCCTGGTACTCCAACAACGGAGGCGCCTACGCATGGTACAACAATAATATGGAATGGAAGAATATTTATGGCGGACTCTACAATTACTATGCGGTCGTCAATCAGAACGGACTTTGCCCTGAAGGCTGGCATGTGCCGGGTGTAGAAGAATGGAACCAACTGTATATGTACATCGGACAAAGCACCCCTGCAGGTAATAGACTGAAATCATGCCGCCAGGTAGAATCCCCACAGGATGGTTGTGCCACCTCCACCCATCCAAGGTGGGATTATAATGCATCAAACCATGGCACTGACGACTTTCATTTCAGCGCTATACCGGCAGGTTCCCGTGGGGTGGAAGGTGCTTATTCCGGTATAGGCGTGGTTAATGAACTGTGGACTGCCACTGAAATAGGCAATGGACGGGCCTGGGCACGTATTCTGCTCAATGAAAGCAATGAGTTGCTGAATGACGACGGCTACATGAAGAAGGGAATCTCCGTTCGTTGTATGAAAACCTTGGAATAACTTAATAAGGTATTAAATAAATGCATGAATTAACGGTCGGGTGTACTCTTCAGCCGGCTTATTATTTCTACTGTTTAATGACAATCCTGCTTTAAGCACTCGCAACGGTGACCGGCATTCCGTAAAGCAAATGCTTTGGTGAGCGAATCAAAGGGAGGTGGTGAATTTACAGGTTTGCCATTAGCAATTCGGTTGGCATAACAATCGGCACAGAGAACAATGGCATTTTCTATTCCATTGCCCCGATCGGCTCTTTTATGGCGGACTTCCAAACGATTCGTCGCTTCACAGCGTGTAATTGTGGTCATTAGTTCAATCTTGGTTAATTATGATGGTGGCCTCCTTCAGTGAGATCCTTGCTTACTCGTATTTATTGCCAATTCGTTTAATTGTAATCCCCCTTTATAAGTCCAAATATATAACAAAAAGGAATGATTTCACACGACGGATAAAAATTAATATAAAAAGGATTATTCAAGATTCCTCCCCAAAACATTCCATTTAGCCCCAACCTGTAAGAAACAAACAAAATTATTAAATCCTGAAAACCATTGAACGCCGAAGGCTTTGAACCGCTATTGAACCACTTTGAACGCGTCAGCTTTGAACCACATTGAACCACATTGAACATCTCCTATGTCATTACGTTAGTAAAGAGTTCAATGAATGAATAAAGATGCGAAAAATTATTGAAATCACCGCTTTAGTTCTTTTAGTTGTCTTGATTGCTGCAGCATCTGTTTCCTGCACAAAGGAGAAGGAGGCAGATACCGTTGCCCCCATCATTGATATAGTGCTTCCCCGGGAGGGCGATACCCTATTCATAAATGGTGAAACGCATCTGGAACTTAATGTTTCTGATGAACGGGAACTCGATTCCTGTCGCTTTGAGGTGCACAGTAACTTTGATCATCACACCCACAAGTCAACTCTCCATGGCGATGAGCCCTTTTTCTATACCCGTTTTTTTATCCTCACAGGCATTAAATCAACCACGCTGCACGATTATGCATTCGTGATTCCTGACACCATAGGCCTTAATCCAATAGCGCAGGGTTCGTATCATTTCGTGATGGATTGCTATGATAAAGCGGGAAATAAAAGCACGGTCGTCCGGAATATAACTATTGCTGCTAAATACTGACTGCCTGATGTCGGAAGCTACATTCAAAACTTTTAATTAACTTTATACTTGAACTATTATACAAATATAAACTGAAACCATGAAATTTATAAGAAGGGCTGAAGCCCAATGGAAAGGAACGGGGAAAGAGGGAAATGGTAGCCTTACAACCCAGAGCGGAGCATTAAAAAATGCCTTTTATTCATCCGACGCAAGGTTCGCTGATGCTCGGGGTACCAACCCTGAAGAGTTGATTGGGGCGGCACATGCCGGTTGCTTCACCATGAAGCTGGCATACCTGTTAGCTGAAGCGGGATTCACTCCCACAAACCTCCATACCAAAGCAAAGGTTACATTCGAGGATGGTGGCATTCCATTAATCCAACTCAGTCTTGAAGGCGAAGTGCCCGGTATTTCCAAAGAAAAGTTTGAGGACATTGCCGGCAATGCCAAGGTATCCTGCCCTGTTTCTACGCTGTTAAGGGCAGAAATTGAACTTACGGTTAAGCTTATGACCCACTGATTTCATCATTCTTATTCTTTCGGTAAAATTTTCAGAACAAAATTTTATAGATATACCGGAATATCCTAATTTTATGCTTTTATTCCTGACAGATAATTCCCGACAACCAACGGATACAACTTACTGATCTGTTATAGCCCAAGGATAAAACATGCTGATCTGTTATGGAATGCTGAAACCGGATTATCATGAATGATCTTAACCCCAATCCTTCTCCTTCTGTTGCACCCTCTGTAGCACAGGAGAATTCCATCGATCTTAAGGTTTATCTTTTCAAATTCCTGCGATACTGGTATTTCTTTGTTATTTCAGTATTGATAGCCCTGCTGGTAGCATGGCTTGTGAACCGCTACACTAAGCCGCTTTACAGTGTCAGTACCACCGTGCTGCTTGAACAGCAGTCGTCGCCTCTCGATATTTCTTACGATTGGTGGGGGTGGTATCCCGACCTCAAGATGATAGAGAATGAAAAGGGGGTGCTGTTGTCACATTCCCTCATTCAGCGTGTGAGTAAGGTCCTCACTTTTGAAGTCTCCTACTTCGGGGTAGGCAGGATCCTTACAAGCGAACTATACGACAACTCGCCCTTTACCGTAGTGTTCGACACCCTGTCAGTGCAGCCCTGCAATGTCCGTTTCAACATCACCCTCAACAGCAACCTCATATACACCATTAATGCCGAGGGTACGGATGTACCCACCTGCTACTATGGTTCCGACATGAAACAGAAGATCAAAGAGGGTTTGCCTGTCATAAGCAGGCTCAATATCCAGGGTATGCACCATTACGGCGAATGGATATCCGACAAGCACTACCGTTTTAAAATTATCCTGAACGACCGGTTCCGGCCTGAGTCGTTAAACCAGGAGATGTTCTTCATGTTCAATGATCCGGGTGCCCTGGCAAAGGAGTACAATAAGTTTACAGTTGAGCCTATAAACAAGGAGTCATCCATTGTACAGATAACCATGACCGGCATGAATCCGCGAAAGACAGCCGATTTCCTAAACGCACTTACAAATGAATATATGAAGCGGAGCCTTGATCGCAAGAACATGGAGGCAACCGGCACTATCCGCTTCATTGAAGAGCAGATGCTTGGCATTACCGACTCTCTTCAACTGGCTGAATCCAACCTGCAGCGGTTTAAGCAATTACACAAGATAATGGATGTCGACGTTCAGTCACAACAGGTGCTTAATACCATGGAAGACCTTGAAAAGCAGAAGGCTACACTGCTGGTAAACAATATGTATTACGAGTACCTGCGTGATTACCTGCGCTCAAATAACGACAACCTTTCCGGACTGACCGTACCATCCTCCATGGGCATCAATGATCCTATACTCACCGGCCTGATAACAGATCTCACCAAACTCTATGCAGAGCGCAGTGAAGCCCGGCTGGTAGCCAGGGAGGGCAACCCGCTCATTGCCTCCTACAACCAGCGTATAGAAACACAGAAACGCATCCTCACTGAAAATATCAACAGCATCCTGAGCAACTCCCATATTTCCATACGCCAGATTAACCAACGCATCAGTGCAATGGGTGGCAAGATAAACCAGCTGCCTGCCACACAGCGACAGATGTTTGGCATGGAACGTAAATTCAAACTCAATGATGCCGTTTATACCCTGCTCCTCGAAAAAAGAGCTGAAGCACAGATTACCAAAGCATCCAATCTGGCCGACAATGAAGTAATCGACACTGCCGATGCTGCCTGGGCTGTTCCTGTGAAACCAAAGAGAAGCCTCAACTATGCCGTTGCCCTCATTGCAGGGCTCCTCCTACCGGTGGGCTTACTGCTCGGAAAGGATTATCTGAACAACAAGCTGCTCGACCGTAAGGACATTGAGAGAATCACCAACCTGCCCATCCTCGGACAGGTGATGCATAGTGGCAGCGACCACCGGCTGGTGGTGGCTGAACACCCCCGTTCCTTTATTGCTGAATCATTCCGCCAGATACGCACCTCCCTGCAATTCCTTACGGAAGGCAACGACCGCATGGTAATTCTTGTCACTTCCTGCACGGCAGGTGAAGGCAAATCGTTCACGGCCCTGAACCTCGCAACCGTATTTGCCCTCTATGGCCGCAAAACACTGGTGATGGGTTATGACCTCCGTAAACCGGGCCTCTATCCCGACATGAACCTGTCGAATACCGTAGGTATCACTTCCTACCTGATCAACCAGAGCAGATTGGATGATATCATACAAACCACCTCCATCGATAACCTTCACTTCATGGCTGCAGGGCCGGTACCACCGAATCCTGCCGAGCTTATTGCCTCAGCAGCGAATGATGAGCTGCTTGAAAGACTTAAACAACAGTATGACATCATCATACTTGACTCCCCACCCCTGGGACTGGTCACCGATGCCCATCTCCTTATGAAATATGCAGGTGTCAACATCTTTGTGACCCGGCAGAACGTAACACCCAGGCCCCTCTTTGAATCTATCATCACCGATATAAACAAGTACACCAACGGCAAAACGGGAATCATACTCAATGATTTTGATGCCCGCAAAAGCAATATCGGCCGGGGCTATGGGTATGGATACTCGTCAGGATATGATTATGGGTATTATGAAGGGTAATGGCATAGAGCATGGAGCATGGAGCAT
>CALCQV010000089.1 GCA_937894795.1 uncultured Bacteroidales bacterium
CAATTTTTATAAGCCATTGAAATCCAAATACCTGGTATGGACGCAGCGTTACATTTGAAAGTTCAGGTAACTCAATGGTTATCTCATGGGCCGGTTGTTCAAACTTGTTAACTTCTGTTTCATCAAATACTGATAATATCCTGTAATGATGTTTCTGTAATTTGATGATATGCTTGTCAATAGTTCCATGAATCAATAATTCCCTATACTTCTCAAACCAGGTTAAGGGTAGGATGAAAATACGCCCATCAGGCAACTGGTATTCCCGCTTCGAATTCAATATGTGATTCTTGAAGCGTGTAAAAGGTATTTCAAATCCATCCACATTGATAACTATATGCAAATCAAACCAATCATTTTCTGAAATCATTTGATATTGCAATTCAGGTTTCGCCAATGAGTATTGTTTAGTGGATTCCTGGTTAATGCTAAACCCCTTCTCAATCAATACCTCTTTATTGCTGACAAGCCATTCCAATAAGAGGTATGGCTCATTGGTACCCTTGTCATCCTGTAATCTGAAGCAATTATTGAATAGTGCCAATCCCATGTTGCATAGGGTCAACTTTTGATCATCTTCCCATGTTTTATCTCTCTTTGACCTGTAAAAGGTAAAACCTTCTTCATTCGAGTTCAGGTCAGTGAAATTTTTCAGTGGATTATTGTGAAGTATAGCCTTTTCGCCATAGAAGTACTTAAGAATCAGGCAGGGTTTGCCTTGCCAGTCTATGTCGTAGGTTAGTCCTGCCGTAGGTGTTAGTGATATATCCCTGACCTCGAATCCGGTAGCTTTTATTTCAGAAGTGTTTACTATTTTCCTTATAAATGTGCCGAAGTACTTATTCTCCATACGTTTAGGAATCTCTATGAATTCCTTTCTGAGAAAAGGTGACAGGAGTTTTCCATTTATTTTTTTATCGAAGGCAATTAGCTTATTCCTGTAAACCAGATGGCAGGGTTGGTTGGTCAGAATATAACAGGAGGAATCCCTCAGGTCAATTTTATGTTTGCCAACAGCAGTTTCCATGCTGTAGACAGTTCCCGTTTCTGACCGGTCAAACTTTAAAATGGTGACAGCCTTTTCTGAAACGAGTATTATCTTTTCGGTGTCATACAAATGTGGCATCCCGGCAGCATCATACAAAGCAATATTATAACGGCTTATCAATTCAATGATTTCCACCAATACATGATCGATAAATGGCTTGACAATTTCATCGATCATGTTGCCCTTTTGACTGTAGAATGTTGAGATGCTTATATTTTTCTTTGAGAAACGGGAAACCAGTGATGATGGCTCCAATTCATGTGATAATTTGTATAGCTCAATGGCACCATCGGGAGGATTTTCCATTGACCTGTAATTGAGGTTGGTTATCCTTTCAAGCGGAGTAATATATTTGGTTTCAGCCTTAACATAAAGGTAAGGCTGGATAGTATATCCAACAAAATCAGATTGCTTCAAAATTGCAACAACGCCGGTATCCTGTGACATGTTTAATCAATGAAACCTGTAAAGATAGACAAAGATTGAAAGGCTGAAGGGCCATTGGATCCAATTAATGATCAATAAACCTAACAATAGGTAGTTTATAGGCCAAAAAAAGATGAAGTAAAATAGGCTGATGCCATAAAACAGAGAATACCAAAGAACAGAATGAGTCATTAGCGCAAAAAAAAGACAGGAAGATATCCTGTCTTTTTTTTTCTTACTGGTTATTTTTAATCTACCAGTGATATGAATACAATTGAAGGAGCATTAAAAATGCCAGGGAGACTTGCCTTCGTCAACCTCTTTCTGTGTAACCCAATATTGGTCAATTACCTTGGTCTCTTTCTGATCCCAGAATGCCGGTGATACTCTTTGTCCATCAGGTGTTTTGAGGCTCATCTCATAAACGGCAATAACGGGATTGAATACAATATCAGTCACACCAATAGTGCATTTTTCAACGCCTTCATCATTGGTCTGGCAATTGGTAATTACTTCAAAACCGTTGAATGTTAAAAGGTTCTTTAGGAAATCACAACGCTGTGAAGTGGCGTCCTTTTCAATAACGGTACAACGGGTACCGTTAATTTCTTCTACTATATGTTTGGCTTGTAGTGGCATGGGTTAAAAAGTATTAGAAAATACCAACTGTTAGATTATTGATCCATTCATAAACCTGGCTCCAAAAGCCTAGAATAAAGATTCCAAGAGCGCTCAGGATTAATCCTGCGCGTGCCGGCAAATCAGTTTTAAATGCAGGTATGGGAGTTTCGTTTTTGTTGATGAACATTGCTTTAACTACCAGCAGGTAATAGTAAAGTGATATTGTGGCGTTCAGGATGGCAATAAAGACCAACCAGTATAAGCCGGCTGATGCAGCGGAAGTGAACAGGAAGAATTTTCCGAAAAATCCTGCAACAGGGGGAATGCCTGCCAGTGAGAATACTGACAGCATCATTAGCAAACTGAGTTTAGGATTGGTTTTGTACAAACCATTGTAATCATCCATTGATAGCTTGCCTGAAGCATTCTCAATTGCAGAAACCACACCGAAAGCACCTAAATTAGAAAAGATATAGGTAAGGATGAAGTAGATAACTGAAGTCATTCCCAATTTAGAACCAACCATGATACCAAGTAATATAAAACCGGCTTGGGCTATGGAGGAGAAGGCAAGAAAACGTTTCATGTTCTTCTGCCTTAGAGCGAAAAGATTACCGATAATCATTGTGGCTATCGACAGGGTATAGAGTATATCGCGCCAGACCTCCATAACAGGGAAGAATACCTTGAAAAGGATAAGCATGAAAACAAACGATGCGGCTCCCTTCGAGATTACTGAAAGGTATGAGGTTACATTTGTGGGGGCTCCTTCATAAACATCAGCCGTCCATAACTGGAATGGTACCAAGGAAATTTTGAAAGCCATACCGGAAATAAAGAAAATGAGGGCGAATATCTGCAATGGAGAATCGGTTATACTGAATGCTATATCACTGAACAATATGGAGCCTGTTGTTCCATAAATCAATGACAGGCCAAAGAGCAGAATGCCGGAAGACAGGGCTGATGAGAGAATATATTTAACTCCTGCTTCGGCTGATTTTGTCCGGTGGTGCATATAGGCTGCCAATGCCGCTATGGGTATGGAGGCAGTTTCCAGACCAAGATAGAACATCAGGAAATCACCTGCTGAGATCATGAAATACATCCCGGTGAGGGTGAAGAACATAATCACGAAGTACTCACTCATCTTCTCCTTGTTCTCTGGCTTTATCAGCCAGCTATATGATTGCAGGAGGATAATCAGGACCCCGATATTAAGCACGTTCTTCATCATTACCAACAATGGCGATGAATGGAACATTCCGCCAAATAGGATACCTCCACTTGATGGTAGGAATCCAATAATTGTATGTATGATGAATAATGTAACTGCCACCGGTATGATGTGCCTTTTCTGGGCAGGTTTCAGTCCAAGATCAATAATTAGCACCACTAATGCGATAATTACCAACACTAGTTCATGCCTCATGATTAAAAAGTCGTAGATGTTCATACTATTATTCTGTATTTCTTAAAACCCTGTGTAGTAGTTACTTTAAATAAAAGCAGATTCCTTAATTCTTATAATCGAAAACTAAAATATGCTGACAAATGATGAAGTGGCCATTGACAACTTGGTAACAATAGGTGCAAGGCTGAAGTTGATCATATCACTAAGCCATAATGGAGCAATACCAATGGCAGCAATACATACAAGCAATGTAACGGTTGAAAGTTTCTCAAACCACCGGGCATCAGTCAAGTGGTTATAGTGGTCATTCCTGATTGGGCCATATAATAAGGTGGCAACAACCCGGAGGATATATACCGCAGTGATAACAATACTTGCAGCAGCAATTATGGTGAGCATCCGGTGGAATGAGTCAGTATGCTGGAATGAGCCAATGAAAATGGTCATTTCAGCAACGAAACCGCTTAAACCGGGTAAGCCAAGAGAAGCCAGACCGGCAATAACGTAAACTACTGAAAGGAAAGGCATAACCTTCATCAATCCTCCCATTTCATTTATCAATCGGGTATGAGTACGTCCGTATATCATTCCAATCAAGGCAAAGAAGAGGGCTGTCATCAAACCGTGTGAAATCATCTGGATAACGGCGCCATTCAAAGCAGTTTGATTCATCATCAGTATTGCAAAGAGCACAAGGCCACAGTGACTCACACTCGAATAGGCATTGATGTACTTGAGGTCCTTTTGGAAAATGGCACCAAAAGCACCGTATACTACTGATGTACCGGTAAGGAGCAGGAATATCCAGGCCTGTTCCTGTGCTGCATCGGGCATTAAAAATATGGCTACCCTGAATGCACCGTAACCTCCAAGTTTCATAAGCACTCCGGCGTGAAGCATTGACACGGCTGTAGGAGCGGAGGCATGGCCATCAGGCGACCAGGTATGGAATGGGAACAAGGCACCCAATATTCCGAAACCAATGAAGGTAAACGGGAAGAGGAAGCGTTGCATTTCAATGGGTATGGTATTTTTTGAAATTTCCAACAGGTTCCAGGTAAGTGGAGTGCCATCAGGAGCTGAATAAAAGTAAATTCCCAACAAGCCAACCATCAACAGGGCTGACCCTCCCATAAGCATAAGCGTAAGCTTCATGGCTGAGTATTCCTTAGGACCTGAACCCCAGATGCCAATTAGAAGATACATTGGAATAACTGCCAATTCGTAGAAAAGGAGCATTGTGAACAGGTCAATTGAAATAAAGAATCCGAAAACTCCTGATGCTAGCAATATCAATGAGATAAAGAACTCCTTAGAAAGATATTCCACTTCCCACGAAGCAAAGATTCCGGCAAAGACAACCACTGCGGTCAGGGCAATCATAGCAACCGAGATTCCATCAACACCAATGGAATAATGGATATTCAAGCTAGGGAACCACAAGGCATCATAGGTAAACAGCATTTCGGCAGTATTGCCTGCAGCCCTTTCGGTAAGATAAGCATAGACCAGAAATGCAGCTAAAATCAGTTGTATTCCCATACCAATTGCGGCAACTACCCGAATGCTCTTCATTGACTTCGAAAAGCCAATGGCCAACATGGTTACCACGGGGATTAAAACAAAGAGAGTTAATATATTCATATCAGATTCCTTTCCTTATACCATTGAATATTATTGAATGATTATCTGTTACCATATAAATACAAAGATGATAACAAGTGCCACAGCTCCTGTAACGAACACATAGCCATACTGTTGAACCCTGCCGCTTTGGAATCCCTTTATCATATAGGATGCCTTCTCAATGCTGTAGCCGATAAGATTCATGGTGCCATCAACGATATTGCGGTCGAACCATGCTACGGGTTGGGATATATAGCGGAAGATAATTTTATGGGTTACAAAAAGATAGAGTTCATCCATATAGAACTTATGATAGGCACCGCGGTAAAAAGCTCCGAGAGAAGTTGCAATTTTCTCAGGTACCAGTGATTCTTTGCGGTACATCATATAAGCGACCAGAATTCCAAAAGCAGCTATGAGCACAGAAGGAATTGCCACACTATAGTTAATATGGGCTTCAAAAGGCAATCCATCGGATGTTACCAATTCGTTGAATGGCAAGAATCCTGAGAAAACAGCTCCAAAGGCAAGTACCATTAAGGGAATGGTCATTACCAGCGGTGATTCATGAGGTGTATGATGGTAATGGGTTGACTTGCCCCAGAAAACATTGAAATATAACCTGAACATATAGAATGCCGTGATACCGGCAACCAGATATTCTATGGCAAATAAAGCGGGATTGGCGTGTAATGCAGCGGCCAGTATCTCGTCTTTGCTGAAGAAACCTGATAGGGGAGGTATACCGGCAATGGTTAGGCAGCCGATAAGGAAAGTGAGATGTGTAATTGGCAAATATTTACGTAGATTACCCATTTCACGCATATCATTACTGTGAACAGAGTGAATAATAGCACCGGCACCAAGGAACAGAAGAGCTTTGAACATTGCATGAGTGAAGAGATGCCAGTTTGATGCCATAAAACCCAAACCATCATGTCCGCCATAGCCTGATACACCAAGTGCAAGCATCATGTATCCAATCTGTGACATGGTACTATAAGCCAGCACACGCTTAATATCGTATTGAGTGCATGCAATTATGGCTGCGAACAATGAACTGATACCTCCAACCCAGGCAACAATAACCAGCGCATCGGGGGCAACCATGCTGTATAATGGGAAGAGACGGGCTACAAGGTAAACCCCGGCAACAACCATGGTAGCAGCGTGAATAAGTGCTGAAACCGGCGTTGGGCCTTCCATGGCATCGGGTAACCAAATATGCAATGGGAACATGGCCGACTTACCGGCACCTCCAATAAATACAAGGGTAAGAGCCCAGGTTAGGGTGCTCAATCCGAGGAAAGTTGCTCCACCCATATGGCTTAGGGCCGGGCTGTCAGAACTTACCAACGTCTGGAAGTCGAAGGTATTGGTCATGAATGATAACATGAGAATTCCAATGAGGAAGCCCAGGTCGGCAAATCGGGTAACGATAAATGCTTTCTTTGATGCTGATACAGCACTTGGTTTGGTGTAGTAAAAACCAATAAGAAGGTATGAAGAAACACCCACGAGCTCCCAGAAGATATACATCTGGAATATATTGGTGGCCAATACCAGACCGAGCATAGAGAAGCTGAACAATGAAAGGAATGCATAGAAGCGTGCAAATCCCTTTTCTCCTTTCATATAACCCAAACTGTAGATATGAACCATAAATGAAACAGTGGAAATTACAACCAGCATCATCACTGATATGGGATCGAGTAATATTCCAAGGTTAATGGTAAGGAATTCAGTAAGATGCAACCAGTCGATCTCAAATACTTTCAATGAAGTATAGGCAGTACCTGCTATGTGGTCTGTCCAGAAATAGCTTATGGCAGTCATGTACGAAAGGACTGTCACAACAAGTAAACCGGCAGTGCCAATAAGGCCTGAAATTGATGGTTTATACTTATGACCTGTTAACCCGATGAGCAGAAATACGAACAGGGGTATCAGGGGTATCAGCAGTGTATAGGAATATGCGTTCATAGAAATTGTTATGTCGTTATTTATATCCTAGTATTTCATTTGATTAACCTTATCCACCTCAATTGACTTGAAGTTTCTATATATATTGATGATGATTGCTATAGCAACGGCAGCTTCAGCCGCAGCGACAGCAATAATGATAAGGGTGAAGAAATGTCCCTGCAGGTTATTTGGATACAGGAAATGATTGAATGCGACGAAATTAATGTTGACGGAATTGAGAATAAGCTCAATTGACATCAGCATGGTTATAAGATTCCGTCGGGTAAGGAATCCAAAAATTCCTGTAAAAAACATAATTGTACTTAATATCAGGAAGTATTCTAAGGGTATATTTCCAGTCATGGCTTATCTTATTTTTCCGGATTTTCGTCGGTTGGTTTAACATTAGCGGCTAAGCTCTCTTTACGAGCAACGATAATTGAACCTATCATTGCAGCCAGCAGAAGTATGGAAATTACTTCAAAAGGAAGTGCATATCCATTTTCGCCGTAGGATACCAAATGCCGGCCAATATTTTGAACATCAGGAGATACTGCCGGTTCTGACGATGCAGTAAACTGATGGTTCATCAAAAGTATTATGGTTAGAATAGCACCCGCAACAACGGTGAGAGCAGAAAGAAGGCTCTGCTTCATACCGGCAAGTTTGGCTTTCTCACTAATATGGCTAGTGAGGAGAATGGAAAAGATCATCAGTACTACAATACCGCCAGCATACACTGTTAATTGTACAGCTGCTAGGAAGTTGTAGTTCAGCATGAAATATAATCCTGCGGTACTTACCAATACAAACAGGAGGTATACGGCTGCACGCAATATTCTGCGGGTGGTAACCGTAAGGACCGAGAATAATAATATCGTGCCGGCAAGCAGAAAAAACAATATGTTACTGTCCATTATGATAGATTGTGATTGTTCTATAAAATTTATTCTTTAACACCTTCCATTAGTTTGGAGCCCGGTTTATTAAGCACTTTTGTAAGCTCAGCACGGTTCCAAACAGCATGTTCAAAAGTCTGATCCATCTTGATTGCTGAAGAAGGACAAGCTCTGATGCATAAATTGCATAATGTACACATGCCAAGGTGGTAAATATGCTGATCAATGGCTCTTTTCTTCTTGCCGTCCTCACTAATGACCGATTTGGTGATGATTTCGATGGAACCGTTAGGGCAAGCCAGTTCGCATAATCCACAGCCGGTGCATCTATGCTCATTATTCTCGTCGTGTGGCATTACTACCTCACCGCGAAAACGATCAGGCATTTTTAGTGTAGCCCTGTTTTCAGGGTATTCCTGTGTTACATTTTTCCAGGGTGTGAAGAAGTAACGGGCAGTAACTTTCATTCCTGTCAATAGAGAAAAGAAACCACCAAAAATTTCCCCGAAATATTTTATAATTGACCTCATATAGAATAACAGTTTAAAAATGAAGACCCAACAATACCACCAAAGTCATAAGTATGATATTCATAAGGTTTATTGGCAATAAATATTTCCATTCAAGATTGAGGATGTGATCAACCCTAAGACGAGGGAATGTCCATTTAAACCACATCATCAGGAATATAACAGCAAAGACTTTCAGGAAAAACCATATGAGTCCCGGTATTAAATCCATCACGCCATTGAATGCTTCAAACTGGCCGAAATGGAGTGGCATCCAACCGCCAAGGAAGACAATGGTAGCCATGGCAGCAACAATAAACAGGTTAATATATTCAGCCAGGAAGAAGAAGGCGAATTTGATACCTGAATATTCGGTGTGGAAACCTGCAGTCAGTTCTGATTCAGCTTCAGCCAAGTCAAAAGGGCCACGGTTAGTTTCAGCAGTACCTGCGATTACAAAAACAAGAAATGCAATCACAGCAGGCACATGACCTCTGAAGATAAACCACAAATCACGCTGACCTTCAATAATTCCGGAAATCTGCATAGTGCCGGCAAAAATGATCATGGTTATCAGTGCCAAACCAACAGAAAGCTCATAGCTTACAATTTGTGCACCTGAACGCATTGCACCAATAAGTGAGTATTTATTATTTGAACTCCAACCTGCAAGTAGAACTCCAATAACACTAACTGAAGAAACAGCAGTGACAAAGAAGACGCCGATATCGAAATCAAAAGATGCCAGCCCCGGGGCAAATGGGATTACCGAGATAGCCATGAATGTGGCAATAATCACGATAAAAGGGGCCAGATTATAAAGGAACTTATCGGCACGTTTGGGTGTGATAAGTTCTTTCATCAGCAACTTGATAAAGTCGGCAATGGTTTGAAGTAGTCCCCACGGACCAACTCTCATGGGTCCGAGTCGCTGCTGGAAAGCGGCGCACACTTTACGTTCAGCATATACAAGGAATAATCCGAATAATGCAACGAAGAGCAGGTAGGCAACTCCTACAATAAGCCATTCAACGGCTAATGTGGCAGTCGGGTTAAGACTGGCAGAAAGCGAATCGTGAATAGACTTTGTTAACGGGGTGAAATCGTAAATATTAAAGGCCATCGTATTATTGTTCAGTAGTTTGAATCGTTATAATATTATCGGTCAATATCTGGAATAACCAGGTCGAATGTGCCCATAATGGCTACCAGGTCGGCAATCTTCCATCCTTTAGCTATATTGTTGATAGCAAATAGATTTGAGAAGCCCGGTGAACGGAACTTCATGCGATAGGGGTTCTTTTTGCCGTCAGAAATAATATAGACGCCAAATTCGCCACGACCGGTTTCAACCCGTTGATAATATTCGCCTTCAGGCAACTTGGTAACACCCTTCATCTTAACTGCGTAATCACCTTCCGGGATGTTGTCAATCAATTGTTCAATGATATTCATTGATTCATACATTTCCAGAATACGAAGATGATAGCGTGTAAAAGTATCACCATCTGTTCCCAATATCTCTTTGAATTTTACATAAGGATAGGCGCTATAAGGCTGTTTCTTACGTATATCGCAAGAGAAACCGGATGCTCGGGCTGATGGGCCTGTTACACCATAGGCAATTGCATCTTCTTTAGAAAGAATGCCAACACCTTTGGTGCGTTCCTGGAAGATTACATTACCGGTTAGCAACCTTTCATATTCAGGCAGTTTTTGCCTGAATTTCTTGATGAATGCCTTTACATCACGCTGGAAATTAGGATGGATATCAAACATAACTCCACCGGGAACACTATAATTTAGTGTAAGGCGTGCACCACATGTTTCCTCAAATATATCAAGGATGTCTTCACGGTCACGAAGTCCGTAGAAGAATGTTGTCAATGCACCCATATCCATTCCGAAAGCACACCACCATAACTGATGAGAAGCAAGACGTTGCAGTTCATCAAAAATGGTGCGGATATACTTGGCTCTTTCAGGCACTTCAACCTGCAATCCCTTTTCAACGCAAAGACTAACAGCCTCGTTGTTCATGTGGGCAGCAAGATAATCCATTCGGTCAGTGAGATGAGGAATCTGAATATAGCTCAGGCTTTCGGTCATTTTCTCAATCCCGCTATGGATATATCCAATATGAGGTTGAACGTTGAGTACCTTTTCACCTTCCAGCTTCACCAACAACCGAAGAACGCCGTGGGTACTGGGATGCTGAGGTCCCATGTTAACGAGATAATCATCAGTTTTTATCTCATCGGATGTAAGCAGTATTTCTTTATATTCTTCCATATCTATCGAGATACAACGTGAATATCATCCTGATAATCCTTGCGCAAAGGATAGCCCCAGGAGTCATCAAGGAACAAGCGACGGGGTTCCGGATGATTGTTAAACTTAATGCCAAGCAGATCAAATACTTCATTTTCATGAGGTTCAGCTGTTGGCCATATGTCGGTTACTGAATCAACCGCAGGGTTTAACCTGTCGTTTGTTTTTACCTTCACTACCAGTACATGGTTGTGTCCTAAATTT
>CALCQV010000090.1 GCA_937894795.1 uncultured Bacteroidales bacterium
ACAACTCGAAGGTGCTATTGCTCGGCCTTGGCGCCGGCAGCGTGGTTAAGATACTGAGGGATGAGCTTGGGGTTTTATGCAATATTACCGGTATTGAAGTCGATAATGCGGTTATCATGGCTGCCCGAAAGCACTTCTCACTTGACAAGGTGGCCGGCCTTAAGGTTATTCTCAGTGATGCGCTTGATTTTATGGAGCAGTGCACTGATACCTTTGATTTGATAGCAGTTGATATCTATGTGGATGATAAGGTGCCTGCTAAATTTGAAACAGCTGACTTTATCCGTCATCTTTCCCGTTGCCTGAATCCCGGCGGGAAGGTAGTGTTCAACAAACTTCAGCCTGAAGAGGATGATGAATCGGCCGTTCAGGCATTGGTTGACAAATTTAACCATACCTTTGATACCACAGCAATTGTTAAAGTCGTTGTGAATAAGAGGTGTCCCAATTGCTTTATCACGGGTGTAAAAAATAAAATATCCGGCACCTGAGCATTGGCGGACAGCATTAAGCATACAAAACAGCAGTAACATAAGTTGACATGATAGAACGAAGTAAAGAATGGTTTGCAGGTCAGATAAGTAAAATAATGAACCTGCCGTTAGGGCCGGTATTCAACACCATCAACCTGATGGACGGAGGTGCCACCATCCCTTTCCTTGCCCGGTATCGCAAAGAGAAGACCGGAGGGATGGACGAAGTGGTGCTCGCTGCCGTGCGCGACAACTATGAATCACTGCAGGAACTTGAGAAACGACGCAATTTCATACTGGGCTCCATGGCTGAGCTTGAAGTGCTCACCCCTGAACTGGAAAAGGAAATAGTGGCCGCCACCACCTTAACCGAACTGGAGGATATATACCTGCCCTTCAAGCCAAAGAGAAGAACCCGCGCCACCATTGCCCGTGAACATGGGCTTGAGCCGCTGGCAACACTCATCATGAAACAGCTGCCCATGGATCCTGAAGCCAAGGCTGAGGAGTTTATCAATTCCGATCTCTCGGTCAATACGGTAGAAGAAGCACTGGCAGGTGCCAGGGATATCATTGCCGAATGGGTTAGTGAGGATAAAACTGCACGTGAGAGGATGCGAAGTGTGTTTACCCGCGAAGCTGTTATAAGTTCACGGCCGGTTAAAGGCAAGGAACTGGAAGGAATACTCTATCAGAATTACTATGATGTACATGAGAACCTCCTTAAAGCGCCTTCACATCGCATTTTAGCCATGTTCAGAGGCGAGGAGGAGGGTTTCCTCAGGCTCTCCATTGACCCCGAAGAAACTACCCCTATTGAAACCCTGAAGCGTATATTCATCAAATCAACCAACGCGGCCGGGCAACAGGTAATGCAGGCTATCAATGATTCGTACAAACGACTGCTGAAGCCCTCCATTGAAAATGAAATGCGACAGATAGTAAAGGAGAAGGCTGACCTTGAGGCCATCAGGGTATTTACCATCAACTTGCGTCAGTTATTGTTGGCACCACCACTGGGGCAGAAGATGGTACTTGCATTGGATCCGGGATTCAGGACCGGCTGCAAGGTGGTGTGCCTTGATCGTCAGGGTAACCTGCTGCATAACGAAACCATCTACCCACATCCCCCACAAAGTGAAGTGGGAGCGGCCGTTTCAAAGATTAAAAACCTGGTACAATCCTATGGTATCGAAGCCATTGCCATAGGTAACGGAACCGCCGGCCGTGAAACGGAGAACTTTATACGTAAAATACCCTTTGACCGCCCTGTAATCTCAATCATGGTGAATGAGAGCGGAGCCTCGGTATACTCGGCCTCTTCAGCTGCCCGTGAGGAATTTCCTGAGTATGATGTCACCGTTAGGGGAGCTGTATCCATTGGCCGCCGGCTTATGGACCCCCTGGCGGAATTGGTGAAGATTGACCCCAAGTCAATAGGAGTGGGGCAGTACCAGCATGATGTGAATCAACCGGCTCTTACCCGCAGCCTTGAAGATACCGTGGTTAACTGCGTTAATCAGGTGGGTGTAGAGCTTAACACCGCCAGCAAGCAACTGCTGAGTTATGTATCAGGGCTGGGCCCCGGCCTTGCTGAAAAGATTGTGGAATACCGCAAAAAGAATGGGGCCTTCCGATCCAGGGGCGAACTACTCAATGTAAGCCGCTTCGGCGATAAAGCATTTGAACAGGCTGCCGGTTTCCTCCGCATCAGAGATGCCGAAAACCCACTCGATAGCAGCGCTGTGCATCCTGAGAGTTATCATATAGTGAATAAAATGGCCCAAAGCCTTAACTGCAGCGTGAAGGAACTGGTGGGCAATAAAGAAATACGCACTAAAATCAAACCTCAACAGTTTATAACCGATAAGGCAGGATTGCCAACCATCATTGATATACTGGATGAGCTTTCCAAGCCGGGACGAGACCCCCGTGAGAAATTTGACTTGTTTGAGTTCGACAAAAATATCAACACCGTGGAAGACCTTCATCCCGGCATGGTCCTCAACGGTATTGTAACCAACATCACCGCATTTGGCGCTTTTGTCGATATAGGGGTCCATCAGGATGGCCTTGTCCATGTAAGCCAAATGGCCAACCGATATATCAAGGATCCCAATGAAATAGTAAAATTGACCCAACACGTAAAGGTTAAGGTCATTGAAGTGGATGTTCAGCGCAAACGCATTTCATTAACCATGAAGGATATAACGTGACACAGTAGGGACAGGTCGTGACCTGTCCGTTTATCAGGTCGTGACCTGTCCGTTTATCAGGTCGTG
>CALCQV010000091.1 GCA_937894795.1 uncultured Bacteroidales bacterium
CCCGATAGATCGGGGCAGGCTTTGGTTCTTTGTTCTCCCGACAAGTCGGAGCCTGTCCCGATCTAACGGGAACAAGTTTTGTTCTGGTTCCAATTACCTGGCGTATAACTTTACAGATCTTGTTCCTGATTTTGATTGTAAGTTGAGCATATAGATGCCAGGGTTAAGGTCAATGGTTGTGCTATATAAGGAAGATATATTGACCGCGAAAGAACGCAGCAGGCGACCCTGCAGATCATATAGATATACCATACCGGGTTCTGAATTCCTTATATGGATGTTGCCGTTAGTCATCCAAGCATTCAGCACTTCACCGACAGGCTTATCATCCCTGCCCAATGTTCCAAAATAGAGTGAAAACCTTTGTGCATCATCGCCTTCCAATGAAGTGAAGGAATAGGCACCCTGGTTGAGCAGTTGAACCTGTCCGGTGAGCTCGTCCTTAAGGTAAACCGATTGTTCTGTAGTATTTTCCGTCATCTCGATGGTGAAAGCACTCCCACTATTTTTAACAAATCCCAGCGGAATAATATTTGCCATGGCATCAACCGGCAAGGTGTTCAGCGCATAATTCTCCTCCCCGTTGTAACTGTAAAACAGGGGCGCATGACCTGAAAGGAAATAACTGTCGTATTGAGCATCATAACCTTCTGTGGCATCCGATGCAAAACCTATAAGCGCTGTCTGTGCTGTTGCCCCCTCATAATCATGGGCAACCAGCGTAAGGCGATCAGTAGTTTCATTCGCCGACTTGTACCACGCCGTGCTGCTGTGCGTACGAGCACTTGCCGGAATAGTCAAGGAAGCATTGTTAACAGAGGCATGTACCATAAAACCATTAGTTGACGGGATGAACCCACCGGCGCCAACAACCGAATAACTGGCATTGGCTTCATTCCAAATCTGGCACACCGCATCAACATTATTAAGCAGCCAATCGCCGTTGTTCCAGGCAAGGGCACTGCTAAAGGGATTGCCCAACAGATGCCAACCGGAGTAGGGCAGACCGGTGGAGTTAGTCAGGTTGGCAACCGGAACATCCACCACATTCAACAATCCGCTAAACTGCGAAGTACCGGTGACGGCATTCGCCATAAGATACCCTCTGCCAACTACAAAATCTGTTTCAAACTCAGGATTCAATACACCACCCTCATCGGTACGGTTAATCCAATTACCTGCTGGCTCATCCCATTTATAGAAATCACTGCCTGAGCCGGGGGTATGAAAGGCACTGATAGGCTGAGAGGCCACCGGTGAACTTAAAAAGTGCCAGCCATGTGCAGCATCCGTAAAGCCTTCAATATACCGGTTAACGGTCGCTGACATGCTACTATTGTTAATGAAAGACCCGGTGCCAGTGGCATCACTGTTTATCGAAAGTGTTCCTGAAACCGAAAGAGAACCTGCCGATTCCACCGTAAGGGCAGCACCCGGCTCAATGGTTAGATTACCCATCACGACCATATCGGCTGCCATGGAAGCCACGGCATTGGAATTCTCGATTACCATATCCGCGTAAGCGCCATCCGTGGGAACAGGAATTACCTGAGCGATGTTCCCTATGAATTTCACCGTATTAGGAAGAGAAGGTCCATTGATGGGACTCTCCACGGCAAACAGAAAACCCTCCCCATCGGGGAAAATAGTGCCGCCGAAAGAGGCAACCGCATTCACCTCCTGGATGAAATAGGTATCCCAACCACCCAGCAGATCACCGCCAACGGAAACCTGACCATAGTTCTGGCAATAACTGGAAAAGGGACCCAGTAAAAGGTCGCCTGAAATATTTAAAGCCCCGGCCGGGCCAATCTCAATAACAGAACCTGCCCCTGCATTTGAGCTGCCCAACATCTCCACATTGCCATTAACCGTAATAGTGGCGGTGTGATTCATCACTGAACCACCGCGCAACGGATCAGTCAACAGATTTCCATTGATGGTAAGCGTTCCGCCACTGCCGTTCCAGCCCTCTATAATTCCGGGATTGTCACCGCCTGTTCCCGGCTGAATGTTGCCGTTCAACGTGATATTGCAGCCGCCCAGCAGCTCCAACGCGTAATTGCCATACACAATACTGCAGTTCACCACACCGTTTCCCTGCATGGCTGTTTTGCCGTTATTATACAACAGGAGATTCCCGGTGCCGAGGTGTGTG
This sequence comes from uncultured Bacteroidales bacterium, assembly GCA_937894795.1. GTDB lineage: Bacteria > Bacteroidota > Bacteroidia > Bacteroidales > Lentimicrobiaceae > Lentimicrobium. Next base: position 2,159 of record CALCQV010000091.1, read on the forward strand.
CCGTTGTTGGTATATATAGGATTGCCTATCACCGCATTATCAATGCGCAGATGGTAGATATCATTGTCGAGCACCGCACCTGCCTGAATGGTGATGTAGAAAGCCGTGACAATGCCTGCCGTGGCTGCCGCAGCATCCAGGGTAACCGTATGACCTGTGGAAATGATGATATTATCGCCGTAAGCCGGGGCAACGCCGCCAGCCCACGTTGATCCTGCCGAATAATTACCTGATTGTACTGAAGTTACCGTAGCTGCCATTGACCGGCTCATCAATGAAATGAGCATAGCCAATAGCAGTGCCGATAATTTAATGGTAGTGTTGTTTGTCATGGTATTGTTTTTATAGGGTTCAACTTTAATTTACTTGCCTGTAACCGAATGCTCCTGATGACTCTCACGCTTCTCTGTTGTCACTTGTCCCTCATCATTATCTGTAATCTGTTTCTCATCCTCATCCTTTTCCTGCCCCACCACCTCTATCTCTATATCTGTCGTTGAAGGATCAATAAAATTCTTCAATAGTTCGCGCTGTAATTTCAATCTATGGATAAACTCTTTGATTTCGCGCTCATCATCAATTGCCTTGTTGCCTGTATTACTTTTTTTGGACTCCTTTAAATCCCTGTTGGTTTTTTTTTGTTGCTTCTGCATTTTATCGGTTCATTATCATAGAATGCAGCAAATATCTGCACTGCAATGGGCTGAATGCAAATTTTCAACCACTACAATAGTCATAAGCAGTAAAAATTTTACCCCTACATTTTATACACATGCAGATGTAAAACGTTGATATACAACGTAAAGGAAAATAATATTAAATTTGCGACAGGAAGGTCACCAGGTTAACCTCGACATTTGAAATGCCGAGTTTTTTTCTGAGGCGATAGCGGGCGTGGTCAATAGTCAGAATCCGCTGACCGGTAAGTTCTGAAATATCCTTGCTCGACATATTGAGTCGAAGGAAGGCACATAACTTCAATTCATTCTGGGTCAAATCAGGAAATTTCTGCAGCAGTGCTTCGTAGAAACCGGCATGCACATCCTGGAAACGGAGGGAGAACTCCTTCAGCATCTTATCGTCGGCACTCATGCGCACCTCACGACTTATCTTATTTATAGCATCCTTGGTCTCCTCATTTCGCGCGGCACCACCAATCTGCACCAACTTATTGGAAATATCAGAGAGCATCTCATTCTTCTTGATCAGAGAAATAAGGTTGATGGTCAGCTCCTTATTCTTGAAACCAAGCTCCTTCTCAATTGACTCCTTCTCAAGCGTAATATTCTTTGACTTTATGCGGTGACGTGAAAACAGCAGGAACAAAATGATCAAGCCTGAAAGCATGCTGCCCATAATCACAATCATCATCGTCTCCCTGCGCTGTCGGGCAATCTGTTTCAACTTATCCTGCTTCTCATAATTATACTGGAACTCCAGTTTATACACCTCCTGTTGGTTAGATATTTTTACGAGGCTATCCTTTACAGCATTTTCAATCATTGCATAACGATAAGCGGAAAGTGTATCATGCTGTTCAAGCATTATTCTATGTAATAGGGCCGCCGAGGCCTTTTGCTGTTCCATATAATCATTCCTGATGCTGATATCGAGGGCACTGTCGGCAAATTGCCTTCCTGAAGTCAGATGCCCTGACTTCATAAGGTGCTCAGCAAGTAGAGTCTGGCATTCGGCAAGCAGGAGAGGGTTATTGATGCTGCGAAAAATTCCAAGAGCGGTATTATAGAATTTTAGAGTGCTATCATTATTGTGCAGGCGGGAATAGCAGTTGCCGATATTCATCAGATAAATTCCCTTCTGCCGCTCATCATTAAGTCTGTAATTAATTGCCAGAGCTTCTTTATAATAATTGAGGGCCATCAGGTAGTCCTTGTAGAATTCGCTGTATACGCCGGCAATATTATTATACTGATAAGCCATGCCGTCATAATCATTCAACTCCTTGGCAATATTGAATGATTTTTCAAGATATTCCAGTCCTTTCTTATAATTCCCCTGGCTGATAAAATCAATGCCGATGTTACCGTAGGCTATACCGATTTGCTTCTGGTCCTTTTTCTCTTCAAAATATCGCAGGTATTCAAAATCATACTTTGCGCTATTCTCATAATCGCCAATTTCATGATAAATAAGGCCTATAACCCCAATGGCCCTGGCATAAAGATCACTCAGGTCAAGCTGTTTTGCTGATTCACGTGCCTTGTCGGCATTCTCAAAAGCCTCCTGGAATTTGCTCAGTCGGATATAACTATTTGACAACTGAAGTAGCGCCCGCACTGATTCAACCTCAAGATCATTATGGTAGGCCAGTTGATAGGCTTCCTTACCATACCTGACACTCTCGGCGGGATTCTCACTCTCATTAATTTCCGACAAGGCGATAAGGGTATTCACTTTACCGGCAGGCATCTTCTCAGAAAGCAGGGCCTTACGCAAGCTATCGTGCGTCACTGACTGCGAAAACCCATCAAAGGATAAGGTTGACAAAACTAAACATAAGGCAGCAAGAAAGTGCAGAGTTCTCATGCAGTCAAAAGTACAAATTAATATATAAAAATCAATGCCCGGACAAACAACGCGAGCATCTTCATTCCATTAATCCCCAAAAAGCATAAAGTCCGGCTCCACCCTTATGGGCTTTGCCGGACTCAACATGAAGAAAATTGCCTGTCCTTAACAACCTCTCCTAGTTTACTGCAGTTTTTTACCGCAACTCACTATTTACTCTTCACTAATAAAGTGCCATTAGACCCGGTCACTAATAAACAAGTGGATTATTTAAGGAATACCTTGGTGTTCCATTGATATTCATCATTGGTTATTTTTACCATATATATTCCGCTACCTGAATTGATTGGTATTTCCAATTTGGTTTGTCCTGAAGGTTTCTGTTCAGATACAAGCTGACCGGTCAGGCTGTAAATCCTTACCATGCCACTTAATCCCCCGGCTTTTTCAATGATCAGGATGTTGTCTCTTGTGCTAATTCTCAGTGAACTGTCAATGTAAGGATCTGTAGCCGTAATAACTTCTATCATCACGGTGTTTGACAGAACAGTGTTAATTGTTACACATTCAAGTGTGCTGGTCATGACTACATACACCAGGTCATTGTTTTGAGGCACATAGGTAAATGTATCGCCACTGCCCACGTTTATCCCATTTACAAACCACAAATACTGCGGGGCATCACCTCCGTTAACGGATTCAACTGTAAAAGTTCCCGGAGTGCCGGCTATTACAGGGTTCTCACTTGCCATGATGGTTACTGAAGGAGTGACTATTTCAGCCACCTCAAACTCAATAATATTTGATGGAGCGGGATTTATATTTGTGCAACTGTAACTGGAGGTCATGTTCACATAAACCTGGTCGCCGTTGGCAGGTGTATATGTGAAGGTTGGCTGGTTAGTACCTTGAGGAGTATTGTTAATGTACCATTGGTAATAGGGAGTTCCACCGTTTTGAGGAATGGCGGTCAGGGTTACCTCCGAACCATCACATACGGAAGTATCATCGGCTGTTATTACAACACCTATGGTAAGGGTGGCAGCAGCAGTAATTACAGCGTTTCCGTCCATTTGAACGGAGTTGATGCCATTGTCGGCGAATATGGTATAGGTTCCTTCAGGCTGGTTTCCAAAGTTCAATGGGTTGCCGGTTCCTGCCATTGTTGGAGTTTGTGCAACCCCATCCTTATAGAGGGTATAACTAACATCAATCTGTGATCCTGATAGTCCAACTGGTAACCCTTCATCCCCTTCACAATAGGTTCCGCCACCGGTAACCGTAAAAACAGCCGGGAAACTGGAGCTTACGGGGTCAACGGTTAACTGTGCCGGTTCGCCCGTACCGCATGATGATGCCGGTGTTACGGTAATAACGCCTGAGTTCTCACCCACCAGCACGGTGACTACATTTGAATTGGCACCGCTTTGTTGCAACCACCCTTCGGGAAATGTCCAGGTGTAAGTCACTCCCAATTCGGGTGTTACACTATATTCAACCACCGAATTTATAACAGGATTAACCGGGCCTGTAATGGTATCAGGTGGTGCGGGAACGCTTAAAACAGGATTCACAGCAAGGAATTGTGACGGGCCATTGCCCCAGCCATTGGAGGGAATTACCAGAACAATGCCGCTACTGTTGCCCACGGTAACAGTGATGGAGTTGGTGCCATTGCCCGATTCAATTACCCAGTCGGCGGGCACCTGCCATGAATAAGTTACTCCTTCAACATTTGTTACGCTATAGGTTTGTGAGGAACCGGTGCAAGGGAAAACTTCACCAGTAATTGCTGATGGTTGTTCTGGAGCCGAACCCGCCAGCAGCTTGCGGTATACGGGACCACCAACGGAGGTTACCCAATTATTTGTAAACAGGTAATCACCTGCAATATAAAGAGAGAAGGCAACCGGCGGAGTCGTAAAGCCATCGTTTACCAATGTCCAGCTGTCGCCATTGTTCGTTGATTTGAAAACGCCCCCTTTGGTGCCGGCATATAAATCGTTACCATTGAAAACCATAGAACAGATATCTAAATTAACCAGTCCGGTATTAACCAATTGCCATGTATTGCCATTGTCGCCTGAACGATATATTCCCACCGGAGTGATTTGAGGATCTTCATAAAAATTGCTCGTACCGGCAAAAACGTAGGTGCCGTTGGTAACAACCGTACGTACCGGAACATCCATGGGTAAAGAGGTTTCTGTCCATGTAGCCCCATTATCCAGGGACTTTATCACCCCCTGCATCTGGGTACCTGCAAACAGATTGGTCCCATCAACTGCCATGCTGAAAATCTGTGATGATGCACCTGTCGCGGGTGCCCATGTAATGCCGTTGTCGGTTGAATAGAAAACTATTTCGCAACAAGTAATCCGCGCAAAGAGAGTAGAGCCCATGGAGCTGAATCTTGTGAGGGTACCTATTTCATATATTTGCTGCCAGGTAACTCCATTATCTGAAGAACGGTAAATCCACCCATTATCATTGTAAAGGAAAAGGTAATTGTTGAAGAAGAAGGGAGATCCCGGCATATTTCCCATTTCCCAGGTTTCGCCGAAATCATCAGAGCGGAAGAAGTTGCCGGTATTCATGGAAGCAAATATATCGTTTCCTCCCGCTGTAGTTATCTGATCAACCAATAATCCAAGCATTCCATTGTATGCCGGAGACCACGATGCTGTGGTGTCAGCTGAAATATGCACGCCCATGTTGGTAGTTGCAAAAACATCCGTACCGCTGGGGAATAGCTTGCTGATGGTAATATTGGCAGGAGTAATTGTTTGGAGCGACCAACTGATGACATCACTATTGGCTGAACGGTATATTCCTGCACCTGTTGAGATATAAATATAGTCGTCATTGATCAACATTGAAATCACATTCCTGGCTGTGCCAGTGGGTAGTCCGGTTATTTCCTGTG
>CALCQV010000092.1 GCA_937894795.1 uncultured Bacteroidales bacterium
TCATCTCCTCAAGTTTCTGGGTACGATCTTTGGAAATCTCCTCTTGCCTGACTTCAGGATCATTCTTATCACTCTTGAAAGTTTTCAGGAAATTAAAACCGGGGGGTGTTTTTCTTTCAGGAATGATTGCCGGTTCCGGTCCTTTTGAACCAGTTACTGAGGAACCGGGGATTTCAAAAGTATAAATACGTTGATCCTCCTTATTCGCTTCTGCCTCAGAGTGCTGATTCAGATTGTTGCCTTGTGGTAAATTGTCATCAATTGAAGGAGTAATCAGCTGAACTTCTTCTATGGGAGCAGCCTGATAAACCTCCTTGGGAGGCTCGGGGGTTGTATTTGTACTATTAAGATTATAGACTATTTTTTCAGTTTCTTCCAGACTTTTATTCTTGGAATCAAAACCGGTAGCAATGAGAGTCAGACTGATCTTATCACCAAGGGATTCATCGGTTCCATTACCCCAGATTATATCGGCGGTTGATCCGGCTTCATGTTGAATATAGTCAGTTATTTCCATCACTTCATCAAGAGTGATTTCTTCATTGCCCGACGAAATATAAAGCAGGATATTGCTGGCACCTCTAATGTTGGCATCGTCAAGCAAAGGTGATGTCATAGCCATTTGAACGGCTTCAAGTGCTCTATTTTCACCACTGGCCATACCGGAGCCCATGATAGCTTTGCCGCTTCCCTGCATTACCGTTTTGACATCCTCGAAGTCCACATTTATATAACCGGTAACTGTAATTATTTCGGCTATACCCTTAGCAGCGACGGTTAAAATATTATCTGCTTTGCTGAATGCTTCTGATAGTTTGAGATCACCTTCCAATTCCCGAAGTTTGTCATTGCATATAATAAGCAATGTATCGACCGATTTGCGGAGTTCATCAACACCGGCTCTTGCCTGCTGAGCACGTTTTCTTCCCTCAAAGGAGAATGGGAGGGTTACAATGCCGACTGTAAGAATGCCCAATTCTTTAGCCAGAGAAGCAATTACAGGTGCTGCACCCGTACCGGTACCTCCACCCATACCTGCAGTGATAAAGACCATTTTAGTGTTATTCTCCAATAACTTCCTGATCTGGTCAATATTTTCAGTAGCAGCCTCTTTACCAACCTGGGGAATAGAACCGGCGCCCAGGCCTTTGGTGCCCAGTTTATCTTTTATAGGAACAGCACTGGTATCAAGGGCCTGACAGTCAGTATTGCATATAACAAAGTCCACCCCTCTGATTCCTTGCTTAAACATGTGGGTAACTGCATTGCTACCCCCTCCGCCTACGCCAATTACTTTTATAATGGAGGATTGATTTTTCGGCATTTCAAACTTCAGCATTTCGGGCATATTTTTATCTCCTAAATTTACTTGTTAATTGTGGGTTCTTTAAATACCTTATGACTTTTTTATCAACAGGTTATTTGTTAATATCTATTATACTCCATCCTCTTCAAAAAACTTCTTGATCTTGTCAAGAAAGGACTTGGTAGGTTTCTTTTCAGGTTTTTGAACTTTATCGGTTTTATCTGATTTAACAACCTCTTTTTCGTATCTCTTTAGTCCAATAATCACCAAGCCTATACCTGTGGAATACATAGGGCTGGCCATTTCCTCGGGTACACCGGGAGCCAGATATTCATTGGGATAACCAATACGGGTATCCATGCCGGTAATAAACTCGGTAAGCTGAGTGACATGTTTCAACAAAGCCCCACCGCCTGTGAGTACAATGCCGGCAATCAGTTTTTTCTCATATCCTGAGTTTTTAATCTCAAAGTGCACATGCTCAATGATTTCTTCCATGCGGGCCTGGATAATGCTTGCCAGGTTCTTTAGTGTGATTTCC